>JAFYPV010000046.1 GCA_017559935.1 Bacteroides sp. | reverse complement strand
TCGTTGCCCGAAATAATTGTGGCATCGCATCGTGAAGTCATTGCCGACTATTCCGCCTTGGGAGAGTTGTGTTGTACTGTCATCGGACCGGAAATGCAACGCTTGGGCTGCAAATGTCCGCTTCCGGGCTACTGCTTCACCATCGAGCATCAGCAGGAATACACGCCGACCAACATCGATATCGAGTATTGCGAACAGGTGGAAGAAATGGGAATCAATAGCAGTATCATTCAGTTCAAGCGCCTTCCGGAGGTACCAAAAGCACTCTGCATGCAGCATTATGGTCCGTACGAACGTTTCTACGAATCGTATGCCGAAGCCTTTGCCTTCGTGGAAGAGAAAGGCTACAAGATAGCCGGCCATCCGCGTACCACCTACATCGATGGCATCTGGAACCAGGAAGATCCTGAAAAATGGCTGTCCATCATTCAGATTCCGATAGAATAGTGATGGTGTAGATTTTCTGAAAACGCAACCCGCAACCCAGTTGCGTTTTCGATTTTAAGGTCGTGTCCTCGCCAACGCCCTTGCAGGCTTGAGCTTTACCAAAGTAGACATCAAGTATTCGAAGGAGGTAACTCCGGAAGAAGAAGGGGAAGGAGGTGAAGAATGATGGACCAAAAAGGGAACATCTGGAATAAAATCCTCAACATCGTCATTACTGTGCTGACCGCTATCGCCACCACTTTTGGTGTATCGTCCTGCATCTAGCTTCGACATCCTTTAAAAAACGGCAGCACTTTCATTGTGTTGCCGTTTTTGTATTATCTTTGCTCCTAAAATCTATGGAAAGTATGTTAAAATCAATATTGATTGTAGGGATAGGAAGTTTCTTCGGTGGAGCATTAAGATACTCCATATCAGCACTGATGAGGAATATCATCACATCAGGGTTTCCTTGGGGAACATTGCTTGTCAACTTGATTGGCTGTTTTGCTTTTGGAACCATATTCGCTTTGTTCGACAAACAAGGGTCAGCAAGCAGTTCGTGGTGCCTTTTGCTTACAACCGGTCTATGCGGAGGATTTACTACCTTCTCTACCTTTGCAAATGAGAGTATGCACATGCTCCAAAACAATAACTGGAGCGGCTTTCTTTGTTATGCGACAACCAGTCTTGTCGTGGGACTCTCACTGGTTGCCTTAGGGTATTGGATTGTAAAATAATATAACTATTCTTTTATACATGCTTCATAGATGGCATTAGTAAGACTCTTCAAGATACTTTTGCCTTCTACAGCAGTAAAACCATTGGTCATCGCTACAATACCCCAACCGTCTGCTGGGCTCCAAATCATAATACTGTTGAGACCATAGGCACCACCTGTATGTCCGATAGGATAACTACCTGGCACATTGTACTTTTCATCGTTTACAAAGTCTATAAACTCTCTAAGGCAAAGACCGTATTGCTCCTCTCCTTCCTTTTGGATCTTCCATACTGGAGTCTGCATGGCTTTCGCACTTTCTTCCGAAATGATACGGACACCATTATACGCTCCACCGTTCATGTGCATCATCATATAAATGGCCAAATCGTGTGCAGATATTTTTACACCGCCTGTCGGAGAAAAGATAGGCGAAGAATATCCGAATACATAACTTGGCATATCCTCTGACCGGCTCTTGTAAGCTCCTTTTGATTCCACATACTCTCCATTTTTATTCGTATAAATCAGAGCGAAACGGTTGGCATCCAATGAGTCAATATTATGACCGCCATAGAGTCCGAGTTTATGAATTACATTTGTTCTCACATAATCGTCAAATCTCACTCCTGATACTTTTTCAAGTATGGTACCTGCGAGATTTAATCCCATATTCGAATAGTTGTATCCCTCACCTGGCTTGTATTCAAAATATGATTCTTCACAATCGCCATAAACAGCTGGATTCAAGTGATCCAAAGTAAAATAATCTTCCTTATCACGGATGCTTGCTGTGTGCGAGAGAACCATTTTTAAAGTAATAGGAATTTCTGGATGATGTGGGTTTCTGATTTTGAAACCGATTAAGTCACTGACATCATCATTCAAAGAAATCACTCCCTTGTCCACGAGTTGAAGAAGAGAAGTAGCCGTAAACGACTTGGAGATGGATGCTATACGCATGACATCGTCATTGGTGAGAGTAGTTTGTGTATTCAGGTTCTTATATCCGAAAGATTCATTATACACGATTTTGCCATCTTTCACCACAGCAGCCGAAACACCGACCGCCTTAAACTCATTCATTACATCTTGAATGGCTTGGCTGGTCTTCTGTTCAAACGACGGCTTGCACGCTGAGAACAGAATCATTGAAACAAATAGCAACAAGAAAAATTTAGGATAACGCATGTCTTCATTTATTTTAGGTTAATTCTCCCCAAATTTAAACATTTCCCGCCATATCCAAGCCGTTTCATACAAACATTATTATAAAATTTATCTATCTTTGTATATAGTTCATAAAGGATAAAAAATACGACATGTATCAAAAATTCATCATCAATCAGGACGGAGTATTGAAGTTCGGACATGTGTATCAGCATCGTGACCTCTTAAGTTGGGGCGAGGATTGCCCTTACGGAGGCGGCTTGTGGAAAAAGGACGAAGGACGTAGAGCTATTCTGCTATATGGTCGCTCGTTTGCTTTCGGTGCACCCGATTTCAATTATGTGAGGCGCATTGAATGGGCTGGTGTGGGTGGTTCGCCCTATCCACTTTTCTTCCTTCCGCATTGGCCAAATGAAGATCAATTAATTCCGGTGTATGCTTGTCCTTAATCTCGATAAAAGTTTGATATAAAGTATATTTTTTCCTAACTTTGTATATAATTCATAAAACCTAATAAATACTATGACTGAAATTTCAAAATGCCCGAGGTGTGCCATTTATGGTGCCGGATCATTAGGTACTATCCTCGGAGCATTTATCAGTAAGGCCGGTGTGCCTATCGAGCTTATCAACCGAAACAAAGCTCACGTTGAAGCTTTGAAGTCGAAAGGGGCTCAGGTAGTAGGAACCATGCAGTTCTGCCAACCGGTTACAGCATATACCCCCGCTGAAATGAGCGGACAATACGATATTTTGTTCCTCATGACCAAACAACAGCACAATGCCGAAGTGGTGCAGATGCTCAAGAACTATCTTGCTCCGGACGGAGTTTTGGTTACATTCCAAAATGGTCTTCCGGAAGTTCAAATTGCGGAAGTGTTGGGCGAAGAACGAGTATTGGGCAGTACGGTTGCATGGGGAGCAACGCTTCAAGCTCCGGGTGTCTGTGAACTGACAAGCGAACCGGATGCTCTTTCATTCTCTTTGGGAGCCATCTCGAAGAACCGCAGCAAACATTTCGCCAAGGTTAAAGAATTGCTGGAACTGATGGGTACAGTGGATGTAGAAGAAAATTTCCTCGGTACTCGTTGGAGCAAGTTGTTGATTAATGCTGCTTTTTCGGGCATGAGTGCCGTATTGGGCTGCACATTCGGTGAAGCTGCTGGTCCTCGGGAATCACGCAAAATCGTACAAGCCATCATCAAGGAATGTATCGATGTGTGTCAGAAAGGCGGTATCCGTATCGAACCGGTTCAAGGCAAGGACATTGTAAAATTGCTCAATTACACGAATCCGTTGAAACGTGCCTTCTCATTCTTCATTATCCCTATCGCTATCCGTAAGCATGCCAAACTCAAGGCTAGTATGCTTCAGGACTTGGAAAAGGGGAAACTGACAGAAGTGGATGCCATCAATGGAGCAGTATCCGAATATGGTAGAAAGGTGGGATGCCCTACCCCAATGAACGACCGAGTGGTAGAAATCATCCATCGTATTGAGAAAGGCGAACTCCAACCAAGTTTTGACAATCTCAGCTACTTCTAACCTAAAGACTTGTATCTATCCATGAAAAAAGAAAATAAACCAAATAATGCCATTAACCGACGCACTTTCCTCAAGAAGTTAAATGCAGCTGCTTCGGTGGTCGGTCTCTCCTCTCTAACAGGATGTAGTTCCGATAAGGCATCTTCCGCATCGACGGATTTGGTTACACCTAAAAAGAAAGAAGGCGGTATGACTTACCGCACCACTCCTACCACCGGTGACAAGGTGTCTTTGTTGGGTTACGGATGTTTGCGATGGTTCTCTTTGAAGGACAAGGAAACAGGCATCATTGACCAAGATAGAGTGAACTGGTTGGTGGATTATGCCATTGATCATGGTGTAAACTACTTCGATACAGCTCCCGTATATTGCGACGGTGAGTGCGAACGGGTAACTGGTATCGCCCTCAACCGACATCCTAGAAACAAGTGGTACATTGCGGCCAAGATTTCAAACCTCGAAAAGCATCAATGGAGCCGGGAAGAAACCCTGAAGATGTATGAAAATTCCTTCAAGGAACTGCAAGTGGACTATATCGATTACATGATGATGCATGGTATCGGTATGGGAGGCATGGAAGAACTGGAAGGACGATTCCTGAACAATGGTGTACTCGACCATCTGTTGGAAGAACGGAAGAAAGGACGCATCCGTAACTTAGGCTTCTCCTTCCATGGAGATGTCAAGATTTTCGATTACCTCCTCGCTTTGCACGATGCAGGAAAATATACTTGGGACTTCGCACAGATTCAATTGAATTACGTGGACTGGCGACATGCACAGGAGGAACATGCTCGCAACATCAATGCTGAATACCTTTATGGGGAATTGGCCAAACGAAACATTCCGGCGGTCATCATGGAACCACTATTGGGTGGACGATTGGCAAACGTACACGACCATATCGCCGCCATCTTGAAGCAACGCCGTCCCGATATGTCGATTGCATCGTGGGCTTTCCGATTTGCTGGAACTCATCCGAATGTACTCAGTGTTCTCAGCGGTATGCCTCACATGGAGCATCTGAAGGAAAACATTCAGACATACTCTCCTCTCGAACCATTGACACAGGAAGATATGGATTTCCTCGATTCTACTGCTCAGAAGTTCGTCCGCTATCCGTTAATTCCTTGTAATGATTGTCGCTATTGCATGCCTTGTCCGTATGGAATCAACATTCCTGGTGTATTGCTGCATTTCAACAAGTGTGTGAACGAAGACCGCATGCCTGTTGACCGACAAGACCCTAAGTATCATGAATACCGACGTGCATTCCTTATTGGATACGACCGATCCGTTCCTAAGCTCCGACAAGCCAGTCATTGTACTGGATGCGGACAGTGTGTTCCCAAATGCCCACAACGGATCAATATCGTACGGCAGTTGCAACGAGTAGACCGGTTCGTCGAGGACTTGAAACAAGAACGGGAATTCGATCGTACCAATTATTTGTGGTCCAGATAAAAATAGACAACTATGGCAAAGAAACTGCTACATATCATCGGATATGATGAAGAAGGAAACGTGTTACATGTAGATAACACCGAAAAAGGCGGTACCTATGTTTGTCCTCAATGTGGAGAACGAATCATAGCCCGCAAAGACGGAAGTATGCAACGCCCTCACTTTGCCCATTTCAAGAAATCGGAAACGTGTAGTGGTGAATCGGTACTTCTTCATCACTTCCGAAAAGAAGCAGTTTCTATGTTACAAGCATATATCAATCAAAAGAAAGCTTTATTCATTGAGTGGTCTTGTCCGTATTGCAATCGGAAATATTCCAAGGATTTGCTTCAGCAAATCACTTCATTGGATACGGAACTGACTATTGAAGAGCATCATCCGGATATCAGTTTACTGGATAGCCATGGACAACCTCTTATTGCCCTTACATTCTTCATCCGGAAAAAACCGACCAAGAGAACGCTTCATCTCTACGAAGATAAAGGCATTGTCCTTATTCAATACCAATTAGATGAGGACAACTGGAAAAACATCGAGGAAAAACTTACTCACCCCGACTCTGTGACCTTCTGCGGTAATGAGGAATGTTACAATTTCCAGTTCTATCAGAATTGTATTCATAGAGAATACTTTGCACAAAAATTCAAATGCAAGAAATGCGGGAAAGTGGTCGATGGATACATGGTCCGTAACACCTCTGCTTTAGGTATATTGGGACTAGACCGCCTTCGTGACCACGAAAAACAGGAAATCGTCAGCAAGTTCTTCCGAGGAAAACGAGCAACAATAGCCGATATTCTGGTGTATGGGAAATGCCGATGCGTACCACATAGCAAAGGCTTGGTTTGCCTGAACAAATCGGATGATTTTAAAGAAACGAAACATAGTAAAATAACCAAGAAATAAAAATCTAATCATGGAAAAGAAAAACACATTAATGACGAATTGGAGATGGTGGATTTGCGTATTGCTATTTTTTGCAACAACCATCAATTACTTGGATCGACAAGTTCTTTCATTAACCTGGAAAGATTACATCGCTCCAGAATTTCATTGGACAGACTCAGACTACGGAACAATTACCGGTTTCTTCTCGTTGTTCTATGCAGTAGCATGTCTTTTTGCCGGACGCTTTGTCGACTGGATGGGTACCAAGAAAGGATTTCTTTGGGCTATTGGTATCTGGTCACTAGGTGCATGTATGCATGCCGGATGCGGATGGCTTACTATGACCATCGAAGGAGTTGAATCGATTGAAGCTTTAAAAGCGATTGAAAATGGTTCTCTTGCTGCTAGTGGCATAGCTACAGTCAGTGTATGGTTATTCCTGGTTTGTCGTGCGATTCTGGCTTTAGGTGAAGGGGGTAACTTCCCTGCTTCCATCAAGACAATAGCCGAATATTTCCCAAAAAAGGACCGTGCCTTGGCTACATCTATATTCAACGCTGGTTCTTCTATCGGTGCATTGGCAGCTCCATTGACTATTCCTGTACTGGCTGATTATTTCGGTTGGGAAATGGCTTTCATCATCATTGGTGCTGTCGGATTTATATGGATGTTCTTCTGGATCTATATGTATGACAAACCGCAAAATTCAAAGCACGTGAACAAAGCGGAATTGGAGTATATCCAACAAGATGGCGAAGAAGGTAAACAAACTGTATCTAAGAATGATCCTAACAAGGAAAAAGCAATTCCTTTGCTCAAATGTATGACTTACAGACAGACGTGGTCTTTCCTTTTGGGTAAATTCATCACCGATGGTGTATGGTGGTTCTTCTTGTTCTGGGCACCAGCCTATTTCTCTGAATGTGGTTATACCATGCAGACAACTACCGGTAAATTGTTAGTCTTTGTACTTTACCTCATCGTAACAGTCGTTTCTTTCTATGGTGGCTATTTGCCTAAATATTTTGTTGAAAAGAAACGAATGGAACCATACGCTGGACGTATGAGAGCGATGTTGCTTTTCGCTTTCTTACCTATCTTTGCTTTGTTTGCTCAACCGTTGCAGAACATTTCGGTATGGTTCCCTGCTATCATTATCGGTTTGGCAGGAGCTGGTCATCAGGCATGGTCTGCTAATATATACTCTACAGTTAGCGACATGTTCCCGAAATCGACCGTTGCTACCATCACAGGTATCGGTAATATGGCTGGTGGTATCACCTCTTTCTTAGTCAACAAAGGAGCCGGTGTGCTTTTCGACTATGCCGAAGCACAAGGACAAGCTTTCCAATTCATGGGATTCAGTGGTAAACCAGCCGGTTATATGATTATCTTCTGCTACTGTGCCGTAGCTTATCTCGTGGCATGGTGTGTCATGAAAGCATTGGTACCTAAGTACAAACCTATTGTTATTAACAATTAATATATAATCTAATGAAAAAGATTAAGCCATTCATGGATGCCGATTTTCTATTATCTACAGAAACGGCTCAACATCTATATCATAATCATGCGGCTAAATTGCCGATTATAGACTATCATTGCCATCTTTCTCCTCAAATGATAGCAGAGGACCATCGCTTCAAGACCATTACAGAATTATGGTTGGGTGGTGATCACTACAAATGGCGTGCCATGCGTGCAAACGGTGTAGACGAACATTACATTACAGGAAATGCCAGCGATTGGGAAAAATTCCAGAAATGGGCAGAAACAGTTCCTTATACGTTTAGAAATCCGCTTTATCACTGGACTCACTTGGAATTGCGTACCGCATTCGGTATCACCGAAACATTGAATCCGGAATCAGCAAAGCGCATTTACGATGCTTGTAACCTCAAATTGGCTGAAGCAGACATGAGTGCCAGAGGATTAATGAAACGCTATCAGGTAGAAGTTGTATGTACTACGGATGATCCTATTGACTCGTTGGAATACCACAAGCAGATTCGTGAAAGCGGATTCGAAGTGAAGGTATTGCCTACTTGGCGTCCGGACAAGGCTATGAATGCAAGCGATCCTCAGGTCTACGCACAATACATCAAGCAATTGGGAAATGTAGCAGGTATCAACA
This sequence comes from Bacteroides sp., assembly GCA_017559935.1. Taxonomy (GTDB): domain Bacteria; phylum Bacteroidota; class Bacteroidia; order Bacteroidales; family Bacteroidaceae; genus Phocaeicola. The sequence goes on along the minus strand of JAFYPV010000046.1, from coordinate 10,168 downwards.
TTACCTCGTATGCAGAACTCCTTCAAGCCTTGCAAATCCGTCACGACTATTTTGCTTCTGTGGGTTGCAAGGTAGCCGATCATGGTGTCAGCAACTTCCCATGGGCAGAGACTTCTACAGAAGAAGCAGAAAGCCTCTTCTTGAAAGTCATTTCCGGAAATACGCTCTCGGAAGAAGAATGCATGAAGTTGCAAACAGCCATTTTATTGGAACTTTGCCGTATGAATCATGCCAAAGGTTGGGTGCAACAATTCCATTTCGGACCGATGCGTAATGTCAATACCCGCATGTTCAGAAAACTGGGACCGGATACCGGATTTGATACCATTGGTGATTATCGCTCTGGTGAAGCCATCGCTCACTTCTTGAACGCACTGGATATAGACAATCAATTGGCAAAAACCATTTTATACAATATCAATCCTGCTGAAAATTCGATAATCGCTGCCATGATTGCCAATTTCCAGGATGGTTCTATACCTGGCAAGATTCAATTTGGTTCGGGATGGTGGTTCAATGACCAAATCGATGGAATGGAACAACAAATGAATGCCCTTTCATTACAAGGTCTGCTCAGCCGCTTTGTCGGCATGTTGACCGACTCACGTTCTTTTGTCTCCTACCCTCGTCATGAATACTTCCGCCGTATCTTGTGTAATATGATAGGAAAGGATGTAGAAGATGGTCTGATTCCAGAAAGTGAAATGTCTCGCGTGGAAGGAATGATAGAAGACATTTGTTATCGTAATGCTGTACAATATTTTAACTTTTAATCGATAGAAACCATGAAAAATTTATTTAATATCAAGGATCAAGTGGTTGTTATTACCGGTGGTACAGGTGTATTGGGACGTGCCATCGCTGCTCACTTGGCCGAAGAAGGAGCAAAAGTTGTTATTCTGGGACGTAAAGCGGAAGTGGGAAATGCCATTGTTAACGAAATCAAGCAGAATGGTGGTGAAGCGATGTTCCTCACAACCGACGTAATGAATCGGGAAGCATTGGAACAAAATCTAGCAGATATCCTTTCAGCTTATGGTAAAGTCGATGCACTCTTGAATGCTGCAGGTGGTAACATGCCAGGTGCAACCATTGCACCTACCGGAACTTTCTTCGACCTTAAAGTGGAAGAATTCCAACGTGTACTTGAATTGAACTTGGTAGGTACCGTTTTGCCAACTCAAGTATTCTTGAAGCCAATGGTAGAACAAAAGAAAGGTGCTATCGTCAATTTCTCCAGTATGGCTGCATTCCGTCCTCTTACACGAGTTTGTGGTTATGCTGCAGCGAAAGCTGGTATCAGCAATTATACCGCTTATATGGCAACAGAAGTAGCGAAAAAGTTTGGTGAAGGTATCCGCATCAATGCCATTGCACCGGGATTCTTCCTTACTGAACAGAATCGCTCGCTTTTGACCAATCCGGATGGAAGTTATACAGAACGCGGACAAGATGTTATCCGTCAGACTCCATTCGGTCGCATGGGTAAAGCGGAAGAACTTTGCGGAACAATTCAATACTTGATCAGTGAAGCTTCAAGCTTTGTAACCGGAACGGTAGCTATCGTTGACGGTGGTTTCAATGCTTTTGCAATGTAAAAATAGAACCGATATGATACTTTGTGAACAAACTTGGCGTTGGTACGGGCCGAATGATCCCGTCAGCCTTTGGGATATCAGACAAGCTGGTGCAACCGGTATTGTCAATGCTTTACACCATATTCCGAATGGAGAAGTATGGAGCGTTGAAGAAATTAGTAAGCGTAAGGAAATGATCGAAGCAGCCGGTCTTAGCTGGTCGGTTGTTGAAAGTGTACCTGTACATGAACATATCAAGACGCAGACTGGCAATTTCAAGCAATACATTGAGAACTATAAGGAGTCATTACGTAATCTGAGTCAATGCGGCATAAAGATTGTTACTTATAATTTTATGCCTGTACTCGACTGGACACGTACCGATTTAGCTTATGAACTTCCAGACAGAAGTCGTGCACTCCGTTTCGAACGGGCAGCTTTCATCGCTTTTGACCTCTTCTTACTCAAGCGTCCGGGATCCCAAGCCGATTATACTGAAAGTGAAATCGAAAAGGCCAAAGCTCGTTTTGAACAAATGGGTGAAGAAGAAAAGGAACGTTTGGTACGAAACATGATAGCCGGATTGCCTGGTTCCGAAGAAAGTTTCACTTTGGAGCAATTCCAAAAGGAACTCGACCGTTATCAGGACATCACCCCAGAAAAGCTTCGTGATAACCTGATTTATTTCCTCCAAGAGATTTGTCCTGTAGCCGACGAAGTGGGTGTCAAGCTGGTTATCCATCCGGATGATCCTCCAATGTCTATCCTCGGCCTACCTCGAATCATGAGCACAGCCGAAGATTTCCAAATGGTGATTGATGCGGTTCCAAACGAAAGTAACGGACTTTGTCTTTGTACAGGTTCTTTGGGTGTCAGCAGTGCCAATGATTGTGCTGCCATGATGACTCGTTTTGCCGACCGAATCAACTTTGTACACTTGCGTAGTACCCAACGTGATGCGGAAGGAAACTTCCACGAAGCAAACCATCTGGAAGGAGACGTAGATATGTATGGTGTGATGAAAGCCTTTTTGGAATTGCAACAGCAAAGAGGTGTTTCCATCCCTATGCGACCGGATCATGGTCATCAAATGGTAGATGACTTGAAGAAGAAAACCAATCCGGGATATAGCTGCATCGGACGTCTGCGAGGACTAGCCGAATTGAGAGGATTGGAAATGGGGATTGCCAAATCCATCCTTGTGAAGTGATAAAAAAAAGACGGATCTCATTAAAATATGAAATCCGTCTTTTCTATTAATTGCCTAAATTAACTTTCTCAAAATTATACCCCATTCGCTTCAATTGGATAGCAGCGCCGATGCGATACATCGCCTTGCAGGCACGGGAAAACACGTGGAACGCCATTTCACTCTGTGGTGGAACTTGCTCGAAACGGATCAAATCCACCGCCTTCTCACCACATGAACGAATGGTTGCTTCCAATTCTTTCGCTGTACGGCTATCCAAAGGAATACGAAGCAAGTCTCGCACAATGTGCTCGTCCAAATCATCAAATCCTTGCTCACCGTAATAGCTCTGATAAGGCATCTTGAGGTAGGTTTCCCAATCAGCATCCCAACCGTATGCTACAGCCATGCCCAAATAGGCAGCCCATGAAACAGACACAGTAGGATACTTGGCAATCTCAGGCACAGCATCCCCCATATATTCAGGAGCCAGAATCTTCCAGTGTTCATCAATGTCTTCGGTTGCCAGCAACACTCCCTTCAACGCACCACGCTGAGTGCAAAGACGCAAAAGGTCGTCCTGCATCTTTTCTTCCAAACGAATCAAATATTGTAAATCCATAAAATAAATTCATTACTTAAACTTGATGCAAAAGTAATGAATTTATTCGAGATGTAGAAATTATGCAAACAAACGTGTTACCCAAATCCAGAACGGAGCCGCGATAACAAACAGCAAGATACTGAATGCCAACGAGGATGTACCCGTCCGTTCGTAAAGCTGATTCTGATTACCGATAATGATACCTGAGAATGCCGGTGGCAAGGCACCTGCCAAAACCATCATCTGAAGTTTGTCGGCTTCCATATGGAAGAGCAACCCTACAATGAGGAGAGCAGCCGGCATCAAAATAAGCTTCTGGATGGTGTTGTACACCACTTCCTTATCCAACTGGAACTTCATGCCGCTCAATGTCAGACCGGCAGCAAATACTGCTACGCCGGAGTTGGCCTTGGCAATCAACTCAAAGTTCGGATCTAGAATTACCGGAAACTTAATATCAAGCAACACAAGAATCACGGCCAATATCGGTGCCCAACACACGGGTTCTTTCAAGGCATCAATCACAGGATTGCTTTTCTTTACCCCTTGCGTTTGAGTTCCCTTTCCTTGGTTCATCAAAGCCAGACCAATTGGAATATTGATGGCATTAACCACAATGGATACAATCGCCACGACCAAACCGGTTGTTGCCGTTGCTCCATAGATTGGTTCCAATACCGCAAAGCCCAAGAATCCGATGGTAGGCGAACCCGAAATCAAGGCACATACTGCCGCTTCACTCTTGGTGTGTTTGAAGAACTTATAACAAGAGAAATAAGCCCACAGAAACATCCCTGTAATCACAACCAAACTGACAATGGTCAACTTCAAGTCATCAAACAGCATGGCGCTGTCTGCCTTCACAATCGACACGAAAAGAGCGGCCGGTAAAGCGTATGTCAACACCAATTTGTTCAATACTTTTGAGTCTTCGGTTTTGAAGACTCCCTTCTTCCCCGCCAGATATCCCAAGAACATGATGACGAAAATGGGAAGGATGTCTTTAATTAGTATATCAATCATAACCTATGATTTAATGGTTGAATGAGGATTCAAATTACCAATATGTCCGCTCTCTACTCCCACCGAAGGATCGATGACACAGTTAATTAGCGACGGAGATTTCGATGCCAAGGCAATCGTGAGTGCAGCCTCCAGTTCTTCGGTGGTATTGACGTTATACGCCTTGCCACCAAATGCCTCGATCATCCGGTCGTAACGGGCTTCTGGCATGAGCATGGTAGGTGCAGGATCGCCATTGGTTCCATGTCCTTTCTCATCCCCCCGATAGATACCTCCGTTGTTGAGTATCAGCACAGTTACCGGCAAACGGTAACGACAGATGGTTTCAATCTCCATCCCGCTGAACCCGAAGGCGCTATCTCCTTCAATGGCAAGTACCTGCTTACCTCCAGTCACGGCTGCACCGATGCTATATCCCATGCCGACTCCCATTACGCCCCATGTACCTGTATCGAGTCGCAATCGCGGATGATACATGTTGACTACATTTCGGGTGTTGTCCAAAGCATTGGCTCCTTCGTTCACCAAGTAAATGTCCTTGTAGTCCTGCAATACATCGCTCACTACCTTCAAGGAATTGAAGTAATTCATCGGTTGTGTAACAGTTTCCAGCTTCGCCTTCATCTTTTCAGCATTAGCCTGCTTCACGGCCTGGATACTATGCATCCAAGCGTCTCCACACTTGATGTTGAACGGTTCCATCTTGCAAAGCATCAAGTCGATGGATGATGCAATGTCTCCTACGACCGGTGCTTCGATTTCACGGTTACTGTCCATTTCTTCGGCACTGACGTCGAGTTGGATAAACTTGGCATTCGGATTCCATTTCTTGCCCTTACCATGGTTCAGGAGCCAATTCAATCGGGCACCCACCAACATCACGACATCAGCCTGACCGAGTACCAAACTACGGGCAGCTGCCGCACATTGCGGATGGTCATCCGGCAAGACACCTTTCGCCATTGACATAGGCAAGAACGGTATACCCGTCTTTTCTATGAACTCCTTCAACTGTCCTTCGGCTTGTGCATAGGCAGCTCCCTTACCGATAATAATCAACGGTTTGGTAGCATTACTAAGAAGTTTCAACGCCCGTTTCACTGCGGTAGAACAAGGAATCTGGATCGGTGCCGGATCTACTGGAGCAAAGAGTGAAGCTTGTGCTTCTTCTACATCCATTGTCATGCTGAGCATAGCAGTGGTGATATCCAAATACACCCCACCCGGACGTCCCGATAGTGCTGTACGAATGGCTCTGGCCACCCCTACTGCAATGTCTTGCGGACGGTTGATACGATAAGCAGCTTTCACGAAAGGCTTAGCAATATTCATTTGGTCGAGTCCTTCATAATCGCCTTGCTGAAGGTCAATGATATTCCGGTCACTTGAACCACTGATCTGGATCATTGGGAATCCATTGACAGTTGCTTCGGCCAAGGCTGTCAGGCCATTCAGGAATCCCGGAGCCGAAACGGTCAGGCAGATACCCGGTTTCTTCGTAAGATAGCCACTGATGGCTGCCGCATGTCCGGCCGACTGTTCGTGGCGGAATCCGATGTAACGGATTCCTGCCTTCTGAGCATAGCGTGCCAAATCGGTTACGGGGATACCCACTACACCGAAAATAGCTTCTACACCATTTACCTTCAATGCGTCTACCAGGAGATGCATCCCATCGGTTAGGGATGCATTTGGATTGTCTGTTAAATAATTCATCATAACCTTATTTTATTTACAAACAACATGTTTTTGACGTAAGGAAACTATCTCTTCCGGGGTATAACCAATCTCCTTCAATACCTCATCTGTATGTTCACCCAAGGCTGGAGCCGGTTTCACTTCCGGTATGTAGTTGGAGAATTTCGGAGGACAGCCGATGGTAAGGAACTTACCACGTCCCGGTTGATCCACTTCTACAATGGTACCACACTTACGGAGCGATTCATCTTCTGCAATCTCCTTCATGCTCAATACCGGTCCACAAGGTACACCCAATTTACCCAGTTCTTCTACAATATGCATCTTCTCACGGGTAATGGTATAAGCTTCTACAGCGGCATAGATTTCCTCTTTCACCTTTTCACGGGCATCCGGTGTATTGAACTTCGGATCGTCTATCCATTCCGGCTTGCCAATAGCTTTGGCTGCAGCCGCAAAAGGCTTCATCTCGTTTTGCAATACGATGTAGACAAACGCACTCGGGTCTTTTTCCCAACCCTTGCAACGGTAACACCAGCCCAACACCTGACCGCCTTCCACATTACCGCCACGAGGTACGGTATCGGTAAAGGTTCCGTCAGGATATTGCGGCATGTGTTTCAACACACCGGTATGTTCCAAAATAAGTTGGTCACGAAGTTTCACACGACAGAGATTAATCACAGCATCCTGCATGGACTGCTGTACAAAGCATCCTTCACCGGTCTTTTCACGTTGCAACAAAGCAGCAAGCAAACCAATCAACAGATGCATACCCGTATTACTATCCCCTAATGCTGCTCCCGATTGGGTAGGAATATCATATTCCCCTTTGTACCATCCGGTAGTAGCCGCTGCACCACCGGCACATTGTGCCACCGGTTCGAATGCCTTGACACTGGCCAAAGGCGAATCATCATTGAAACCCTTGATGGTTCCATAAATCACACGCGGATTGATTTTGTGTACTTCCTCCCAAGAGAAGCCTAACTTATCTACAGCTCCCGGATGAAGATTTTCTACAAAAATATCTGCTGTTTCCAATAACCGAGTCAGGATTTCCTTTCCTTCGGTTGTCTTCATATCCAATTCAATGGAACGCTTGTTACAGTTCAACTGCAAGTAGTATAAGCTGTCCATATCTGGATAATCCAACAACTCCGTACGGGTAGGGTCTCCCAACCCCTTTCTTTCAATCTTTATGACATCGGCTCCCAGCCATGCCAACATTTGTGTACACGAAGGACCCGACTGTACTTGGGTCCAATCAATCACTCTAATTCCTTTTAACGGTGCTGTCATCATTTCTTTCTCCTTTAATTTAAAAGTTTAGGAAGATAACGAATGACTCACCAAATAGTTCAGCCAAGCAGAAGGGATTAATAAAAAAGGGGATGTTCTTCACATCCCCTAAACTTTATTCACTCAGACTTCAGTCATCCGTTAGAAAACATTAGCACTCTTCAATAAATGTTCCATTCTTCCATAGAGTGCATCCAGTTCTTTCACATCTACTTTTCCCTTCTCATTCCATTTCTGTTGCATCGGCAAGGCTTCTTCGTACACCTGCTTTTCCAACGGCATCATACGCTGCATGATACCTGTACCTTGCAAGTTATGCAAATTTTCCCAATGCAGATAATGCTTGGTACCACCTCCTTGCTTGAAGTGGAACACCTTTTCATCAGCCAACTTCAACGAAGCTGCGCTCAATGGAGCGGCTCCCAATTCCTTGTTATAACTTACCATTGCAGGCAAGTTATTTTTCACCCAAAGAGGAACAGCTACACTGGTCGGAGGATATCCCAAGATAGTCCAAAGAACTGTCAACTCCGGATTTTCCCCTTTCTTCACACCTTGAACGACAATCGAACAAGAAGTATTGTTTCTTGGAATAAAATCCTGATCGGTAAACCAACCCGAAGTTTTAGGATAGTTGAAGTCACCGCTACGCAAGTCAATATCCAGGATGTTGTTTCGGAAAGAACGGGCAATATCCGTAAAAATGAGCTGAGGAGTGATGCCACCCATTGCACAAGCCTTCGACAAGACTCTATCTACTTCCAGGAAGCGTACATAACCATAACCCTTGTTCAGTTCACCGCCATTGGAGAAGTTGGTACGGGCTACATAACCATGAGGAGCAACATTCGGGTCATTGGCATCAAACATCTTGTAAGAATGTTCATCCACTTCAAACATGGCTGCCCCACCCTGTGCATCTATCACACCGAAATTAGCTTCAATGCCACTCGGCTTTTGAATGGTATCCAAGAAATGACAGAAATCGGCTACCGTTGCACAGACTTCCAGCGCTCTGTAAATCACACGTCCATTAGCCGGTCCACGGTCGTCATCATCAATATCTCCTCTTTCAAGGTTATAACTCTGGGTATTCATCAACGCAAAGCCCGCTGTATTGGAGCCTACCCATGCTTCCTTGGTCGAAGGAAAATTATCACTGTTCACATCCGCTACAAAATCATATTTCTCCCCTTTCACATAGGCCATGTGATTGCGCAAGTAACCTGTTTCACGGTTCTTCCACAAAAGAGGACGACCATCAGGAGTAACCTTACCCGAGATGACTGCCGATGAACAAGCCCATGCCGGAGCCAATGTACATATAAAAGCTATCGCTATCATACATACGCGAATCATCTGATTGTTTTTCATGTTTCTATTATTCATTAAAGGTTGATTCATTAATCCGGTAATTTTACCTTATCCGGTTCTTGTGCCTGAAAGTCACGGAAATCAGGAAGCACATTGCATTCCAAGTCTTCCACAAATTCATCCGTACATCCCATTTGTCGGGCGGCTTCCGTATACGCACGAAGTGCAGCCATCGCACATCGGTCGGTACCCGTCAATACAAATACAGGAATTTCATTCAATACACATTTATTCAATAACTTTCGTTGGTCTTTGGTTGCTGCCATTATTTTCAATCATTAAATTCTACAAAACATTTCTCTCTCATAAAATGAATGCGGAGACTTTCACAAGCCCCCGCATTCTGCTACAAAATACAAATACAACTAAACGAGATATTTTAAATTTCTTATAATCTATTAAGATGTGTGAATCTCATCATTCACATTGCAAATATATGTATTTATTTCAAGCTTTCCAAATTTTTATCATTAAAAATTTGCTTTCCTTCTGCAGAATACAAGAAATTAATGCGGTCAGCATAAGCTTTTTCAATCTTTCCACGTACCATCTTCATTGTACTGTTAATCATCTGATTCTGTTCAGTAAATGGTTCAGGCAAAATGGCAAAGGTACTTGGCAACCAACGTTCTGGGAACATACCTTCAAATTCACCGCCCTTCTTATACTTATTCAATTCCTTTTCGAACTTCTTCACTGCATACTTACGACCTTCTTCCGATTCCAAAGTCAAGTTTTTGAACGCCAACTTACGCTTCAAGTTTTCCTTGTTCGGTACAATCAAGGCAATAGTATATGGAGACTGGTTGTTGTAAAGCATAACTTGATCGATATACTTCGACTGACCTACCAATGCTTCTTCAATACCTTCCGGACTATACTTTTCACCATCAGAAGAAATCAACAAACTCTTGAAACGTCCCTTTACATAAAGCAAACCTTCCTTAGTCATGTAACCCAAGTCACCGGTGTACAACCATCCGTCCTTCACTGTTTCAGCTGTTGATTCCGGATTCTTCCAGTAACCTGCCATCACGTTTTCACCCTTTACGACGATTTCACCCTGTTCGCCCAATGGCAATTCCTTACCATCGCTGTCGCAAATCTTGAGTTCCAACGGCTTCACTAACTTACCGCTTGAACCGAAACGATACTTTTCAGGACCGTTAGATGACAATACCGGAGTAGCTTCCGACAAACCGTAACCTTGGAACATAGGGATACCGATACCTACATAGAACTTCTGCAAGTTCTTGTCGAGCAACGCACCACCACCGATGAAGAATTTCAATTCACCACCGAAGTTTTCGCGTACCTTCGAGAAGATCATCTTGTCAAACAAAGCTACCAACGGCTTCAACAAATATCTCCATCCCTTGAAGTCGAGATTACTGTCACCAT
>JAFYPV010000045.1 GCA_017559935.1 Bacteroides sp. | reverse complement strand
CAGCGCTTCTATTACCGACTTTTGGTTGTCGGAAATCGGCAATGAACATACACTTGAAGCTCAGTTGGGTTATGATTTCGGTTTCTTGGGTGTAAACTGGTACACCAATCTCTATGATGCAGAAAAAGAATATGCATCCTATTTTTCGTTGACAGCTCCTTTCTCATTGATAGGTCTTGATTGGGAAGCTGAAGTAGGTGCTACACCATGGGGAACTGACTACTATGGCACAGATAAATTCTCGGTATGCGACCTCAGCTTGGGTGCATCGAAGGAGATCAACATCGGTAAGTCATTCAGAACTACCCTATTTGCGAAAGCCACTTACAATCCTACTATCGAAAAGTTCTACGCAACCGTTGGTATCAGTTTCTAAAAACATATAAGGTATGAGTCTATTAATGAACATTCTATGGCTGGTGTTGGGTGGTGTAGTAACTGCTGTAGAATACATCGTAGCCAGTGTAGGAATGATGGTAACCATCATCGGTATTCCTTTTGGAATTCAAACTCTTAAAATCGGTCTCCTTGCTCTTTGTCCATTTGGAAAAAGTGAAGAATCCACTCCACAATCCGGTGGATGTTTGAGCATCATCATGAATTTACTTTGGATTATATTGGGTGGTATTTGGATTAGTCTTACGCATCTTGCATTCGGTATTTTACTTTGTATCACTATCATCGGCATCCCTTTCGGGAAACAACATCTTAAACTTGCAGGTTTAGCATTGACTCCTTTTGGCAAGCAGATTGTAGAAAAATAATAAAGAACCATTATTTTATCAACAGCGTTACAGAAAAGTAGCGCTGTTTTTGTTTTGTTCAAATCCTTTCATTAATTTTATAGCCGATTAAACATTAAATCCTAATCGTATGAAAAACAATATCTCTCGTCGCAATTTCTTGCGTCTCTCTGCATTGGGTACATCGGCACTCATTCTTCCATCAGCAGCTAATGCTATTGAAGCTCCATTCTTAGCTTCAGCTAAGAGTAAAAAAGGCAGTGCCAATGACAAAATTAACCTCGGCTTTATCGGTCTTGGTCAGCAAGCTATTAACTTGATGAATGGTTTCATTACTATTCCGGATGTACGCATTGTAGCCGGTGCTGATGTCTACGATATCAAGCGCGACCGCTTTGAACAACGCGTAAACAAGTATTATGCCGACAACAAGATCAAGAACAAGTATACCACATATGTACGCTACGAAGAGCTACTCGCACGCCCTGATATTGATGCGGTAGTCATCGCTACTCCTGACCATCAGCATGCTCTCATGGCTATTGCTGCTTGCCGTGCTAAGAAAGATATCTACTTGGAAAAGCCACTTACATTCACAATCTATGAAGGCCAGCAATTGGTGAAAGCCGTTCGTGAAAACAACATTATTCTTCAAGTAGGTAGTATGCAGCGTTCTTCAGCTGAATTTATCCATGCGGCTAATGTGGTTAGAGAAGGCAGATTGGGTAAAGTATCACTCATTAAAGCATACGTTGGTGATGGTCCTAAACCTTACACCTTGCCTAAGCAAGAAGTACCTGCAGGTCTAGACTGGGACTTGTGGTTAGGCCCTCTTAGCGAAAAATTCTACTACAACCACGAACTCAACCCATTGCTCGATGAAAAGGGTCGTGATGAATGTTGGGGTGCATGGCGCTGGTACCAAGGTATGGGTGGTGGTTTCACTACTGACTGGGGTGCTCACATGTTCGACCAAGCTCAATGGAGTATCGGTAAGGATGGTTCAGGTCCTACAGAAATTCTCCCTCCATCATGCAGTCCATATGATTGCCTCACCTACCGCTACGATAATGGTATCGAACTCGCACAAATGGACTTCGGTCATGGACAAGCTGTAAAGGTTTATGGTGAAAACGGTTGGATCATTGTAGGCCGTGGTAAGTTCCTCGCTTCTTCCGAAGAATTTATGCCTAACAAGGTAGACGAACAGAAGGTATACGAAACTAATGTACCTCACTATCAGAGTTTCATCGACAGTATCAAGTCACGTCGCGATCCGAGCGTACCAGTAGAAGTAGGACACAGTTCTTGTACCATGTGTACATTGGGTAACATCGCTTACGAACTCGACCGTCCATTGCAATGGAACCCGATCGTTCAAAAGTTCATGAACGATGTAGAAGCTAATTCTAAACTACACTACGAATATCGTAAACCTTATTCAATTGATTAAAATAAAAATGGAGGGTGAAATTAATTCACCCTCCATTTTTTTATTCACTAAACAAAATTTATTAATGAGAGTGGTTACAACCTTCGCCATGCTTGTGATCACAACCTTCTTTCTTCTCTCCTTTGCATTGTTTTTGTTCACCATGACCTTTACAAGCTTCTCCATTACCTTGTTCGCAACTAGCGCATTTTGGTAGAATAGTCTTCATAGTTTCCATACTCAAAGCCACACATTCCATCGGAGTCTTACCCATGCTTGGTTGATCTTGTTCAACAATGAGCCACTTGCTACCAACTTCTTTTGCAGTCTTTACAATAGCAGGAACATCCTGAACACCATAACCTAATGGACGGAATTCAAATGCCTTGTTTTCTTTCTTTTCACCTTCATTCAAACCAATCAAAGCATATGGATCATCCTTTTGCTCACCACTTGCATAGTAGTCCTTCAAGTGAACTACAGGAGAACGTCCGTCGTATTTCTTCAAATATTCAACTGGATCTTGTCCTGCATACTTCACCCAGCATTGGTCAAGTTCTGTTTGTAACAAATCAGCAGGTACATTCGCATAGAGATAATCCAAACCAAATTCACCGCTTTCTGTCTTAGCAAATTCAAAGTCATGATTATGGTAAAGTAATGTCAAACCTGCTTCCTTACACTTCTGACCAATAGTACGGATTTCTTCTACCATCTGCAAGAATAATTCACCACCAGGACGACGTTCTTCTGTAACATAAGGAACAACAATATATTCACAACCAATTGCTTTATAATCTGCAATAACCTTATCAATATCAGCCAACATATCTGCCAATGGTACATGTGCAGATATTGGATTCAAACCGATTTCAGCACACATCGCCTTAACATCAGCTGGAGAATTATCGAAAAGACCGGCAAACTCAACACCGTCATAACCCATCTCTTTAACCTTTTGCAGTGTACCCTTGAAATCTTTAGCCATATCATCACGTACACTATACAACTGCAAGCCAATAGGCAATCTCTCACATTGTGTTTCTGCTTTTTTAGGTGCATTACCACATGCTGCCATTACCATCAGAGTAATGACAAACATCATTAACATTGATAACTTTTTCATTTTGTTTATATTTTAATTATACGTATACGGTCTGCCTGTAAAAACAAGCAGACCGTATCTTATAGAAGAGTATTAATTATTCTTCCTTTTTAGCTTTCTTTGCACAAGTTTTCTTTGCTGGAGCCTTTTCCTTCGGTTCAAGCTTAGCCAACTTCTTCTGTGCTTTTTCCAATTCCTTAGTCAAAGCTGCGATTTCTTCACCCTGGTTCTTAATAGTAGTCAAGAGTGAATTCAATTCTTCGTTATCCATATCAGCTGGATACAAAGAGTCAACGCGAGCTATGAAGTCACCAACGATGTTCATGTAATTAGTGAAAGCGTCGAAAGCTGAGTCGTAGATACCGCGTTCGATATGCATACCTGTGTTCTTGGTAGTCATGAAGCGGAAATTATTACTTGCTTGGAGGTAATCCCAGTCTTGCTTGATACGACGGTCTTGGCACAAGTGAACGCGTTCCGCTACACTATACAACTTGTCGAATGCTTCGCGTTGGAGAATGTTACCCAAGAAACTTGATACATCTCTTTCTTCATCTGTCCAAGACATTGGATAAGGAACGTCTACTGAGTCAACTGACTTCAACTTAGCGATGATTTCAGATGGAGTAGAGAATGTGATACCCTTTTCCTTCGCGCATACTGGCAATGCCTT
>JAFYPV010000005.1 GCA_017559935.1 Bacteroides sp. | reverse complement strand
GAAGAAAAGAAGGAAATCTTGGATGAACTTCTATTCCGTATTGAAGCGGTGAAAGCTGCAGAAGACAAGAAATATGTACTGATGAATATTCCGACAGAGAAATTAAATGAAATTATTGAAGTTCTTCCTGGTATGAAGAGCCCTACTGTCATGCCATTGGCGCAGGAAGGTTGGAGTTCAGTACATACCGTTCTTGATCAGAAATGTTTCTGGGAAATTATTGGTAAGTTGAAGGCATTGGGTGCGGAAGGTATCTTAGTGCTTCCCATTGAAAAAATGATTCTGTAATTCAGTTTGTCATTCAGAGCGAAGCGAAGAATCTCGATTGCTTAAACGTGGATGTCTTTGAGATTCTTCCTCCCTTCGGTCGTCTGAATGACAATAATTAGTAGACAAAAAGATGAAAAAGATTCTTTACCCACATAAGAATGACTGGGCAGATATCCTGAAACGTCCGGTACTGAATATGGAAACACTTCGTGGAACCGTATGCGAGGTGCTTGATAAAATAAAGGCAGAGGGTGACAAGGCCGTTATCGAATACGAAGAACGTTTTGATAAGGTGAAACTGGAATCCTTGGCTGTAACCGATGCGGAAATGAAGGAAGCCGAAGCACAAGTGCCCATCGAACTGAAAGTGGCTATCTTGTTGGCTCAACGAAACATCTATACATTCCACAAGCAGCAGAAGTTTGAAGGAAAGAAGGTGGAAACCATGGAAGGGGTGACTTGCTGGCAAAAGGCGGTAGGCATTGAAAAAGTCGGTTTGTATATTCCAGGTGGTACAGCTCCTTTGTTTTCTACAGTTTTGATGTTGGCAGTTCCGGCCAGAGTGGCAGGATGCAAGGAGATTGTTCTTTGTACCCCTCCGAACAAGGAAGGGAAGATTCATCCGGCTATTTTATATGCTGCCCAAGTATCGGGTGTGAGCAAGATCTTCAAGGCTGGTGGTGTACAGGCCATCGGTGCTATGGCTTATGGAACGGAAAGTGTTCCTAAGGTATATAAGATCTTCGGTCCAGGTAATCAGTATGTCATGGCTGCCAAGCAGCAAGTTTCGTTGCACGATGTGGCAATCGACATGCCGGCTGGTCCGTCGGAAGTGGAAGTTATTGCCGATGAAACTGCTAATCCGGCTTTTGTTGCAGCCGATTTGCTTTCACAGGCAGAACATGGTGTAGATAGTCAGGTGGTCTTGATTACAACTTCTGAAAAGTTGCTACACGAAGTGGAATACGAAGTACAGCACCAGTTAGCTCGCTTGCCTCGTTGGCAGATGGCTGAAAAATCTTTGGCTAATAGTAAGTTGGTATTGGTGAAGGATATGGAAGAGGCGATAGCAATGACCAACGAATATGCTCCCGAACATTTGATTATTGAAGCCAAGAATTATATGGAGTTGGCGGAAAAAGTGGTCAATGCAGGTTCTGTTTTCTTGGGTTCCTATACTCCGGAAAGTGCTGGCGATTATGCATCGGGTACTAACCATACTTTGCCGACCAATGGTTACGCCAAGGCATATAGCGGTGTGAGCTTGGATAGCTTTATCCGCAAGATTACATTCCAGGAAATCAATCGAGAAGGTATTCAGAATATTGGTCCGGCTATTGAGGTAATGGCTGCCAACGAACAATTGGATGCGCACAAGAATGCAGTGAGTGTCCGCTTAGCTAGTTTGAAGTAATATGAGAAGTTTGAAAGAATTGACACGACCGAATGTGTGGGCATTGAAGCCATATTCGTCGGCACGTGATGAATATAGTGGGGCAGAAGCATCGGTATTTCTTGATGCGAACGAGAATCCGTACAATGCTCCGAACAACCGTTATCCTGATCCGTTGCAACGTGATTTGAAAGCATTGATTGCTGAACAAAAAGGGGTAAAGGTGGAAAATATTTTTTTGGGAAACGGTAGTGATGAGGCTATCGATTTGATTTTCCGTGCTTTCTGTCAGCCGGGAGTAGATAATGTAGTAGCCATTGAGCCTACTTATGGCATGTACAAGGTATGCGCCGATGTGAATGATGTGGAATATCGCCCGATGTTGCTCGATGTGTATTATCAGTTCAAGGCAGGTTCTTTGCTTTCGGCTATTGATGAATATACGAAGGCTATTTTCCTTTGTTCACCGAACAATCCGACAGGAAATAGTTTGGATCGGAAAGAGCTTTATTCCTTGTTGAAGAGATTCGATGGTTTGGTGATTGTGGATGAAGCGTATATTGATTTTGCTAGTTCGGAATCCTTGTTGAAGGAGCTGGAACAGTATCCGAACTTGATTGTTTTGCAGACTTTCTCGAAGGCATGGGGATGTGCCGCTATCCGTCTAGGGATGGCTTTTGCTTCGCCTAAGATCATTGCTATCTTCAACAAAATCAAGTATCCGTATAATGTGAATCGCTTGACTCAAGAGGAAGCCATCAAGCTTTTACAACATCCAGAAACCGTTAAGGAATGGGTGAATACATTGCTAGAAGAACGTGCACGAGTGATGGAAGAGTTTGTGAAGTTGCCTTGTTGTATACGGGTATTCCCGACGGATGCCAACTTCTTCTTGGCGAAGGTATATGAGGCTACACAGATTTATGATTATCTGGTAAGTGAAGGTATCATTGTCCGTAACCGTACCAATGTAATGTTGTGTAAAGACTGTTTGCGTATCACCATTGGTACAAAGGAAGAAAACGAAGCTTTGTTGGAAGCATTGAGAAAGGTGGAAATCGAATGAAAAAGGTATTGTTCATAGATAGAGACGGTACGTTGGTCATCGAGCCTCCAGTAGATTACCAACTCGATGCTTATGAAAAGTTGGAGTTCTATCCGAAGGTGTTCCGCAATTTGAGCTTTATTCGTAGTAAACTTGATTTCGAGTTTGCTATGGTGACCAATCAAGACGGTTTGGGAACTTCTTCTTTTCCGGAAAACACTTTCTGGCCTGTGCATAATTTGGTGATGAAAACCTTGGAAAACGAAGGCATTACATTCGATGACGTGTTCATTGACCGTAGTTTTCCGGAAGACAATGCTCCAACACGCAAACCACGTACCGGCATGTTGGGTAAATATTTGAATAATCCGGAATATGATTTGGCGGGTAGTTTTGTGATAGGCGACCGATATACAGATGTAGAATTGGCGAAGAACTTGGGGTGCAAGGCTATTTATTTGCAAGATAATAAAAGTGCTTTGGTAGATAAAGGTTTGGAGGAATATTGTGCCTTGGCCACCAAGGACTGGGATCAGATTGCTGAATATCTTTTAGCAGGCGAACGGATTGCAGAGGTCAGACGTACGACTAAAGAAACGGATATATATATAAAGGTAGACTTGGACGGAAATGGTAAGTGCGATATTTCGACAGGTTTAGGTTTCTTTGACCACATGCTGGAACAGATAGGTAAGCACGGAAGTTTGGACTTGACTATCCGGGTGAATGGAGATTTGGAAGTGGATGAACATCATACGATTGAAGACACGGCTCTTGCATTGGGTGAATGTTTATCCAAAGCATTGGGGGATAAGCGAGGTATCGAACGTTATGGTTATTGTTTGCCGATGGATGATTGCTTGTGCCAAGTGGCTTTGGACTTCGGAGGACGACCATGGTTGGTATGGGATGCCGATTTCAAGCGTGAGAAGATAGGAGAGATGCCGACAGAAATGTTCTTGCATTTTTTCAAGTCTTTGAGTGATGCTGCTAAGATGAACTTGAATATCAAGGCGGAAGGACAGAACGAACATCACAAAATAGAAGGTATTTTCAAGGCATTGGCCCGTGCTATTAAAATGGCCGTGAAGCG
>JAFYPV010000044.1 GCA_017559935.1 Bacteroides sp. | reverse complement strand
GACAGAATGGTGCTTTTGTATTGGCTAACGGTACCAAAGTAATGTATCCGGAAGGCAATGAAAAAATGCAGAAGAATGCACAGTTCTTAGCTGATTATGTAAAGGAATTAACTGGCAATACCTTGCAGGTAGTTGCAGGTACAGAAGGTAAGGGTATCATTCTTCAGGTTACTCCGAACGAAGCTCAACCGGAAGGTTACCAGTTGAAGGTTTCTGCCGATAAGGTAGTGATCAACGGTGGTTCTGAAGCAGGTGTATTCTATGGTATTCAGACTTTGCGTAAGTCTATTCCGGCTGGTCAGGGCATTAGTGTAGCTTTGCCGGCAGTAGAAATCAACGATGCTCCACGCTTCTCTTATCGTGGTGCTATGTTGGATGCATCTCGTCACTTCTTCTCTGTTGATGAAGTGAAGCGCTTTATTGATATGTTAGCTTTGCATAACATCAACCGTTTCCACTGGCATTTGTCTGAAGACCAAGGTTGGAGAATTGAAATCAAGAGCCGTCCGTTGTTGACAGAAAAGGGCTCGAAGAGAGCTGAAACAGTTATCGGTCGTAACTCTGGAAAATACGATGGCAAGCCTTATGAAGGTTTCTATACTCAGGAAGAAGCTAAGGAAATCGTAGCTTATGCTGCAGATCAGCATATCACAGTGATTCCTGAAATTGATATGCCGGGTCACATGATGGGTGCGCTTCATTCTTATCCGGAATTGGGTTGTACAGGTGGACCGTATGAAGTATGGACACGATGGGGTATATCAGATGAAGTTCTTTGTGCAGGAAATGATGAAACTTTGAAGTTCATAGAAGATGTATTGGCAGAAATCGTAGAAATCTTCCCGTCAGAATATATTCACGTTGGTGGTGACGAATGTCCGAAGACTCGTTGGAAAGAATGTCCTAAATGTCAGGCTCGTATCAAGGCATTGGGTATCAAGGGCGATAGCAAACACACTGCTGAAGAATATTTGCAGAGTTTCATCATTAATCATGCTGAAAAGTTCTTGAATAGCAAGGGTCGTCAGATGATTGGTTGGGATGAAACTTTGGAAGGTGGTTTGGCTCCTAACGCAACCGTAATGTCATGGCGTGGTGAAGGTGGCGGTATCGAAGCTGCTAAGCAAAAGCATGATGTAATCATGTCGCCGAATACTTACTTGTATTTCGACTATTATCAGACAAAGGACATTGATAACGAACCATTGGCTATCGGTGGTTACTTGCCGTTGGAAAATGTTTATAAGTATGAACCAATGCCTAAGTCTTTGACTTTGGAAGAACAGAAGTACATCATTGGTGTACAAGCTAACTTGTGGACAGAATATATTCCGACATTCAGTCAAGTAGAATACATGTTATTGCCTCGTATGGCTGCTTTGGCTGAAATTCAATGGAGTGCTGCCGACAAGAAGAATTATGAATGTTTCTTGAATCGTTTGCCTCAACTGGTAAATATCTATGATGTGAAGAACTATAACTATGCTACTCATGCATTTGACATCACTGGTCGTTTGGTTCCTAATACAGAAGAAGAAGCATTGGAAGTAACATTCAAGACTATCGACAACTGCCCAGTTTACTATACACTCGATGGTTCAGAGCCTACAGCAGCTTCTGCTAAGTACGAAGGTGCATTGAAGTTGAAGGAAAGCTGTGTTGTGAAGGCGAAGGGTATCCGTGCGACAGGAGAAACTCGCGTATTCTCAGAAGAAGTGAAGATTCACAAGGCAAGCTTCAAGCCTATTACTATGTTGCAACCGATTAATCCGGGTTATAAGTTCGAAGGTGCTGGTGTATTGTTGGATGGTTTGAAGGGTAATTTCAACTATAAGACAGGACGTTGGATTGCTTTCTATAAGAACGATATGGAAGCTGTTATTGACATGAAGCAACCGACAGAAATCAGTTCAGTATCTATTTCATCTTTGGTTGAAAAAGGTGACTGGATTTTTGGCCCTCGTAAGTTCTCTGTATCTGTTTCAGAAGACGGAAAGAATTTCAAGGAAATTGCAAAGGAAGAATATCCAGCGATGACTTTGGATAATTCAAACAAGATTTATGACCATACTTTGGCATTTGAGCCGGTGAAGGCACAATACATTAAGGTATTTGTTCAGCCAGAACATAAGTTGCCAAATTGGCATGGCGGTAAGGGTCTTCCTGCATATGTATTTGTTGATGAAATCACTGTAAACTAATTGTTGATTTGTGAAAAGGAAATTAGCAAGAATTAATGCATTGATAGTAGGTGGCATGCTCTTTTTGGGGGCGTGCCACCCTACTGCTTCTAATACCTCGAGCTTGTCCATCGAAAAAATGAACGGATATCCAGCCGAAGATTCTTGCTTCTTGAAGGGAGTATCGGCTTTGTACGCCGGAGTTTTGGATGGTCAGTTGGTCATGGCAGGGGGATGTAATTTCCCTCATACGTCGGTGGCTGATGGAGGTAAGAAGGTGTTTTACGATGGTATCTATACAGCTAATTTGTCGGATAAGGTTACCCTCGAATGGAAACAGGTAGGCTTGTTACCGGAAGCTTCAGCTTATGGGGTAACCATTCCGGTAGGCGACCGCTTGATTTGCGTAGGCGGAAACACTGCCGAACGTAGCTTGTCGGGCGTATTCCAGTTGGCATTGAAGGACGGCATGGTGCAGATGGATACCTTGCCTTCGTTGCCTGCCACCATCGATAATATGGCCGGTGCTTTGTTGGAAAATACAATTTACATTGTGGGTGGTAATGTGAATGGCGTTCCTTCTTCGAATGTCTATTCATTGAATCTTTCTGATCTGGCCGAAGGCTGGAAGGAAGAGGTAGCCGTTCCTGGAAATCCGCGTGTGCAGCCGGTATGTGCAGCTCAAGGAGGCAAGCTTTATGTTTGGTGTGGTTTCTCTACTGCAGGTGAGGGACGTGAAGCAACCCTTTCAGTAGATGGATATGCTTACAATCCGATTGCTAAGGAATGGAAGCAAGTAGCTACTCCGGTAGATGAAGCTGGCACTCCGGTTTCCTTGGGTGGAGGTGTAGCTCTTCCGATGGGAGAGGATGCTGTCTTCTGTGCTGGTGGGGTTAACAAGGATATCTTCTTGCAGGCATTGCAAGGCATCCATAAGGGCAAGGAATACCTCACTCGCTCGGTAGAATGGTATCAGTTCAATCGCAAACTGCTGAAGTATGATGTGAACGAAGACAAGTGGACTTGTTTGGGCGATTACGAACAAGGTGCACGTGCAGGTGCGGCTATGGTTTCGGATGGTTCCTCTTATTATATCATCAATGGGGAATTGAAACCAGGCATTCGTACCAAAGATATTAACCGAATAAAATTTAATTAAGATGAAAAAGATAGTTAGAATGGCGGGTATGCTGTTGGCTTTTGCTTTTGCAAGCTGTTCTCAGCAACCTCAAACTCTCTCCATCATTCCGGTTCCTTTGAAGGCGGAATTGCAGGGAGGTGCTTTTGTTGTTAATGAACAAACACAGGTGTGGATTGATGCACCGGAAGCTGATAAGAATATCCTTCAAGAATACTTGGCATCTTCTTCGTTGAAGCTGGCTGTAGCAACAGAAGCTCCTGCTTCGAATGCCATTGTTTTGAAGCAAGTAGCCGAATTGCCGGGCGTAGCAAGTGCCGAAGGTTATGTTTTGACTGCTACAAAGAAAGGTGTAGAAATTCAAGCGAAGACAGGCGCAGGTTTGTTCTATGGTGTGCAGACATTGTTGCAGATGGCTGCTGATGGCAATAAGGTGGCTCTCGGTACCATCACCGACGAACCACGTTTCGAATACCGTGGTATGATGCTCGACGTTTCTCGTCACTTCTATGGATTGGATTTTGTGAAGAAGCAAATTGATGCGATGGCTTATTATAAGTTGAATCGTTTGCATATTCACTTGACTGATGCTGCTGGTTGGCGTATTGAAATCAAGAAGTATCCGCGTTTGACCAACTTTGCTGCTTGGCGTACAGGTAAGGATTGGAAAGAATGGTGGAATGGTGATAGAAAATACGTAGAAGAAGGTTCGGAAGATGCTGTTGGCGGTTACTTTACTCAAGATCAATGTCGTGAAATTGTAGAGTATGCTAAGCAGCACTACATAACTGTAATTCCTGAAATCGAAATGCCTTCTCACTCGGAAGAAGTGACCACTGCTTATCCTGAATTGTCTTGTACACACGTTCCTTACAAGCAGGCAGACTTTTGTGTAGGTAATGAAAAGACTTTTGAATTCTTGGAAAACGTATTGCTCGAAGTGATGGAAATCTTCCCGTCTGAGTACATTCACGTAGGTGGTGACGAAGCAAGCAAGCAGTCTTGGAAGACTTGTCCGCTTTGCCAGGCTCGTATGAAGAAAGAAGGTTTGAAGGACGTAGACGAATTGCAGAGCTACTTGATCACTCGCATGGAAAAATTCTTGAACAAGCATGGTCGTAATCTTTTGGGTTGGGACGAAATCCTCGAAGGTGGTTTGGCTCCAAATGCAACCGTTATGTCATGGCGTGGAACAGAAGGTGGTTTGAAGGCTATCGAAAGTGGTCATCGTGCCATCATGTCTCCGGGTGAATTCTGTTACTTCGACTCTTATCAAGATGCTCCTCACACTCAACCGGAAGCAATTGGCGGATATTTGCCATTGAGCAAGGTTTACTCTTATAATCCGATTCCTGAAACATTCACACCGGAACAGGCTGCTTTGATGTATGGTGTGCAGGCTAACTTGTGGGCAGAATATATCCCAACTAAGGAACATATGGAATACATGATTTATCCGCGTATTCTTGCGTTGTCTGAGGTTGCTTGGAGTGCTGTAGCTAACAAGAACTATGATGAATTCCATGGTCGTGCATTAAAGGCTATCGATGATCTTCGTGCAAAGGGATACAACACTTTTGATTTGAAGAATGAAGTTGGTAACCGTCCAGGTGCTGACAAACCGGTGGAAAACTTGGGTATCGGTAAGAAGGTGACTTATGCAGAAGGTACTAAGTATTATTCTGGCTATACAGCTGGTGGCGACGATGCATTGGTAAATGGTATCCGTGGTGGTTGGACATATGGTGATAAGTTGTGGCAAGGTTTCTTGAAGGGTGTAGATGTAACTATTGATTTAGAGAAGGAAACACCAATCAAGGAAGTGAATGCAGACTTTATGCAGATTTGTGGTCCTGGTGTATTCATGCCGAAGGAAGTGATTGTTTCTGTGTCTAACGATGGTAAGGAATTTACAGAGTTGGCAAAGATTGAACACCAAGTTGTAAAAGACGATGAAGTAACTTTCAAGACTTTTGGTTGGACAGGTGAAACGACTGCTCGTTATGTACGTTATCAAGCAAGCCATGACAATAATTTCGGTGGTTTCTTGTTTGTTGATGAAATTGTAATCAAGTAAAATATACTATTATGAAAAAGACTCTTTTAACTGGACTTGCATTGTTCGCATTGCTTTCGGCTTCAGCTCAGAAAGAACCGGTGGACTATGTAAATCCTTTCATTGGAACTACTAACTATGGTACTACCAATCCGGGAGCCATCTGTCCGCAGGGCATGATGTCTGTCACTCCGTTCAATGTGATGGGTAATGCTCCTGAAAACAAAATCAATAAGGATGCTCAATGGTGGTCTACTCCTTATGAGTTCAATAATAAATATCTTACAGGTTTCGCTCATGTAAACTTGAGTGGTGTGGGTTGTCCGGAACTTGGTTCATTGTTGTTGATGCCGACTACAGGTGAATTGAATGTAAACTATCAGAACTATGGTAGTGTCTATAGTCAAGAATCTGCTACTCCGGGTTATTATACAAATAAGCTTGATAAGTATGGCATTAAGTGCGAATTGACCGCAACTCCGCGTACTAGTAGAGCCCGTTTTACTTTCCCGGCAGGTCAAGGTAACATCTTGATGAACCTCGGCGAAGGTTTGACTAACGAAAGCGGTGCTACCGTACGTTTCGTGAACGAACGCGAAATCGAAGGTTCAAAGTTGGCAGGTACATTCTGCTATGTGCCAGATGCTGTATTCCCAATCTACTTCGTGATGCGTATTAATAAGGTTCCTGCTGAACGCGGTTTCTGGAAGATGATGCGTCCGATGCAGGCAGAAGCTGCTTGGGATAATACAGCAGGCAAGTACAAGATTTACAATTCGTACTTCAAGGAAATGAGTGGCGACGATGTAGGCGCATGGTTCTCGTTCAATGCAACTGAAGGCGAAGTGGTAGAAGTTAGTGTAGGTGTATCTTTCGTCAGCGTGGAAAATGCTCGCTTGAACCTCGACAAAGAACAGCCGTTCGGCACTACATTCGACAAGCTCCGTGCTGAAGCTCGTAACAAGTGGAACGAAGACTTGAAGCGTATCACAGTGAAGGGTGGTACAGAAGACCAGAAGAGCGTGTTCTATACTGCTATGTATCACACATTGATTCACCCGAACATTCTTCAGGATGTGAGCGGTCAATATCCGCAAATGGAAGGCGAAAAGATTTTGACAACCAACCGCAACCGTTACACTGTATTCTCTTTGTGGGATACTTATCGTAACGTACATCAGTTGATGACATTGGTTTATCCGGAACGCCAGATGGATATGATTCACACCATGATGGGTATGTACAAGGAACACGGATGGTTCCCGAAATGGGAACTCTTCGGTCAGGAAACCTTGACTATGGAAGGTGACCCAGCTATTCCTGTTATCGTTGACTCATGGATGAAGGGTTTGAAGGACTTTGATATCAACTTAGCATACAAGGCGATGTACAAGAGTGCTACTACTCCTGGTAAGGATAACTTGATGCGTCCGGACAACGACGACTATATGGCGAAGGGATATGTGCCAATGGAAAGTCAGTTTGACAACTCGGTATCTCACGCATTGGAATACTACGTGGCCGACCACGCTCTCTCTACTTTGGCTGAGGCCCTTGGTAAGAAAGAAGATGCGAAGTTGTTCTATAAACGTTCAATGGGTTATAAGAACTATTTTTGTAAAGATTTCGGTACTCTCCGTCCGATTACCAAGGAAGGCAAGTTCTACGAACCGTTTGATCCTAAGCAAGGTGAAAACTTCGAACCTAGCCCAGGTTTCCACGAAGGTAATGCTTGGAACTACACATTCTTCATTCCACATGATGTCAAAGGCTTGGCTAAGTTGATGGGTGGTGACAAGAAGTTTGTTAACAAATTGCAGAGCGTATTCGACCGTGGTAACTATGACCCGACTAACGAACCTAACATCGCTTATCCATATCTCTTCAGCCGTTTCAAGGGCGAAGAATGGCGTACTCAGAAGTTGGTAAAGGAATTGCTTGCTAAGCACTTCACAAACCAGCCTGCAGGTATTCCAGGTAACGACGATACAGGTACCATGTCTACATGGGCTATCTTCAGCATGATGGGTCTTTATCCTGACTGTCCGGGTGTACCACAATATACACTCACTACTCCGACATTCGATGAAATCGTGGTGAAGCTTGATTCAAAATATTGGGGCAAGGATAAACTTGTTATCAAGAAAGAAGGCAATGGTGACTATATCAAGGAAATCAAATTGGATGGTAAGAAGTATGGTAAGTACCTCATTAGTCATGAAGATTTGATTAATTCTGATGAAGTAACTTTTGTTACTATGGATAGATAAAATAATATTTCTTCATAAATGGGAAGTGCCTTATTTCTAAAGAAGTAAGGCACTTTTTTTATGATTTCTATTGCTTCATTGAAATTTATTATCCTAAACTATGTAATTAGACAAAAAAACTTCGTAAATTTGTTTGCATCTAAATGAATTGATGAATAAAATTTATATACTATGCTGAAACAAATTATCAATGCAAAGATCCTGACTCCACAAGGTTGGTTGAAGGATGGTTCTGTAATCATCAGAGATAACAAGATTCTCGAAGTAACTAATTGTGACTTGGCAGTTGTAGGTGCTGAGTTGATTGATGCCAAGGGTATGTATGTAGTACCTGGTGGTGTGGAAATCCACGCTCATGGTGGTGGTGGCGGTGACTTCATGGAAGGTACAGAAGAAGCGTTCACTACAGCGATCAATGCTCACATGAAGCATGGTACTACTTCTATCTTCCCGACACTTTCTTCATCAACTATCCCTATGATTGAAGCAGCTGCCGAAACTTGTACTAAGATGATGCAAGATCCGAACAGCCCAGTATTGGGTCTTCACTTGGAAGGTCACTACTTCAACTTGAAGATGGCTGGTGGTCAGCTTCCTGAAAATATCAAAAATCCAGATCCGACAGAATATATTCCTTTGGTAGAAAAGTGGAATTGTATCAAGCGTTGGGATGCTGCTCCTGAACTTCCGGGTGCTATGCAATTCGCTAAGTACATCACAGGTAAGGGTATCCTTGCATCAGTAGGTCACACACAGGCTGAATACGAAGATATCCGCGTGGCTTGGGAATCAGGTTATACTCACGCAACTCACTTCT
>JAFYPV010000043.1 GCA_017559935.1 Bacteroides sp. | reverse complement strand
GTGCATACCATTAACCAATTCTTCGATATTCTCCTGACGGCTCATGTTCTCCGGTGTACGATCCTGGTAGATTTCGTTCATGATGCCCGATTGACGTACAATAAGACTACCGACTTCCGAAGCATCCTTTTCCATGGCATCCTTAATAAAGAGTTCAACCAGCTCGCGGAAACCTTGTAATTTACTATGCGTTCCTTTATTTATATTCAGCCCATAAGCCAACGGATCCAGCAATACCTTCCACAGACTGACACCATGCATATTGGCTGCATCGATAATTTTATTCAATGTCGTATCGCCAATGCCTCGTGCCGGATAATTAATGACGCGCTTGAAAGCCTCTTCATCATTCGGATTGACCGCCAAACGGAAGTAAGCGATCACGTCTTTAATTTCCTTGCGCTGATAGAACGACAGACCACCATAAATCTTATACGGCATACTACGTTTACGCAATGCCTCTTCGAAGATACGGCTCTGTGCATTCGTACGATACAGGATGGCAAAATCGTCGAACGAATAGTTCTCCCGAACATGTAACTGTCTGATTTTGTTGGCTATAATTTCGCCCTCTTCCACATCACTATATGCCTGAAACACTCCAATCGCTTCTCCCCTTTCCTTCTCGGAATACACTTCTTTACGGATCTGCTCGCGATTTTTCTCGATCAAACTATTAGCCGCACAAACAATGGTTTGGGTAGAACGGTAATTCTGTTCGAGTTTGAAAAGCTTGGCCCCTTTATATATCTTCGTAAACTTCAAGATATTGTCGATATTCGCCCCACGGAAAGAATAAATACTTTGTGCATCATCCCCCACTACACATACCCGCTGATTTTCTTGAGTCAGCTGAAGCACAATGCTATGTTGGGCAAAGTTTGTATCCTGATACTCATCTACCAACACATAGCGGAACTGTGCCGCATATTTGCGACGAATCTCCGGATGATCTCTAAAAAGAACATAAGTATAAACCAGCAAATCATCGAAGTCCATGGCATCACTTTGTCGACAACGCTCCCAATAACGGCGATAGATATCACGGGTAGCCGGTACTTTAGCAGCCATGTCAGCCTGAGCAATTTCGGGATTCGAGGCATACGCATCAGGCAAAACCAAATGATTCTTGGCATTGCTGATACGGCTCTGGATGCTTCCCGGTTTATAAGTCTTGTCATCCAGCTGCATCTCTTTGATAATGCTCTTGATCAAGTTCTTAGAATCCGAAGCATCGTATATTGTATAATTGGAAGAAAAACCGAGAGCTTGCGACTCGATACGGAGAATACGGGAAAAGATGGAATGGAAAGTACCCATCCACAAATAGCGTGCCTGATCGCCTACTTGCCGACTGATACGCTCCTTCATTTCTCTTGCTGCCTTATTGGTAAAAGTCAGCGCCAAAATATTCCAAGGATCATAGCCTTCATTGATCAAGTGAGCAATCTTGTAAGTTAACACACGTGTCTTCCCCGAACCAGCACCGGCAATTACCAATGACGGACCATCATTATAAAGGACAGCAGCCTTCTGGCTCTCATTCAATTCATCCAAATAGTTACTCATAGCTACATTTCTTTCAGGACGGCAAAGATAGAAAATTTTACAACGAAAAAGATAAGCACAACATTTTTTCGTACCTTTGTGACCGAAACAATAGGAAAATAATAAATCGATTATTATCTTTGTTCCATAGATAATTAAAATATGAAACTGATTGTAATAACCTCACCCACTTATTTTGTGGAGGAAGACAAAATAATTACGGCTCTTTTCGAAGAGGGGCTGGACATATTGCATCTGCGCAAACCTAATACAGCACCCATGTATGCCGAACGTTTACTCACACTTATTCCCGAACAATATCACAAGCGAATTGTCGTTCACGGACATTTCTATCTGAAGGATGAATACAAACTGAAAGGCATCCATCTGAGCAACAGAAATCCGAATCTTCCCGATAACTACAAAGGACACATCAGCCATTCCTGCCATTCCCTGGAAGAAATCAAGGAACACAAGCGTGGTTGTGACTATGTATTCCTAAGTCCTTCATTCGAAGACCCTTCCAAAATGGATTTTTATGGCGACTATACTCCCGAAGAAATCAAAAAAGCCCACAAGGCAGGTATCATTGACAAAAAGGTCATAGCACTGGGAGGCATCGACATAGACAATATCAAAAAAATAAAGGACTATGGATTTGGGGGAGTTGCCCTAATGGGAGCCCTCTGGAATAAATTCGACACATGCACTGATCCTGACTACACTTCGGTTCTGGAACATTTCAAGAAACTGAAAAAGCTAGCTGATTAGTTTTTTATTCTAATTATAATACGTAACTTTGCATCATAGTTTAAACTGAATAATCTTATTCTATTTAATTAATATAATGAGCACTACATCTCCTTTTAAAGTATTTTCGGGCACAAAGTCGAAATACTTGGCAGAAAAAATTTGCGAAAGTTTAGGTTGTGAATTGGGAAACATGATCATCACTCACTTTGCTGATGGTGAATTCGCTGTTTCATTCGAAGAATCTGTTAGAGGTTCTCATGTATTCTTGGTACAGTCTACATTCCCTAACTCAGACAACTTGATGGAATTGTTGTTGATGATTGATGCAGCAAAGAGAGCTTCTGCAAAGAGCATCATCGCTGTTGTTCCTTACTTCGGTTGGGCACGTCAAGACAGAAAAGACAAGCCACGTGTATCTATCGGCGCTAAGTTGGTTGCTGACCTTTTGAGCGTTGCTGGTATCGACCGCTTGATCACTATGGACTTGCATGCTGACCAAATCCAAGGCTT
>JAFYPV010000042.1 GCA_017559935.1 Bacteroides sp. | reverse complement strand
GAAACGTACTTTCAAACGAGTTGCTTCGTTAGCACCACAGAAAGTATCAACTACGAACAACTTCTTGCCGCTCAACTGCTTAACAGCCTTAGCCTTCAAGTCAGCCCATGCTTCTTCAGAACATGGCTTGTTGTCGTTCTTATATTCTTCAGAAGTCCACCATACAGTGTCCTTGCTAGCTTCGTTCATTACGAAGAACTTATCCTTAGGTGAACGACCTGTATAGATACCAGTCATTACGTTAACTGCACCAAGTTCAGTTTCCTGACCTACTTCAAAACCTTCCAAACCAGCCTTTGTTTCTTCAGCGAACAAAACTTCGTAAGAAGGGTTGTGGAGTACTTCCACAGCACCGGTAATACCGTACTTACTTAAATCTAAATTTGCCATTTTTAATAAATGATTAATTGGGTTATTATTTGTTTTATTTTTCATTACTAGCCCGCCCAGGACCCTCAGAATCGTTATTATCTTGTCCAAGGCGTTACAAAAATAGTATTTTATTTTAAAACCAAGAAGTTATTAGAAAAATATTTCCCTATTAACGAAAGATTTAATTTTGTATAACAAATATGTAACTTTCACTTTACAAATCTTCCAGTTAATAACCTAATTCATAAGGTTGCTTTACTGCCGGAATTCCTTCCTTCATCCATTTCGGCATCGGTTCTCCTTTCAAGAAATGGTCAAAAAACTGCTTCATACGAATCTGAAAATCGAGTTTATTTGGATTCTTGGTTGGCCAATGGGGTTCACCCGTATAATTCAACATCCATGCCGGTTTACCCAAACGCTTCAATGCAACAAAATATTCGATACCTTGATACCAAGGTACATGACCATCTTGATCATTGTGCATAATTAAAATAGGTGTTTCTACCTTATCCATCAAAAACAACGGAGAATTTTCGTAATAGCGACGAGAATCGGTCCATGGAGTAGCACCCAAACGGCTTTGCGTATGTTCGTATTGGAACGAACGGGCCAAGCCCGATCCCCAACGGATACCACCATAAGCACTATACATGTTCACAACCGGTGCTCCCGATTCAATAGCAGCAAACAAACGAGTACGAGTAGCCAAATAAGCCACTTGATAACCACCCCAACTATGCCCTTGTGCACCGATACGAGCTTCGTCTACATATCCTCTCGACAAAACTTCAGAGATACCTGACATTACACAATTATAACAGCTTTCGCCTGGGAAGCCATCTCGATAACGCACATCGGGATTAAAAATAATATAGCCATTGCTTAGGTACATGCTATAATCAATGGTTGAACGATGTGCTTCAGGCATGTGATACTTATGCAAGGTTTCAGAGTTACGCTCATAGAAGTTCACAATCATCGGATATTTCTTGTTTGGATCGAAATTTGCCGGTTTGTAAATGATACCTTCCAACTTCTTGCCGTCCAACGATGTCCATGAAATCAACTCAGCGGTACCCCAAATGTAAGACTCCTGTTGGCGAATACCTTGTGTAAGCTGTACCGGCTTTTTAAATGATGCATTTACCGACCAAACATCCGGATAAACTTCATAGTTTTCTCGGGTGTAGATATATTTGTCTGCTTTCTTGGCTTTCGCCACATTGCCATAGCTATATGAACCACCAATCAACAATGCCGGATTTGTAGGAGCAGACAAACGGGCACGGTACAAACCTGTAGTCTTGTCCACTTCATTAAAACCTGTCAACAACATCGGTTGAGTCAAATCAATATACTCTTGCTCTCTATCCAAAATGACACAACGATAAGTTATCTTATTCTCACGTCCGTTCTTGGTCAACTTCACCGGAGCCTTTTCGCCATTCGGATCGAACGACCAGATATCATATCGATCGTGTATCAAGATTGTAGCATCGTCTTTTGTCCAGCCCGAGTAGCCGTGACCGCGAGGATAATCCGGATAGTCGCTTTCTTCATCCCATGCTGGGAATGTCTTCGGTGTAGTAAGCTGAACTTTGCGATTATCGGCCAAACGGATGGTATACCAACAACTATCTGTTGCATTGTATGTACCTACATACTTACCAGCTGGCGACAAACGATAACCTGCATAATCGGCTTCTGCTATTTGAATACGTTCACCGGTAGCCAACGATACCTTATAATAATCGGAACGAGTGCGTCCTTCCCACATCGATGATACCGAATAAGGCTTGGAAGTAGATACAATGGCCCATTCACCCAATCCCTTAACCGGCAATTGTGCATCAGGGAACTGTTCATCAGCAATCTGGACAAACTTATTATTTGCCAATTGGTAAAGTGCCGCATAGCTCTTCTTCAAATCACGCTTCACATTGTAGTGTTGAACAGTATATTGAACCGGTTCATCCCAATTCCATACTTGAACATTCGGACGATTCGACTCCAACATGGTTGTATCCTTACGCAAAGGAGCTGGAGCAGTTCCCAGGAACAAGCGCGAAGCATCATCAGAGAAACTCAAACGTTGGTTGGCACTCAATACCCAACCTTCAGGAACACCCGATGTCTTATTGGTTACAACCTCACGTGCCGAACCTGCATTTTCAGACACCCAAAGACTCATGGTATAATCTTCTTCCTTCTTGTCATTGGTATAAAGGAAAGCTATCTTCTCGCCTTTCTTATCAAAGACTGGCTGAGCAAAGACACCTTTACCTTCTTTTACCAAAACAGATTGCGAAGTTTCTGCCGACCAAATATACATACCCGGCTTCTTGCTATCCTTATCTTCCTTAGTCACAAAGTAAAGAACAGCCTTTTCCTTGGCAAATCCATATGCCGAAGCCGAAGGAAGCACAAACTTTTGAGTACCATCCAATGAAGCAACCACCAACGATGAATCCTTGCGAGTACGCTGATAAGCCAACCAATCGCCTTCTTCAGCCAACTTATAACCCTTCAAAGAGTCAATTACCCACTCTGTACCTGCCTTGAGGTTACGAACAACGAGTTCGTCCATCGGCATCTTGTCTTTCTTGGTCTTCTTTAGCTTCAACGAATCCATCAAGGCCAAAGCAGGAACCTTCTTCACCAAAGCAAAGGTAGATGAAGACGAAAATTTTATTTCCGAAGCCGAAGCGTACGATTGAATAGCTTTTCCATCCGAAGCCAGAATCTGCACTTCAGCATCTCCTACCCAAGGAGCAAACACAACAGCTGTCCATAGACCATCGTCTGAAATGGAACGGGTTGTAATACGCTTCCAAGCCTGTAAATCCTGAGGAGTCAAAGCTTTTTGAGCATTCATGGTAAGGAATGGTATTACTGACAGTAATGCGATTCCCAATAATCTTAAACTTTTCATTCTATTTAATTTTATTAATTTTCAATGATTTACAAAAATAGACAAAAAAATCATTTTTACATAAATTAGGCACGGATTACATGAATAATTCTCAATTATCCACATAACCCGTGCCCTAAATATCTGTTTCAGTCAAAAGCTTACTTCACTTCCCAAGTATCGTTTGTCAACAACAACTCTTCGAAGTTATGGTAATTCTTCTTTTCTGATACTTCTTCAATCTGTGCATAAACGCCGTCATCGTAAGTAGGAGCTTCTACATCACGAATTACACCAAGTGCAATCGGGAAGTCAGGACCTTGCATGAAAGCCAACTTCAATTGAAGTGTATTGTCTTCGCAATGAGCATCGTGAACAAGGATATCCTTTTCTGTGATACCGTTTTCACCCAACTTCACTACCTTCAAGCCGAAGCCTTCCTGTACCAAACCGAATTCCTTGTTTTCGCCAAACAACAACGGTTTGCCATGTTCTACATAGATAGCGTTCTTGGCACGACCTTCCTTAGTATATACCGATTCGTGAGTACCGTGATTAAAGATGACGCAGTTCTGCAAGATTTCGCATACAGAAGAACCCTTGTGGTTGTAAGCAGCCTTCAATACATCGATAGTACCAGCAGCATCCGTTGCAACGGCACGAGCAAAGAAGTGCCCACGAGCACCAAAACACAATTCAGCTGGACAGAATGGATCTTCTACAGTACCGTAAGGAGACGACTTGCTGACGAAACCACGTGGGGAAGTCGGCGAGTATTGGCCTTTAGTCAAACCATAAATACGGTTGTTCAACAAAATCATGTTCAAGTTCACGTTACGACGGTTTGCATGAATGAAGTGATTACCACCGATAGCCAAACCATCTCCATCGCCAGATACTTGCCATACGGTAAGATTCGGATTAGCCACCTTACAACCGGTTGCAATCGCTGCCGAACGGCCGTGGATGGTATTCATACCGTATGTATTCATGTAGTGAGGCAGACGACTAGAGCATCCGATACCCGAAATAACGGCGATATCCCATGGAGCAACACCGATTTCTGCCATAGCCTTGTGCAGTGATGCCAAGAAGAAGTGGTCACCGCAACCCGGACACCAACGAGGTTGTCCTTTCTTATAGTCTTTTGCTGTAAATTCGCACATAACTTTTTCTTTTTATTTGTTTAAGATTTCGGTGAATGCAGCCACAAGTTCGTTAACCACGAATGGCTGACCCTTAACTTCATTATATTGATTTGGCACGAAACCATCGATCTTCATACGCAAGTAGCCTGCAAACTGACCCATGTTCTGTTCGGCAACAACAACCTTCGGGTACTTCTTCAATACTTCTTCCGTATTGGCTGGCAACGGATTGATGTACTTGAAGTGAGCCAAAGCAACCTTCTTACCAGCAGCACGCATTTCGTCCATTGCAGCATGCAAGTGTCCGTATGTACCACCAAAACCTACAATCAACAATTCAGCATCGTCCTTATCGCCTTCAACTTCTACATTAGGCACCTTGATGTTATCAATCTTCTGTTGACGGAGTTGAGTCATCAAGTGGTGGTTTTCAGGGTTAGTAGAGATAGCACCGGTTGCATTGTCTTTTTCCAAACCACCGAGGATGTGAGTGAAACCTTCTGTCCCAGGAACAGCCCAGAAACGAACACCTTCTTCGTTACGTTGGTAAGGAGTCCAAGTACCCTTCAATTCAGCAGGAACGAAAGGAGGATTGATAGCTGGATATTCTGCCAACTTAGGAAGTTTCCAAGCTGCTGAACCGTTTGCGATGAACGCATCGGTCAAGAGAACAACTGGAGTCATGTGTTCGAGTGCAATCTTCGATGCTTCGAAAGCTGCTTCGAAACAGTCTGTCGGTGATGTTGCCGCCAATACTGGCATTGGACTTTCACCGTTACGGCCAAACAATACTTGCAACAAGTCGGTTTGTTCTGACTTAGTTGGAAGACCTGTAGCCGGACCACCTCGTTGAACATCGAGAACTACCAACGGAAGTTCCATGATTACCGCCAAGTTCATAGCTTCAGACTTCAAACAGATACCAGGACCTGAAGTAGAAGTTACCGCCAATGCACCTGCATATGAGGCACCTACAGCCGAAGCACAACCTGCGATTTCGTCTTCGCACTGAACGGTTACCACGCCCAACGACTTGTGCTTAGACAATTCGTGAAGTACGTCGGTAGCTGGAGTAATAGGATAAGAACCCAAGAACAACTTCAAGCCAGCCTTTTCTGCAGCAGCAATGAAACCATACGCAGTAGCCTTATTACCAGTGATATCCATGTACTTACCCGGATTCACAGTCTTGCTTTCAATTCTATATGTATGAGCCACACTTGAGTGAGTGTTGTGACCGTAGTCATAACCTGCGTGGATAACCTTGATGTTAGCTTCAGCAATTGTCGGCTTCTTAGCAAATTTTTCGCGAAGGAAGTTTTCTGCAATAGTCAAATCGCGGTTAAACAACCAACAAACCAAACCAAGTGCAAACATGTTACGACACTTCAACATTGACTTGTTGTCCATGCCCGAATCAGCCAAACAATCCTTCACCATCTGTGAGATAGGAGCTGCAATCACATCATTCTTGATACCCATTTCTTCAATTGGGTTATCGGTAGTGAAAGCTGCCTTTTCCAAATCCGACTTTTGGAAACAGTCAGTATCGATGATGATACAAGCTGTAGGCTTAGCAAACTTATATTGAGTCTTGAGCGCTGCCGCATTCATGGCTACCAATACATCGCATTGGTCACCTGGAGTAAACACTTTTTCAGCGCCAATGTGTACCTGAAAACCCGATACACCTGTCAATGAACCTTGCGGAGCGCGAATATCCGCAGGATAATCAGGAAATGTACTGATATCATTTCCCACTGTAGCCGAAATCGTAGAAAACAGATTACCGGCCAACTGCATACCATCACCTGAGTCGCCTGAGAAACGAACCACTACTTGGTCCAATTCCTTGACTATCATTTCTTCTGCCATATAATTTAAGGTTTAAAATAGTTGTTCTAATTTTCCGCAACAAATTTCGGAAAGTTAAATGAAATAGCAAAATATTAATTGGTAGAAATCATAAAAAAAGGCTACCTTTGCGCCACTAATAAAGTCCGCCCTTGTAGTTCAACGGATAGAACAAGCGTTTCCTAAACGCTCGATAGGGGTTCGATTCCCCTCGGGGGTACAAAAGAAGAGTGGATGCACTATTTGGTACATCCACTCTTCTTTATATATTAAAGTATTACTTGATTACACCCAATTCCTTACCAACTTTTATAAAAGCAGCAATAGCCTTATCCAAGTGCTCGCGCTCATGGCCTGCTGAAAGCTGTACACGAATACGAGCTTGCCCCTTCGGAACTACCGGATAGTAGAAACCTGTCACGTAAATGCCTTCTTCCTGCATCTTAGCAGCGAAGTCCTGAGACAACTTTGCATCGTACAACATCACAGCACAGATAGCACTCTGAGTCGGCTTGATATCGAAGCCTGCGGCCAACATGTTTTCGCGGAAGTAAGTCACATTTTCCATCAACTTGTCGTGGAGAGCGTTACTTTCCTTCAACATCTTGAACATTTCAATACTTGCACCTACGATGGCCGGAGCTACAGAGTTAGAGAACAAATAAGGACGTGAACGCTGACGGAGCATGTCGATGATTTCCTTACGACCAGTTGTGAAACCACCCATCGCACCACCGAATGCCTTACCCAATGTACCTGTGAAGATGTCTACACGACCGTATACATCATATTGTTCAGCCACACCATGACCAGTAGGACCTACCACACCTGCAGAATGCGATTCGTCCACCATCACGAGAGCATCGTACTTTTCAGCCAAATCACAAATCTTGTCCATCGGAGCCACGTTACCGTCCATTGAGAACACACCGTCTGTCACAATGATACGATGGCGCTGTGCCTGTGCTTCTTGCAAGCACTTTTCCAATTCAGCCATATCGGCATTTGCATAACGATAACGCTTTGCCTTACAGAGGCGTACACCGTCAATGATAGAAGCGTGGTTCAAAGCATCCGAGATGATAGCATCTTCTTCAGTGAACAAAGGTTCGAATACACCACCGTTAGCATCGAAACAAGCTGCGTAAAGGATAGTATCTTCAGTCTTGAAATAGTCAGCGATAGCTGCTTCCAACTGCTTGTGCAAGTCCTGAGTACCGCAGATGAAACGTACAGAAGACATACCATAACCATGAGAGTCCATAGCAGACTTAGCAGCTTCAATCAAACGCTTGTTGTCTGAAAGACCCAAATAGTTGTTGGCACAGAAGTTCAACACACCCTGTCCTGCATTTACCTTGATGTCAGCACTTTGAGGAGTTGTGATGATACGTTCGTTCTTGTACAAACCTGCAGCCTTGATATTTTCGAGTTCCTGCGCAAGAAACTCTTGCATTTTACCATACATATATTCTTATGTCTTTTTTAATTCTTAATTAAATTATTCCCAATCCAAGATAACCTTACCGCACTGACCTGATTCCATTACGTCAAAACCCTTCTGGAATTCAGCAATCGGGAAGTGGTGAGTAATAACAGGAGTCAAGTCTAGGCCAGAGATTAGCATCTGTTGCATCTTGTACCAAGTTTCCCACATCTCACGGCCATAGATACCCTTGATTGTCAAAGCCTTAAAGATGATTTCGCTCCAATCAACAGTAGTAGTCGGAGGCAAGATACCGAGCTGAGCAATCTTTGAACCATTATACATGTTAGCTACCATGTCGCGAAAAGCAATCGGAGAACCAGACATTTCCAAACCTACGTCGAAACCGCGCATACCAAGCTGTTCCATCGCACCGGCAACAGTTTCACCCTTAGCCGCATTGACAGTGATAGTTGCACCCATCTTCTTGGCAATATCCAAACGATAGTCGCTGAGGTCAGTTACCACCACATTCTTTGCACCGGCAAAACGAGCGATAGCAGTAGCCATAGTACCAATCAAACCGGCACCTGTAATCAATACATCTTCACCCAACAACGGAAAAGAAAGAGCTGTGTGAGTTGCATTACCAAACGGGTCCATGATAGCAGCCATATCATCAGAGATGCGGTCGTCCAACTTCACCACATTTGTTTCTGGGATACAAAGATATTCAGCGAAAGCACCGTCACGGTTCACACCCACACCAATACTGTTTTCACAGATATGTTGCAAACCGCGTCGGCAGTTACGGCAATGACCACAAGCAATATGACCTTCGCCTGTTACACGGTCACCTACTGCAATGTTACGAACACCTGGACCTACTTCGGCTACAATACCCACATACTCATGACCAATAGTCATCGGGGTCTTGATTGTCTTTTGGCTCCATTCGTCCCACTTGTAGATATGCAAGTCGGTACCACAAATAGCAGTCTTTTTAATCTTGATGAGAACATCATTAACGCCTACTGTTGGAACAGCTACATCTTCCAACCAAATACCCTTTTGGGCCTCTTTCTTAACTAAAGCTTTCATGTTCTATTATTTAATAGGTTTAATTTCGTATATATAACAAACAAGCACACAAATATACAAAAAAAAGAGGGCTTCCAATTGGAAGCCCTCTTTTTTTATCTGATATTATTTAGTTTCTTCTTCCGGCAATTTGCTGCCTAATGTCAAATATGCAACAGGAGCTGCACAGAACAATGAACCGAGGGTACCGAATACCACACCGAGAATCATCGCGAATGCGAAGCTACGGATGCTGTCACCGCCAAGAGCGAAAATACATACCAATACGACCAATGTACTTACAGAAGTATTGATTGTACGAGCCAAAGTAGTGTTCAACGATTCATTGAACAACTGGAAGCGGTTACGCTTCGGATACAATGTACGGAATTCACGGATACGGTCAAATACTACAACCTTATCGTTGATAGAATAACCGATAGCTGTCAAAATTGCACCGATGAATGTCTGGTCGATTTCCAAAGAGAACGGCATCCAAGTATGACACAATGAGTACATACCGATAATCATCACAGTTTCAATTACTAATGAAGCAGTAGCACCGATACTAAACGCAATGTTACGGAAACGCAACAAGATGTAAGCGCCAATAGCAATCAAAGCTAACAATACTGACCAGATAGCCGAAGTCTTGATATCGTCTGCGATACTTGGACCTACCTTCTGTGAACTGATGATTGAGCCACCTGTACGGTTATCGCGGTCGATAAATACTTCCAAAGTAGTACCTTCAGCCAACAAGTTACCTTCCTTCAACGCATTGTAAATGAATTCTTCTACTTCAGAGTCGATAGTTGCAGACTCTTCGTTGATGCGGTAGTTAGTTGTGATACGGATAGTCTTCTTGTCTGTACCCAAAGCGATAGCCTGAACGTTGTCTTCAGTAATCTTAGTCTTCAAGAGGTCACGAACTGTTTCTGGTTCAACCTGCTGTTCGAACTGAACAACGAAGTTACGACCACCAGTAAAGTCGATACTCTGAGCCAAGCCACGTACGAAGAACGATACAACACAGATAACGATAGCTGCACCGAATACTGTGAACGCCTTCTTTGCAGAACCCATGAAGTTGAATGCAGGGTTACGCATGATGTTCTTCGAAATGTTAGTAGTGAAAGTCAAGTTCAACCACTTGTCCTTGTTCATGAAGTGTTCGTAAACTACGCGAGTCAAGAACACTGCAGTAAAGAACGAGCAGAGGATACCGATAATCAATGTAGTAGCAAAACCACGGATAGGACCTGTACCGAAGTAGAACAAGATGATACCTGT
>JAFYPV010000041.1 GCA_017559935.1 Bacteroides sp. | reverse complement strand
GGAAGCGAAATTATAAGAATAGAAGTATATCGAATTCCCCCAAAGTTAAAAAAGACTATGGGGGAATTTTTTTATTCATATTTCATGAACATTTCTGAATACTTTTTTGTAATTTTGTTAGCAGATAATTAAGAAACAAAGGGGTGCTTTTTCAACGACGGAAAAGCTGAGATTATACCCTCGAACCTGAAGCAGTTAGTACTGCCGTAGGAATTGTGGATATGTAATTGAGTTAACGTATGTCCATCAGACATGCGTTTTTTTCGCTCTCGGCGAAGCATCTCTTTGTATAGTATATACCATTTAATTAATCGAATATGAAGATTAAAGTAAACAACAAAGAGATCGAGACCGGGGCTTGTCATCTCCAGAAACTCTCTCAAGAACTTGAACTGCCACCAACAGGTATTGCTGTAGCAGTGAACAACCGCATGATACCCAGAACCGAATGGGAACAATTCGTGTTAAACGAAAATGATGAGTTAGTCATCATTAAAGCCGTATGCGGAGGTTGATCATGGTACAATTCATTACACATTTCACCGAACTATATACTTATAAAGATTCGGTACAGATAGCACTCGAAGGAGGTTGCAGATGGATACAGTTACGCATGAAGGATGTAGATGAAGAACAAATCTACCCCATAGCATGGCAAACTAAAAAGATGTGCAAGGAATATGGTGCTACTTTTATTATTGATGACCATGTGGAAATAGTCAAACAGATACAAGCCGACGGTGTTCACTTGGGCAAATTAGATATGCCCATTAGCGAAGCCAGAAAGATTCTAGGTAATGACTTCATCATTGGAGGTACCGCCAACACATTCGAAGATGTAAAGACGCTTTATAAAGCCGGAGCAGATTACATCGGCTGCGGTCCCTTCCGTTATACCACTACCAAAAGCAATCTCTCGCCTATTCTGGGGTTGGAAGGATACAGCCAAATCATTTCCCGGATGAAGGAAGCCCGCATCGACATTCCCCTTGTAGCTATTGGCGGCATTACGGAAACGGACATTCCCTTGTTGATGCAAACCGGCTTCCACGGAATTGCCCTTAGTGGCAGCATCTTGAGAGCAAAGAATCCTATCGAAGAAATGAAGAAAATTATCAAACTTATAGAATCATGGAAAAATTGATCATTGCAGGCCGTGAATTTGAATCACGCCTCTTTTTAGGTTCAGGCAAGTTCCGTTCAAACAAACAAATGAAAGAAGCCATTGCTGCTTCGGATACCGAAATGGTTACCGTAGCTATGAAACGTGTAGATTTGAATGACAAGGAAGATGATTTGCTGAACCATATCTTGAATCCAAAAATCCAGTTATTGCCCAATACCTCGGGTGTCCGTAATGCCGAAGAAGCTGTCTTTGCCGCACAAATGGCCCGTGAAGCCTTCGGTACCAATTGGCTGAAACTTGAAATCCATCCCGATCCCAAATATCTGTTGCCCGATTCTATCGAGACCCTAAAAGCAACCGAGCAATTGGTGAAATTAGGTTTTATAGTACTCCCTTATTGCCAAGCCGACCCAACGCTTTGCAAACACTTGGAAGAAGCAGGAGCTGCAACCGTCATGCCCTTGGGAGCACCCATTGGAACCAATAAAGGTTTACAAACACGTGACTTTCTCCGTATCATCATCGAGCAGGCTAATATACCTGTCATCGTCGATGCTGGCTTAGGTGCACCCAGCCACGCAGCAGAAGCCATGGAAATGGGAGCTTCGGCATGCTTGGTCAATACCGCCATTGCTGTAGCAGGAAATCCAGTTGAAATGGCCGTAGCCTTCAAGGAAGCTGTCATTGCCGGCCGTCGAGCTTACGAAGCCGGATTAGGAACAGTCGGCCACAACTTCATAGCATCAGCTTCATCACCATTGACTGCATTTTTATATGAATAGCGTATGTTTAGCGAAGAAATAGTAAAACTTTCGTGGGATAAGATTACCCGAAGTATTTATGCAAAGACCGAAGCCGATGTTCGCCGGGCCTTGAATAAGGAACACTGTACGGTCGATGACTTCATGGCACTCATTTCACCTGCAGCTACACCCCATCTGGAAGAAATGGCTTTGTTAAGCAAACGATACACCGAAGAGCGTTTCGGGCTTACCATGTCCCTTTTCATCCCGCTGTACCTGACCAACTCTTGTGCAAATTCCTGCGTGTATTGTGGCTTTCACATCAGTAATCCCATGCCTCGTACCATCTTGACCTTCGAGGAAATGGAAAATGAATACAAAGCCATTAAGGCATTAGGACCCTTTGAAAATATATTACTGGTAACAGGAGAAAATCCTGCCAAAGCGGGAGTGCCTTACTTGTCTAAAGCACTTGATATTGCTAAGAAATATTTTGCCAATCTGAAGATAGAAGTAATGCCATTGAAGATGGAAGAATACAAGGAGTTGACCCAACACGGCTTGAATGGAGTTATCTGTTTTCAAGAAACCTATAACAAAGAGAGATACAACCTCTATCATCCACGAGGCATGAAGTCGAAGTTCGATTGGAGAGTAAATGCTCCCGACCGGATGGGCGAGGCCAATGTTCATTCCATCGGTATGGGCGTACTGATAGGCTTGGAAGATTGGCGGACCGATGTTACCTTCCTAGCGCATCATCTTCGTTATCTGCAACGGAAGTATTGGCGTACCAAGTACAGTGTCAACTTTCCCAGAATGCGTCCGGCAGAAAATGGCGGATTTCAACCAAACGTTATCATGAGCGACAAGGAACTAGCTCAACTCACCTTTGCCATGCGAATATTCGACCACGATGTTGACATTTCGTATTCAACCCGAGAAACACCTTTTATCCGCGACCACATGGCACCTCTGGGTGTAACAACCATGAGTGCCGAAAGCAAGACCGAACCAGGTGGATATTACACCTATCCACAAGCCTTGGAACAATTTGCGGTAAGCGACGAACGGACAGCCATCGAAGTCAGTCAGCGGCTAAAAGAGTTAGGACTAGAGCCGGTTTGGAAAGACTGGGATACATCATTTGACATAATTCGAGAAACAGTGAAATGAAAGAAAAAGCAAGATATATCCGTCAGTTGTCAATTCCCGAAATAGGGGAAAAAGGA
This sequence comes from Bacteroides sp., assembly GCA_017559935.1. Classification (GTDB taxonomy): domain Bacteria; phylum Bacteroidota; class Bacteroidia; order Bacteroidales; family Bacteroidaceae; genus Phocaeicola. The sequence goes on along the minus strand of JAFYPV010000041.1, from coordinate 2,861 downwards.
CAGGAACGATTGAAAGCTTCCAAGGTATTGATTATCGGCGCAGGTGGACTAGGTTCACCTGTTGCCCTCTATCTGGCAGCAGCCGGCGTATGCACATTAGGAATTCTTGACCATGACCGAGTCAGTATAGGAAATTTCAACCGACAAATCCTTTATGAAGAAACGGATGAAGGGAAACTGAAAGTCGAAGCAGCAGCCGATAGGATCAGAAAACAAAATAGCCATGTACAGATAGAAATATATCCGGAGAAAATAACCCGAGCAAATTATAACCGGGCACTCGAAATCATTGCAGGATACGACATCGTAGTTGATGCTTGCGACAATATGGCTACCCGTTATTTGGTGAGCGACATTACCGAAGAACTATCCATTCCGTTTGTATACGGAGCTATGGAAGGTTTCTGCGGATATGTTTCTGTATTCAACGATACCACTATATGCCGAAAATTCCGTACCCTTTGGCCGGATGAAAGCCTAGAACATCCGCATGAAACTCCAGCCATAGGAGTTACAGCCGGAGTAATCGGTTCCTTGCAAGCCAATGAAGTCATCAAATGGATCTGTGGTTTTGGCGAAAGACTGGCAGGTAAATTACTGACCGTAGATTTATGTCAAATGGAATTTCATGTCATATCCATCTAACCCCCAATATATGAAACTGATTGTCATTACTAAAGAATGGTTTTTTCCGGAAGAAGCCAATTGGATCAATCAACTTATGAATGAATGTAAGTTCATCCTACACATCAGAAAACCATTTTCATCCGAATTAGAAACAGAACATCTTTTACTGCAGATTGATCAAGCTCTCTATCCGAGAATTGTTTTACATGATCATTATACTTTAGCAGAAAAATACCATCTGAAAGGCATTCATCTCAATGCCAGGAATCTCGGATGTAGCAATGAAAGCGAATATTGTAAAAGCTGCAGCATCAGTCGTTCATGTCACTCCATACCAGAAGTCGAGAAATGGAAGGATAGCTTCGATTATGTAACTCTAAGTCCCATCTTCGATAGTATATCCAAACAAGGATACAAGGCAGCCTTTACAGCATCCGAATTAAAGCAAGCCATTGAAAAAGGCATTGTAGATGAAAAAGTAATAGCCTTGGGTGGCATTACTTCTTCCAATATTACCCAAATAGTAAACATGGGATTTGGAGGAGCTGCAGTATTGGGTAGTATTTGGAATCAATCAGATATAACATCGGCACTAGAAGAGTTAAGCTATTTCTATTTTTGAAAGTTACCTATCTATTTAAATTATATTCTAAAGTTGTCTATTTGAAACTTTTAGCTAACTTTGTGAAGTATATATATCTAACGAAAATGGGCATTAAAAACTGGATTTTAAAGTCAATCATTATGGTTTTGTGTTGCGTGTCACTTGTTTCATGTGGCAGCGCATCGCGAGTAAAGTTCAATGAGTCAGCCAATAAGGGCTATGACATATACCTCCTCATCGGCCAGTCCAATATGGCTGGACGCGGCAAGATGATTGAGGGTGATCAGGACGTATTTTCAGACAAAGTCTTTCTTTTGGACAGCGACGGGAATGCGGTTCCTGCTACAAATCCTTTAAATCAATACTCAACAATCCGCAAGGATATGAAAATGCAGCAGATCGGTCCGGGCTTCGGCTTTTCAAAGAAGATTGCTGAAAAGACAGGCAGAGAAATTCTTCTTGTCGTAAATGCAAAAGGCGGAACTAAAATAGAAGAATGGTCAGTCGGTACCACTTTCTATAACGATGCAGTATCGAGAACGAAACAGGCTATGTCACTTGGCGGACAGTTGAAAGCCGTACTTTGGCATCAGGGATGCGCAAACTCCGGCAATCCTGACAACTATCTCTCTGACCTTAAAGTCATAGTTGAGAGCCTTCGAAAAGACTTGGATGCTCCGAAACTTCCTTTTATAGCAGGAGAACTTGCCTATTGGAGAAAGACATCGCCGAAATTCAACGAAATAATACGTACCATAAGTGACGTGATACCTTATTCAGACTGCGTCTCAGCTGAAGGATGCTCCATGCTCAAAGATGAGACAGATTCACACTTCAGCAGAGAAGGTCAGATTCTCCTCGGAGAAAGATATGCGGACAAGGTACTGAAGATATGCTACTAAATAAATATTTCTCCTTGTTTCAAATCTTTTTCCTAACCAATTACTATTATCCCACACCGGATCCTGATTCGGTGTGGGATAATACAATTGGCTCGGGAAAAAAGCACCGGAACAAAAACGCTTCGACATTTGAGGTAAAACGCTTCGGCGTTTAAGGCAAAACGTCGAAGCGTTTTTAAAAAAGCCCTTAAGGTTCTCCCAAGTACTCGAAAATCAATGCCACTTGACGGGAAGTGAACATGCGTTGCTTTGTCCGGTAATTCGTCTGTTTAAGCGCTTCAGTCAGTTGGGTATTTGTCCTGATCCACGAGGCCAAACGGTTCAAGGCTGCTCCCATACAAATATCAGGAGCGTATGCTTGTGCCAGTTCACTTTTATAATAGGGGCGGATACGCCATACCTTTTCTTCCTCTTTCATGCTTTTATGTTCTTTGTTCATAGTATAAAGATACTAAGAATCAGCGGAATAAACAACATATTCCGATACTTCGTTTCATCCGTTCTCATTCTTCACATTATAGTGCCACCCGCGCCACGCAGCGTTACACCGTGGACAACTGCCGTCGTGACCATCGTTCCCGTGACTTTGCCGATATCGGCTATCATTACTACATCACTCGCGACGGAGTGATTCATGCCGGTCGCCCCCTCTACACAGTGGGGGCACATGCTACCGGTTACAATAGCCACTCCATCGGTATCTGCTACGAGGGTGATCTGGATATTCG
>JAFYPV010000040.1 GCA_017559935.1 Bacteroides sp. | reverse complement strand
CTATCTTCGGTTCTGTAAGCAATATCCAGATCGCTGAAGTATTGACTAAGTTGGGTCACAACGTAGATCGTAAGATCATCTTCGTTAAGGGTGTGAAGGAAGTTGGTAGCTATACTGCAACAGTGAAGCTTCACAAGGAAGTTTCTGTAGAAATTCCTTTCGAAGTAGTTGCTGAAGCAGAATAATAAGGAACTTTAATATTAGTAAAAAGGTCTGATTCTTTGGAATCAGACCTTTTTTTATGCAGAATTAATGTCTATCTTTGTGTTTCAAATCAAGAAATATATGATTGATACTACAGTATTTCAAAATAAGACAGCTGTTTATTATACATTAGGCTGTAAGTTGAATTTCTCGGAAACTTCTACAATTGGTAAGTTGTTGAAGGACGCAGGTATCCGTACGACACGAAGAGGGGAGAAAGCTGACATTTGTGTAGTCAATACTTGTTCGGTTACGGAAGTGGCGGACAAGAAATGTCGTCAGGCTATTCATCGGTTGATTAAGAATCATCCGGGAGCTTTTGTTGTGGTGACAGGATGTTATGCACAGTTGAAACCGGAACAAGTGGCTTCCATTGAGGGAGTTGATGTTGTGTTGGGAGCGGAAGAGAAAGGCCGAATTATGGATTTCTTAGGTGATTTACAGAAATACGAAAAGGGTGAAGCCGTAACCAGTGAGTTTAAAGATATCCGCAGCTTTGCACCTTCTTGTTCAAGAGGAGATCGTACTCGTTATTTCTTGAAGGTACAAGATGGATGCGATTATTTCTGTTCCTATTGTACCATTCCGTTTGCTCGTGGACGGAGCCGCAATGGAAAGATAGAAGATATTGTTGCACAGGCCAGTCAGGCGGCAGCTGAGGGAGGGAAGGAAATAGTCATTGCCGGAGTGAATATCGGTGATTTCGGAAAGACTACCGGTGAGTCCTTCTTCGATTTGGTCAAGGCGCTCGATCAGGTGGAAGGTATTGATCGTTATCGTATCTCTTCTATTGAACCGAACTTGTTGACTGATGAAATAATTGAATACGTGGCACAGTCTCGTGCATTCATGCCGCATTTCCATATTCCTTTGCAGAGCGGATGCGATGAAGTTTTGAAACTGATGCGCCGTCGTTACGATACTGCCTTGTTTGCTCATAAGATTCAGAAGATCAAAGAAGTGATGCCTCATGCGTTCATTGGCGTGGATGTGATTGTGGGTACCCGTGGTGAAACGGAAGACTATTTCAATCAGGCATACGAGTTCTTGAAAGGCTTGGATGTGACCCAACTTCATGTGTTCAGTTATTCCGAACGTCCGGGCACTCAGGCTTTGAAGATTGACCATGTGGTTTCGCCGGACGAGAAGCATCGCCGTAGCCAGTTGCTTTTGGCGTTGTCCGACGAGAAGACCCGTGCTTTCTATGCTTCGCATATCGGACAGGAAGCAGTGGTGTTGATGGAGAAATCGAAGGCCGGTACTCCGATGCATGGATTTACTGATAACTATGTACGTGTGGAACTTCCTTACGATTTGTCATTGGATAATCAGTTAGTGCATGTTCGTATGGGTGATTTCAATGAAGAAGGTACTGCACTGATGGGAACGATTGTATGAAAAAGATTGCAGTTGTCATTTTGAATTGGAACGGGGTAGGAATGCTACAGAAATTCCTGCCGGATGTTGTGAAGTATTCACAAGGTGAGGAAGTGGAAATCTGTGTGGCCGACAATGCTTCGACAGATAGTTCCGTTGCTTATCTTGAGGAGAATTTTCCCGATGTCCGTTTGATTATACTGGACAAGAATTATGGTTTTGCCGAAGGTTACAACCGTGCACTTCAGCAAGTCGAGTCAGTATACGTGGTACTGCTGAATAGCGATGTGGAAGTCACTCCGCATTGGTTGGATCCATTGGTAGAATATATGGATACTCACCCGGAAGTAGCGGCTTGCCAACCGAAGATCCGAAGCGAACGTAACAAGGAATATTTCGAGTATGCCGGAGCTGCCGGTGGCTATTTGGATAAATATGGCTATCCTTTCTGTAGAGGTCGTATCTTCGATGTAGTGGAGAAAGATCAAGGACAATATGATACTATCCAACCGATTTTTTGGGCGACAGGTGCTGCTCTTTTCGTTCGCATGAATGATTATCAAGAAGTGGGCGGTTTGGATGGACGTTTCTTTGCTCACATGGAGGAAATTGACTTTTGTTGGCGTTTACGGAGTAGAGGACGGGGAATTGTCTGTATACCGCAAAGTGTTGTGTATCACGTAGGAGCGGCTACTTTGAAGAAAGAAAATCCCCGTAAAACCTTCCTTAATTTTCGCAACAACTTATTGATGCTTTATAAGAACTTGCCAGAAAAGGATTTGAAGTATGTGATGTTTGTTCGTGGCATATTGGATGGAGTTGCTGCTTTGGTTTTTCTATTGAAGGGGGAGAAGGAGGCTGCTAAGGCGGTCCTTCAAGCGCGCAAGGAGTTTAGGTGTATTCGTTTGGAATATGAGTCTTCTCGTAAAGAGAATATGAAAAACACTGTTACCGATACTATTCCTGAGAAAGTAGACTATAGTATTTTGTGGAAATTTTATGTTTCTAAAGAAAGAGTTTTTTCAGTTTTCGTCTCTGCAACAGAGATTTGATTTTTTTATTTCTGAAAATATTTTTACGTCAAAGTGCTTAAATCGTAATGTCTAAGTGTTTTGTCTAGAATGTATAGGGTTTAGTGTCTTTGGTAAGATGCTTCTACTCCTATGCATTTAGCGATAGATCCCATTGGTGGATTCTCTTTATATAGACAAATATCAAGGGCTTCAATAGTGGGGAAATTATTGAAGATCCGTGAAGCAATGCGTCGGCAAACATGTTCTAATAGTTGAGAAGGTACATCCATTTCTTCCTTTACGGCGGTATGTATATCAGCATAGCTGACTGTTCCTTTCAATTCGTCTGTTTCGGCGGCGTGGGTAAAGTCTGTTTTAAGTTTTAAATCTATATGGAAGTAAGCACCTACAAGATTTTCTTGTGGGAGTACTCCGTGGAAGGCATAGAATTTCATCCCTTCCAAACGTATGTACATATGGGTTGCTTTCATATCATGAGGCTGAAAATAAGCCCCTTCATTCATTGAGGTATGAAGAAGGGGCTTGAGTATATAGTAAATGATTGAGTAATTCCGGAATTATCCGCAACGTGAAGTTCCGCAGTTTTTGCAAATCAAGCAACCTTCTTGGTATACTAAAGTTTCTTGACCGCAGTTAGGACATTTCTGGCCTTCTGCTTTAGTACCATCAATTACATATTTCTTCAAAGCGCGTTCTACACCATTCTTCCAAGTGTTAATGTTTTCGCTATCCAACTGGAGTGAGTCAACCAACTTAATAACACGGTCGATAGGCATTCTCCAACGAAGGACGCCTGAAATCAGTTTAGCATAGTTCCAATATTCTTTGTTGAACTTTTCAGACAAACCTTCTATGGTAGTCTTATAACCGCGTTTATTCTCAAATTGGAAGTCGTAGTGCTTGTGGCCATCTTCATCTACATTCTTTATGATGCGACCGGTTGTTACTGACTTAGGTAACAAGATGCCTTCTTCGTCGTCTTGAAGACCAGTAAAGATTTCGTATGGATGGCCATCGAGCAAACCGACAAAAGCTACCCATTTTTCCTTATTGTTCTGGAAACGGATGACATCGGCTTCCAATACTTTCGGACGAATTTCTACTACATCCGGTTGTTTGCAAATAGGAATTTCTTGCTTCTTGGTTTCCTTGGTAGAAATCAATACGCCAGCACGGGAACCGTCGCGATATACGGTGCATCCTTTGCAGCCTGAGCGCCATGCTTCTACATAGAGACGGTTTACTAATTCTTCGTCTACATCGTTCGGTAAGTTGATAGTTACGCTGATAGAGTGGTCTACCCACTTCTGGATTCGACCCTGCATCTTGACTTTCATCAACCAATCTACGTCGTTCGATGTTGCTTTGTTGTAAGGAGATTGAGCTACTAAGTTGTCTATTTCCTCTTGGGAATAACGTTTTTGTGTGTCAAGGCCGTTGGCTTCCATCCAAGTAAGGAACTTGTGATGATAAACGATATATTCTTCGAATGCGTCGCCAGTTTCGTCTACAAAGTCTACATGTACTTGTGGATCGTTCGGGTTTACTTTTCTTCTACGCTTGTAAACTGGCATGAAGACCGGTTCGATACCCGAAGTAGTTTGAGTCATCAAACTGGTTGTTCCGGTTGGAGCAATAGTCAAACAAGCAATGTTGCGACGACCATATTTTTTCATGTCTTCGTACAAAGCAGGGTCGGCTTCCTTGATGCGATTGATGAATGGGTTATTCTGTTCTCTTTTCCAATCGAAAATAGCAAAAGCACCACGTTCTTTAGCCATGTTTACAGAAGAGCGGTAAGCTTCCAAGGCAACGGTTTTGTGTACTTCTTCTGAGAAAGCAGTTGCCTCTTCAGTACCGTAACGGAGTCCCATAGCGGCAAGCATATCACCTTCTGCTGTGATACCTACACCAGTACGGCGGCCTTGTCCACTCTTTTTGTAGATCTTTTCCCACAAATGTCTTTCTGCGCATTTTACCTCTTCGTTTTCAGGGTCAGAAGCGATTTTCTCCATTATCTTTTCGATCTTTTCCAATTCTAGATCGATGATATCGTCCATGATACGCTGTGCCAATCCTACGTGCTTTTTGAATAAATCAAAATCAAAATAGGCATCCTTTGTAAACGGGTTGACTACATATGAATAGAGGTTGATAGCCAACAAACGGCAAGAGTCGTACGGACAAAGTGGAATTTCGCCACATGGGTTAGTAGATACAGTGCGATAACCTAAATCGGCGTAGCAATCAGGTACGGATTCTCGGATGATAGTGTCCCAAAATAAAACACCAGGCTCGGCTGATTTCCATGCGTTGTGAACAATCTTTTTCCATAAAGCAGTGGCATCGATTTCCTTGGTGAATTGTGGCTCTGTAGCATCAATCGGGTACTGTTGAATATATGGAGTGCCATCTACAGCAGCTTGCATGAAAGTATCGTCCAATTTTACTGATACATTTGCACCAGTTACCTTGCCTTCAGTCATCTTTGCATCAATGAAAGATTCCGAATCCGGATGTTTGATGGATACGCTTAACATCAAGGCACCACGGCGACCGTCTTGAGCTACTTCACGAGTAGAGTTGGAATAGCGTTCCATGAAAGGAACCAAGCCGGTAGAAGTTAATGCTGAGTTCTTGACAGGAGAGCCTTTAGGACGGATGTGTGAAAGGTCATGACCTACGCCACCGCGACGTTTCATTAACTGTACTTGTTCTTCGTCGATGCGGATGATTGCTCCATATGAATCGGCTGCACCTTCCATACCGATAACGAAACAATTGGAGAGGGAAGCTACCTGAAAATCGTTCCCGATACCAGTCATAGGGCTTCCTTGTGGTACGATATACTTGAAGTGGTCGAGTAAATCAAATAATTCTTGTGCACTCAATCCGTTGGTATATTTAGCTTCAATGCGAGCCACTTCATTGGCGATACGCCAATGCATATCTTCCGGCGACTGTTCATATATGTTTCCGAAAGAATCTTTTACTGCATATTTGTTTACCCAAACTCTTGCAGCCAATTCGTCGCCTTTGAAATATTCCAAGGATTTGGCAAAGGCTTCATCGTAGGTGTACGTTTGCTTTTCCACGTTGTTTTGTTATGAATGTTAGATTTAATAGTAAATTTCTTATTTAGTTGTAGAGTATTTCGCTTTATTAATAAATGTGTTTGCAAAGATAGATATGCTTGTTGAATTGACAAAATAAATAACACAAAAGTTATTAACAATTTAAAAGTTTTCCATTTTGATTGGTTAATATGTTGCTAATTAATAGATTATGCTTTTTGTGGTCTAAAAAAGTTACCCAAAATTAAAATTACCATTAATAGAAAAGAATAAAATAGGTGTAATTGTTTTGAACGGGGTGGAGAAAATATTTCATTATAGGGTATGGAAATCTAGAAGAATTTGTGTAAGTTTGCATAAAATGAAAGAGTATGGATTTGATAAAGAATAGACGGACTATCCGTAAATACAAGCAAGAGGATGTTGCTGCTACTTTGCTGAATGAATTGTTGGAAGAGGCTTTCCGTGCTTCTACCATGGGAAATATGCAGCTATATAGTGTGGTTATTACTCGTGAACCAGAGATGAAAGCTAAGTTGGCACCGACGCATTTTAATCAGCCAATGGTGAAAGGGGCTCCGGTTGTGTTGACATTCTGTGCTGACTTTAATCGTTTCAGTAAGTGGTGTCGATGCCGTAAAGCTGAGCCTGGATACGATAACTTTATTTCTTTTTTGAATGCAACCAGTGATGCTTTGTTGGTTACACAGAATTTCTGTACGTTGGCCGAAGCGCATGGTTTGGGTATTTGTTATTTAGGGACAACCATTTATAATCCGGATAAGATTATTGATATACTTCAATTGCCGGAGTTGGTAATGCCTGTCGCTACTATAACTGTGGGATATCCGGATGAATGTCCTGCACAGCCGGAACGATTGCCTTTAGAGGGTATTTTGCATGAAGAGTTTTACCATGATTATACACCGGAGGATATTGACAGAATTTATGCGGAAAAAGAGGCTATGCCGGAGAATCAGCATTTTGTTTCTATTAATAATAAGGAAACTTTAGCACAAGTTTTTACGGACCTTCGATACAAGAAAGCGGATAATGAATATATGTCTGGAACATTGAAGGAAACACTGAAGCGTCAAGGTTTTTCTGAGTAGTCCTAATTGAGGCTTGAAAATCAAGAAAAAAGAGAGTTCCACTATTTTGTATATTAAAATACGAAATAGTGGAACTCTTATAAGGTTAGTTTCCTTACTTTATTGGATTTAAGAACGTTGTCTTAATGAAACTTCTATTTCTTCGATGTCAGATTTAAGTTCCTTATCTACTGCTACCAAGTCTTTAACTATCTTGCATGCGTGCAATATGGTAGCATGGTCGCGGTTGCCTATCAGATGACCGATTTTTGAAGTCGATGTGTCAGTGTGTTTCTTGGCTAGGAACATTGCTATTTGGCGCACTTGTACAATCTCGCGTTTGCGTGATTTCGTGTGTAGAACAGATTCGTCCATATTATAATGTTCGCAAACTTTAGTAATAATATCTTCGATGGTGATTGGTTTGTTCTCAATACGCACTGCTTTGCGGATGATGCGTTGCGCTAAATCCATATCTATTTCTCGTTTGAATAAGATAGATTGTGCCAATAGCGAATTTATGATACCTTCCAATTCACGCACACTTTCGTTGACGTTATCAGCTATGTAATTGATTACATTTTCAGGGATATTCAAGCCATCTCGATGAATCTTATTGCGTAAAATGTTTTTTCTAAGTTCTTTGTCCGGTTTTTCTAGCTCCGCAACCAATCCCCATTTGAAACGGGTAAGTAGGCGTTCTTCCATTCCTTGCAACATGACTGGAGCACGATCTGAAGTAAGAATCAGTTGTTTGCCGTTCTGGTGAAGATGGTTGAAGATGTGGAAGAAAGTATTTTGAGTCTTCGTAACTCCTGCAAACTCCTGGATATCATCAATAATCAGTACATCAATAGTCTGATAGAAACTGATGAAATCATTGAAATGATTGGTGCGTACTGAATCTGTATATTGTACTTGGAAGAGATGTGCAGAAATATATAACACACGCTTTTCTGGGTACAATTCTTTAATGCGTGTACCAATAGCATTGGTTAAATGGGTTTTACCTACTCCTGACGGACCATATAGAAATAACGGATTAAATGTCTTTGCTGGATTCTTCGCTACCGTTTCTCCTACGGTACGGGAGAATTCATTACTGATACCTTTTATGAAGTTTTCGAAGTTATAGTTAGGATTGAGTCTAGGATCTAAATCTTGTGGGGCAGGAGCCTGCATAGGATTAGGAGCCTTGTTACCATTACGGATGGTAGAATGTGCTGGAATCGCAGAAGAACGATTCGTTCCTTCCATGTTGACCGAAATATGATTAGTCTTGTCAGTAAGTACGCTATACATCAATCGTGTACCTTCACCAATCTGTTTGTTGAGGGTAACACGTAACAATTCCGCAAACTTTTCTTCTAAAAATTCATAGAAGAAAGGACTTGGGACTCCAATAGTTAGAGCTTTATCTTCGTACTTTAAGGGTACGATTGGCTCAAACCATGTTTTGTATGTCGTCTCAGGTACATTGTCATGTATCATTTGGAGACAATGATTCCATAAACCGACGTAATCGTTCTCAATCATATAAAGACATTTATTAATAAAGCGAAACTTCTACAACTGCAAATTTCTAAATGAATTTCTTGAAAAACAAATAGGTTTTTTCTTGTTTATTTGAATGTAATTCTAAGTTGCTTTATTTCAGAAACTTAGAAATAAGTTTGTAAAAAGGACTTTAAGATAAATTTGTGTATTTGTAACCGTTTGGTAATTAGATGGATACGATTTAAATTGATATTGTTTGTATTGGGAGAAACTATTGAAAAATGGCTTTCCTGCTCTGTTATACCCATATTTAGAAAGGATTCGGTAGAAAAGCCATTTTTTAAATTATTTAGATGTTTTCTATATTATCGAATATCGGTTTTATCTTTCTTTCCGAATAGTGAAAAGTGAACGTAGCGTTTAGGATGTGCTTGTAAATCCTCTAATAAAGAGGCTGCATTAGCTGTAGTAATATTTAAGTTGTTATATAAGGTTGGGTCATTGAAAAGTAGCCCAATCGTATTATCCTTGCTGTTTAGTTTTTGGGTCAAGAGTTGCACATTATATAAAGTGGAATCAATTTGTTGGAATGTTTTAGCATAATCGATTCCTTTTAGGTTTTCGCTGATGACTACAAAATTATCGGCGATGGTAGTCATACGATTGGTGAGAATAGGGAGGTCACTTTGCATTAAATGGTTTAGTTGGCGAGTGGTAACATTTAGGTTGGCTGTCAGTTTTTCTGCGTTTTCGAGTGTTGTACTCAAAGCAGGATTAGATAATAGTAGGTTTAGGGAATGAAGGATAGAGTCCATTTTTGGCATCAGTTGCTCAACTTTGGGCATGATACCTTCGGCTATACCCATTAATCCGTTATTTACAATGCCTGGTAAAGTATCTCCTGGCTGGCAAATATTTTTGCTTTCTAAGTTTAAAAGCAGATTCATTTTTACAGTTCCCAACATATCAGTTACCAATTCTCCATAGGTCCCGGTAGGGATGGTCAAATTTTGATCAAGGTCGATTTCTACAACCACATGTCCAGGTTTGGCATGGTTGTATTGGATGTCTCTTACTATCCCGACTTTATAACCACTGGCAAATATAGGGCTTGATATGGCTAAACCATTGATATTAGTGTATTCTACGTAATAATAACTAGATGCTTGGAGCATGCGGACGCCCTTTAAATAGTTTATGCCGGTGATGAGCAAGGCAATAGCAATAATACCTATAAAACCTATTTTTACTTCTTTTCTCATAGATTAAGAGTGTTTTTAGTTTATTATCTGTTGTTCTTGAATTCTTTGATTGCTTGGTTTACATCTATTTTTTCCCCATTCTTAAAAGCAATGATGAAAGCTCCTTTAAATTGGGTACTGATTTGTCGTTTGGTACGTAGGATCTTATTATAATCAGTACTTTCTCCATACGTATATTTATATAATCCTTTTTCTTGGTAATAACTGATGGGGGAAAGACCCTTGAACTGTTTGTTCTTTTCTGATATTTTTTTATCAGAAGTCAGTATCTGGATTTTAAATATTGGCTTTCCAGATTGAGGAGTTTTAGTTGTTTTGCTGGTAGATGCAGATGTTCTTTTCGCTACGTCTTTTTGCGGAACATGATCCTTAGGTCTTACTGGTATCACATCTTTTCTACCTGTTGGAGAATCGTGTTTTTTCTTATAGCTGATGAATGCGTTATATATGCTTTCTGCTAAAGCATCGGTACCTGTTTCAGAAAGAAGATAGCGTTCTTCATCTAGAGTTGAAATATATCCCAATTCGACTAAAACACCAGGCATAGTGGTTTCCCTCAGCACCAAAAATCCTGCTTGATGGACTCCTTTGTCTATACGTTTGGCTGTATTTTTGAACTGACGTTGAATTAATGTAGCTAACTGCACGCTTTTCTCCATGTTCTTGTCCTGTAAAAATTCGAAGATGATGTAACTTTCCGAAGAATTGGGGTTAAAACCTGCATATCGTTGTTCATAGTCGTTTTCAATAAGAATAACGGCATTTTCTTTTTTGGCAACTTCTAAATTATCCTCGGTTCTATGAAGTCCTAATGTATATGTTTCTGTTCCACGGACAGTTCTTCCTTTGGCTACAGAATTAGTATGAATGTAAATAAAAAGGTCTGCTTTGGCATTATTTGCAATTTGGGCACGTTTATCTAATCCGACAAAGATATCGTTTTGACGGGTATAAATAATGTTCACATCCTTGCAGTTTGATTGAATTAGTTTGCCTAACTTTAATGCAACATTAAGATTGATGTTTTTTTCTTTGCCACGTCGGCCAATTGCACCAGGGTCACGACCTCCATGTCCGGGGTCAATAACCACGGTAAAATCCCGACCTTCCGCTTGTGTTGTCACGAAAGGAATTATCAACCAAAGGCTGCACAAGAGGATTGTTATGTAATATCTGTTGATTATCATACGTATGCGGTACAAAGTTAGCCATTTTTGGTGAAAACTTAGCAAAAGCCTATAAGTTTTCGTTTTTTTGGACGAAAGATGCGAGAAAACCCGACAAATAGAAAAGTAGAATACTATTAGATTTTTGATTCTTTGTATCTTGAATTAGAGATAATTTCGTATTATTGCAGAAAATATAGATGAATTATTTTATGGATGCAATTGCGATTATTGACAAATATTATACGGAGAATAATGAATTGAAGCATATTCTGTTGACTCATAGTCGTTCTGTAGCCAACAAGGCCCTGTGGATTGCTGATCGTCATCCGGAATTGGATTTGGATAGAGCTTTTTTGGAAGAGGCAGCGATGTTGCATGATATAGGAGTATTTTTGACGGATGCACCTGGTATTCATTGTCATGGTTCTCATCCTTACATTTGTCATGGTTATTTGGGTTCTCAGTTAATGCAGGAAGAAGGGTATATGCGTCATGCATTGGTGTGTGAACGTCATACAGGAGCAGGACTTTCGTTGCAGAGTATTCAAATTCAAAAGTTGCCGGTTCCTCATCGGGAAATGCTTCCTGTTTCGTTGGAAGAACAGGTTATTTGTTTTGCCGACAAGTTTTTTTCTAAAACTCGTCTTGATAGTGAGAAGAGTGTGGAAGGAGCACTGAAAAGCATCTCTAAGTATGGAGAGGAAGGAATTCTTCGATTTAATGAATGGTGTGAGCGTTTCTTGTAACCTTTAAAAATAAATTAAAATTCAAGTAAATCCTTTATTTTTGGCGGATAATGCTTAATTTTGCCCTCTTGAAGCGAAAAAAAGAAAGAATGACGCAAAACAAACTACATAGAATTATCCCTTTTTTGCTGCTAGTAGCTGGTTTGATGCTTTGTGTGGACTCGGGTGCGCAGCGGGCACGAAATCGTCGACAGGGTATTAATGAAACGGTTCGGGTGGATTCACTCGGAACAGATACTATATTGCTTGATACGATTGGTAAGGGAAAAAAGGATGCATTAGATGCCCCTGTGGTGTATGAAGCTAATGACTCTATTGTGTTTACTGAAGGTGGTTTTGCCCATTTGTATGGACAGAGTAAGGTGAACTATGAGAATATAGAGTTGACTTCTGAGGTTATAACCATGAATATGGATAGTAGTACTGTGTATGCACGCGGTATGGTAGATAGTTTAGGTGCGGAATCAGGTTTGCCGGTTTTTAAGGATGGAGGAACACCTTATGAATCGAAAGAAATGAGATATAACTTCAAGAGTAAAAAAGGGTTTATTAATGAAATTGTTACTCAGCAAGGAGAAGGTTATATAGTGAGTCAAGAAGCAAAGAAAGGTGCTGAAGATGAAATTTATATGCGCAATGGTAAATATACAACTTGCGATGACCATGATCATCCGCACTTTTATTTGAAACTTTCGATGGCAAAGGTTCGTCCTAAGAAAAATGCAGTTTTTGGACCGGCTCAGCTAGTGGTAGAAGATGTGCCATTGCCTATTGCGATTCCGTTTGGCTTTTTCCCATTCAATAGCAGTTACTCTTCAGGTTTCATTATGCCGACTTTTGGGGATGAAATGAACCGTGGATTCTATTTGCGGGATGGTGGTTATTATTTTGCCATTAATGACAATGTGGATTTAAAGGTATTGGGTGAAATTTTCACGAAAGGATCATGGGGACTTTCTACTCAATCTAACTATGCAAAGCGTTATAAATACAGCGGTTCTTTTAATGCCAGTTATTTAGTGACTAAAACAGGTGAGAAGAATATGCCTGACTATATGGTTACTAAAGACTTTAAACTAGCATGGAATCACCGTCAAGATTCTAAGGCTAGTCCAAATAGTACATTTTCTGCAAATGTTAATTTTGCGACGAGTAGTTATGACCGCCGTAATTTGAGTAGTTTGTATAATCCTGAGCAGTTTTCAAACAATACGAAGGCTTCTAGTGTGAGTTATTCTCGAACATTTCCTTCTATTGGTTTGAATTTATCTAGTACATTCAATATTACGCAGAATACACGTGACTCTTCTATCAGTGTTACTTTACCGGATTTGAATATCTCTCTAAATCGCATTTATCCGTTTAAGCGGAAAAAGGCTGCAGGTGAAGAACTATGGTATGAGAAGATATCTTTTCAATATACTGGGCGAATGACCAATTCGGTTAGTACAAAGGATGATTTGATATTGAAGCAAGGATTGGATAAGTGGAATAGTGGTATGCAACACTCTATTCCGGTGAATGCTACATTTACTTTATTTAAGTATTTTAATGTAGTTCCTTCATTCAATTATACAGAACGATGGTATACTCGGAAGGTTGTTCAAAGTTATGATCCAATGATGGTGAATAGCATACGGAAGGATACGATTAATGGTTTTAACCGTGTGTATAACTACAACATGGGTTTGCAGGTAAATACTAAATTGTATGGTTTCTTCAAACCTTGGAATATGTTTGGTGATAAGGTGCAGATGATTCGTCATGTCTTTACACCGGCAGTCGGTTTTAGTTATACTCCGGATTTTGGAACATCCCGTTATGGTTATTATGATACATATACCTATACGGATGAGAGTGGAGAAGTACGTACTGTAGAGTATTCTCCATATCAAGGTATGGCATTTGGTGTGCCGGGAAAAGGTATGCAAAAGTCCTTCAACTTTTCTATAGACAATAATGTGGAAATGAAGGTAAAATCAGATAAGGATACTACTGGTGTAAAAAAAATAAGTTTGATTGATCAGCTTTCTGCTAATATGTCATATAATGCGGCAGCTCAAACCCGTCCGTGGAGTGATTTGAGTATGAATCTCCGCATGAAGTTGACCAAGAGTTATACTTTTAATATGAATGCATCTTTTGCTACTTATGCTTATCAGTATGATGATCGTGGTAATATTATTGTAGGTGATCGAACAGAATGGTCATATGGACGCTTCGGCCGTTTTCAAGGATATAGCGGTTCTTTTTCCTATACTTTAAATAATGATACTTGGAAAAAGTGGTTTGGATCGGAGGAGGATGGAGATAGCCAAAAGGGTGATAAATCTGATGAGTATGATGATGAATACCTGAGTGAGGAGGAAAAGGAGGAATTGAAGAAAAAACAATCCCAACCTCGTAAAAAGGAAAAAGCGAGTGTTAGTAATGATGGTTATTTGGCTTTTAAGATGCCTTGGTCTTTGAGCTTGAGCTATAGTTATAGTATTCGTGAAGATAGGGATAAGGAGAAATTTAACCGCAAGACTATGCGCTATCCTTATGCTTTGACTCATTCGCTGAATGCTAGTGGAAATTTGAAGTTGGGAAGCCGATGGAATGTAAATTATTCTTCAGGTTATGATTTTACTCAGAAAAAAATGTCTATGACTACTGTGAATATTTCTCGTGATTTGCATTGCTTTACCATGAGTTGTGGGTTGGTCTTCGGACCTTATACATCTTATAATTTCAGTATCCGTGCTTTGTCCAGTATGTTGACGGATGCGTTGAAGTGGGATCAACGTAGTAATACCGGTAGTGCAGTTACATGGTATTAAATAAAAAGCTACAAGTTTAAACTTGTAGCTTTTTATTTAGGTATTTAATAGGATTAATTAATGGCAGTGGCCACATCCTTCGCTGCAACCATCGCCGCAATCGCTACCACAATCGCCACTGCAGCATCCGCAACCACATCCTTCACCACTGAGCATGTTTAGTGTACCTTGAATTTCTTCATTGGTAGCTGTACGTGAAGTTACTACTTGCCCAATGAAAGTCAAATCCTTGCCAGCATGTGGGTGGTTTAAGTCAACAGTAACAGTTGTGTCAGTAATTTCACCTACTGTTGCATAGAAATGATGTCCTTCATTGTCTTGGAGTGGAACAATGCTGCCAGTAAAAATATGTTCGTCATCAAATACACCATCAATAGCAAACATGTCTTTTGATACGGTGCGTACACCTTCCGGCATATATTCACCATAAGCTTCTGCGCATGGTATAACAAATTCAAATTTGTCTCCTTCATTTAGTGGAGTAATTTCGTTTTCAAAGCGTTCGAGAGCAGTACCCAATCCTGAAATGAATTGAAAAGGGTGTTCTACGGTTGCTTCTTCTACCAATTCTTGTTGTCCTTTTTCCATTACATACAGTTTGTATGCTACGGTAATGTACTTATTTTCCATCGTTTGTTTAATTTATGAGTAATTTAATGTTGCAAAGATAATAATAAATAATCATTCTCCATAAGGAATCTATAAAGGAGCTAACAAACTTATAATATATACGTTAAAATGCTTATTTTTCTTACAAATGATAACGTGTGCGAAAAAAAATGATATTTTGTTTGCAGATATTGAAAAACAATTTACCTTTGCAACCATTAAAATAAAGAGAGAATATGAACATTACTAATTCCATTAACCTATCTGTATTGCAGATTATTCGCGTCGTGGTGGTCACATCAAGAGGTGAGAATGGTTGTATGTATTAGTATTTTTTTAGAATGTTATTAAAAAGCCTTTCTCACCTATGTTGAGAGAGGCTTTTTAGTTGAAACGTAAAAATGTTTAGTATATGAAAATACAATTGCGTAGTTCATTCAGTACACAAGGTCGTCGTATGGCAGGGGCCCGGGCACTTTGGGTGGCCAATGGTATGAAGAAAGAAATGATAGGAAAGCCTATTATTGCCATTGTTAATTCATTTACACAGTTTGTACCTGGTCATACACATTTGCATGAAATAGGTCAGCAGGTCAAGGCGGAGATTGAAAAATTGGGTTGCTTTGCTGCTGAGTTTAACACGATTGCTGTAGACGATGGTATTGCTATGGGTCATGACGGAATGCTCTATTCATTACCAAGTCGCGACATTATTGCTGATAGTGTAGAATATATGGTGAATGCCCATAAGGCCGATGCTATGGTGTGCATCAGCAATTGTGATAAGATTACACCGGGTATGTTGATGGCTGCTATGCGTTTGAATATTCCTGCCGTGTTCGTATCGGGTGGGCCGATGGAAGCTGGCGAATGGAACGGACAGCATCTCGATTTGATTGATGCGATGATCAAGAGTGCTGATTCATCGGTAAGCGATGAGGATGTGGCTCAGATTGAGAACCATGCATGTCCTGGATGTGGATGTTGCTCGGGTATGTTTACTGCCAATTCCATGAATTGTTTGAACGAAGCCATCGGTTTGGCACTTCCAGGTAATGGTACTATCTTGGCTACTCATGCCAATCGCGCTCAACTCTTTAAGGATGCTGCTGCTCTCATCGTAAAGAATGCCTATAAATATTATGAAGAAGGCGATGAAAGTGTATTGCCAAAAAGCATTGCCACTCGCGAAGCCTTCCTCAATGCTATGACGTTGGACATCGCCATGGGTGGTTCTACCAATACAGTGCTTCATCTTTTGGCTATAGCCAACGAAGCGGGTGTAGATTTCACTATGGACGATATCGATATGCTTTCCCGTCGTGTGCCTTGTCTTTGCAAGGTAGCTCCAAACACACAGAAGTATCACATTCAGGATGTGAATCGCGCTGGTGGTATTCTCAATATCTTGGCTGAACTCTCGAAAGGCGGTTTGCTCGATACATCGGTAGGCCGTGTGGATGGCATGACTTTGGCAAAAGCCATTGAAAAGTATAATATAAAAAAGGTAGGAAAGGCGGATGCCGATGCATGGCGTATCTATACCAGTGCTCCTGCCAATAAGTTCAATATCGAACTTGGCTCTCAAAATACTTATTACCAAGCTTTGGATACCGACCGTTCGAATGGTTGTATCCGCGACCTTGAGCATGCATATAGCAAGGATGGTGGATTGGCCGTATTGAAGGGAAACATTGCTCAAGATGGTTGTGTGGTTAAGACTGCCGGTGTAGACGAAAGTATTTGGAGATTCTCCGGTCCTGCTAAGGTGTTCGATTCGCAAGAAGCTGCTTGCGATGGAATCTTGGGTGGCAAGGTGGTAAGTGGTGATGTAGTAGTCATTACTCACGAAGGCCCGAAGGGTGGACCGGGTATGCAGGAAATGCTTTATCCAACTTCTTATATAAAGAGCAAGCACCTCGGTAAGGAATGTGCTCTCATTACAGACGGACGCTTCTCGGGTGGTACATCAGGTTTGAGTATTGGTCATATTTCTCCCGAAGCTGCTGCTGGTGGAAATATCGGAAAGATTGTAGATGGAGACATTATTGAAATCGATATCCCTAACCGAAGTATCAATGTGAAGTTGAATGATGAAGAACTGGAAAATCGTCCGATGACTCCAGTGACTCGTAATCGTGTGGTGAGCAAGAGCTTGCGGGCTTATGCCAGCATGGTAAGCTCAGCTGATAAGGGGGGGGTAAGAATCATTGATTAAAAGATTATGGAAAAACAAAGAATAACAGGAGCGGAAGCGCTAATGCGTTCGTTGGAACATCAGGGAGTGAAGACTTTGTTCGGTTATCCCGGTGGAAGCATCATGCCGACTTTCGATGCATTATATGGACATCGTGACCAGTTGAACCATATCCTAGTTCGTCACGAACAAGGAGCTGCTCATGCGGCACAAGGATTTGCCCGTGTGTCTGGAGAGGTTGGTGTTTGCCTTGTAACGAGTGGTCCTGGTGTTACGAA
Source organism: Bacteroides sp. (assembly GCA_017559935.1). Lineage (GTDB taxonomy): Bacteria > Bacteroidota > Bacteroidia > Bacteroidales > Bacteroidaceae > Phocaeicola. The sequence goes on along the minus strand of JAFYPV010000040.1, from coordinate 6,517 downwards.
TACCATTACTGGTGTGGCCGATGCCATGCTAGACAGCACACCTATTGTGGTGATTGCCGGTCAGACACCAGTATCGTTGTTGGGTACCGATGCATTCCAGGAAGTTGATTTGGTGGGCATTACCCAACCTATTAGCAAGTGGAGCTATCAGATTCGTCGTGCAGAAGATGTGGCTTGGGCCGTTGCTCGTGCTTTCTATATCGCTAAAAGCGGACGTCCGGGTCCTGTTGTGCTCGATTTTACTAAGAATGCACAGACCGAAATGGTTGATTACGAACCGGTAGATCTTGATTTTATCCGTAGTTATGATCCAATTCCTGATATAGATCGTGTAGAACTTCAGCATGCTGCCGATTTAATCAATGGTGCAGAGCGCCCATTAGTTTTGGTAGGGCAGGGAGTGGAATTAGGCAATGCACAGGAAGAACTTTGTGCTTTCCTTGAAAAGACAGATATACCTTGCGGAAGAACTCTCCTTGGTTTATCGGCTATTCCGAGCGATCATCCATTAAACAAAGGTATGTTGGGTATGCATGGTAATTTAGGTCCGAATGTCAAGACAAATGAATGTGATGTACTCATTGCCGTAGGTATGAGATTTGATGACCGTGTGACTGGTAATGTGAATACTTATGCCCGTCAAGCTAAGATTATTCACATGGATATTGACTCTGCTGAAATCAATAAGAATATAAAGGTAGATGTAGCTGTACTTGGCGATTGCAAGGAAACATTGGCGGAATTGACCAAGTTGGTTCGTGAGAAAAAGCATACCGAATGGATTGCCAGCTTCGAGGAGCATGAAAAGAAAGAGTTCGAGAATGTCATCGAAAAAGAAATTTATCCGAAAGAAGGTCCTCTGAATATGGGTGAGGTGGTGCGTGTCGTGAGTGAGGCTACCAATCATGAAGCTATTTTGGTGACCGATGTTGGTCAGAATCAGATGATGGCAGCCCGTTATTTCAAGTATACAAAGAATCGAAGCATTGTAACTTCGGGTGGACTTGGAACCATGGGATTTGGCTTGCCGGCTGCGGTTGGTGCTACTTTTGGCTGTCCTGAACGTACAGTTTGTGTTTTCATGGGCGATGGAGGTTTGCAAATGAGCATTCAGGAGTTGGGTACTATCATGGAACAGCAAGCTCCGGTCAAGATGATATTAATGAATAATAACTATTTGGGCAACGTACGCCAATGGCAAAAGATGTTTTTTGGCGGACGCTATTCGTTCACGCCAATGGTCAATCCGGATTATATGAAGATTGCAAGTGCTTATGGCATCCAGTCACGTCGCGTGATAAATCGCGAGGATTTGCAAGAAGCTGTTCTAGAGATGCTTGCTACCGATGGCCCATTCCTTTTGGAGACCTGCGTGATAGAAGAAGGTGCAGTAATGCCAATGACTCCTCCGGGTGGAACCGTTAGCGAAATGCTTTTGGAGTGTTGATTTGAATTCGCCAAACAGAAAGAATTATATGGAAAAGAAATTATATACTATCATTGTTCACTCGGAGAACTTTGCCGGTCTTTTGAATCAGGTGACTGCTGTATTTACCCGTCGACAGATAAATATTGAAAGCTTGAATGTGTCGGCTTCTTCTATTCAGGGAGTGCATAAGTATACCATCACGGCTTGGACCGATGAAGAAACCATAGAAAAGGTAGTGAAGCAGATTGAAAAGAAGATAGATGTCCTCCAGGCCAATTATTTCGTGGATGAGGAAATCTATCAGCACGAAATCGCTTTGTATAAGCTCTCCAACCCGGAGTTTCAGAATAACCCGATGGCTTCGAAAGTGATTCGTCGTCACAATGCCCGCATTGTAGAAGTGAATCCGGTGTATTGTATTGTAGAAAAGAATGGTATGAGCGAAGACATCACCGAACTTTATACGGAGTTGAGCGAGTTGAATTGTGTGCTTCAGTTTGTTCGTTCGGGACGTGTAGCTATCACAACAAGTAACTTGGAATTGGTAGATGAATTCCTTGAATATCGTGAAGAAAAATATCGGAAACAAAAACAGGAAAAAGTATGATTGACAATAAAATAGGAACATATAAGTTTGTAGCTGAACCTTTCCATGTGGACTTCACCGGTCGTCTCACCATGGGCGTTTTGGGTAACCATCTGTTGAATTGTGCAGGCTTCCATGCATCTGAGCGTGGCTTTGGCATTGCCGAAATCAATGAAAATCATTACACATGGGTGCTTTCCCGTTTGGCTATCGAATTGGAAGATATGCCTCGCCAGTACGAGGATTTCAGTATTCATTCATGGATTGAAAATGTTTATCGCTTGTTTACCGACCGTAATTTCGAGTTGATTAATAAGGATGGAAAGACTATTGGTTATGCCCGTTCGGTGTGGGCGATGATTAGCATGGAGACTCGCAAGCCGGCAGATTTGTTGACTTTGCATGGCGAGAGCTTGAATCGTTATGCCAGCGACCGCGAATGTCCTATTGCCAAGCCAGGCCGCATCAAGGTTACTTCATCGGAACCGGTAGCAGACTACTTGACTAAGTATAGCGATATCGATATTAATGGTCATGTAAACAGTATTAAGTACATCGAACATATTCTCGACCTTTTCCCCATGGAGACTTTCAAGGAAAAGAGTATCCGTCGTTTCGAGATGGCTTATGTAGCCGAAAGCTATTATGGCGATACGCTCAGTTTCTACCTCGAAGAAAAGAATGAGAATGAATATGATATAGAAGTAAAGAAGAATAATCAGGAGGTGGTTGTTCGAAGTAAAGTGATATTTAACTAAAAAAGTAATAATCAATTTTAAAAGAATAAAGATATGGCACAAATGAATTTTGGCGGTGTCATCGAAAATGTAATGACCCGCGAAGAATTTCCATTGGAAAAAGCACGTGAAGTATTGAAGAACGAAACTATAGCTGTTATTGGTTATGGTGTACAGGGACCAGGTCAGTCGTTGAACCTCCGTGATAATGGTTTTAACGTAATTGTTGGTCAGCGTCCGGGTAAGACATACGAGAAGGCTGTTGCTGATGGTTGGGTACCGGGTGAAACACTCTTCGGCATTGAGGAAGCATGCGAAAAGGCTACTATCGTAATGTGTTTGTTGAGCGATGCAGCTGTAATGAGTGTTTGGCCTACTATCAAACCTTACTTGACTCCAGGCAAGGCGTTGTATTTCTCTCATGGTTTTGCTATTACATGGAACGACCGCACAGGTGTGGTTCCTCCAACAGATATCGATGTAATCATGGTGGCTCCTAAAGGTTCGGGTACATCACTTCGTACCATGTTCCTTGAAGGCCGTGGCTTGAACTCATCATACGCTATCTATCAGGATGCTACAGGCAAGGCTTGGGAAAAGACTATTGCTTTGGGTATCGGTATTGGTTCGGGTTATTTGTTCGAAACTACTTTCATCCGAGAAGCTACATCCGACTTGACTGGCGAACGCGGTTCGTTGATGGGTGCTATCCAGGGCTTGCTCTTGGCTCAGTACGAAGTGTTGCGTGAAAACGGCCACACTCCATCAGAAGCGTTCAACGAAACAGTAGAAGAATTGACTCAGTCGTTGATGCCATTGTTTGCAAAGAACGGTATGGACTGGATGTATGCCAACTGCTCAACTACCGCTCAGCGTGGTGCGCTCGATTGGATGGGCCCATTCCACGATGCAATCAAGCCGGTAGTAGAAAAGCTCTATGCCAACGTGAAGTGCGGTAATGAAGCTCAGATTTCTATCGATAGCAACTCGAAACCAGACTATCGTGAGAAGTTGGAAGAAGAATTGAAGGCTCTCCGTGAAAGCGAAATGTGGCAGACTGCTGTAACAGTTCGTAAGCTTCGTCCGGAAAATAATTAATAGCAAGAAAAAACTTATATTTGAGGTGTGATGCATGATATACATGCTCACACCTTTTTTATAAATAGATAAATTTATGGAAACAAATTTCTTGGAAATTATTCGTACTCGTCGTAGTTGTCGGAGTTATAAGTCCGAACAAATAACAGATGGACAATTGAATGCTGTACTTGAGGCTGGAACATACGCACCCACTTCACGCGGCCTTCAATCACCTTTTATTGTAGCCATTCAAAATAAAGAACTTAAGGTTCGTTTGGCTAAGATGAATGCGGAGGTAATGGGAGTAACTTTCAATCCATATTATGATGCTCCTACTTATGTATTGGTATTTGTTCCTGCCGATGCTCCCAATGGCATTCAGGATGCTAGCCTGGTTTTGGAAAATATGATGCTTGCAGCTCATGCCCAAGGTTTGGGCAGCTGTTGGATTCATCGCGAATATGAGATGTTTGCTACTGATGAAGGAAAAGAATTAATGAGTCAATGGGGGCTACCCGAAGGATTAGTAGGTATTGGAGCTTTGGCTTTGGGCTATCCGGCTGCTGAACCAGCTCAGGCAAAATCACGGAAAGAAGGATATATACGTGTTATCCGTTGATGAGAAATAAAAAAAGAGGCTGTTTCCAATGGGAACAGCCTCTTTTTTTTATTTGAATGATATTCTGATTTCTATATTAGAAATACAAGTAACGGTCATCCTTTACGTTAGCTCTTTCGTACAAGTCGTTGATAAAACTGCTAGCAAAACGTGTAGACATCATAGCCAAAGATGTTTCTTCGCTCTTTGCATTGAATTCTTCAGCATTGTTTTCCTTGTTGATTACTTGCATTACATAAACACCTGCATTACCCTTTAGAGGAGCGCTAACCTTGTTTACTTCGCTCTTGCTTGCTACAGCACCCAAAACAGGTTCACTTGCACGAGTAACACCTACGTAAGTAGGAGCTGCAAATGTCATGTGCTTGATTGTGTCGTTTACAGCATTTGGCAAAGCCTTAGCTTGATCAAAGCTTACACCATTCATTGTAGCCAAAATCTTTTCAGCCTTCTTTTCACGAGCGATTTCCATTCTCAACATGTCAACAACAGTGTTAATGTTGCGATAACCTGCTGGATTGATCTTTTCCAAAGCAACAACCATCAAATGATCGTTTTCACCACATTCGTACAATGGAGAAACTTCACCTTCTTTTGCTTGGAAAATCCATTTCAATGCTTCGCGAGTGCTCTTTACGCCACCTACATAGTGCTCATTATTGCGGAAATCTGCACGTTCCAATAAACGGTAACCGCTTTCTTCAGCGTTTTCAACCAATTTATCCAATGTAGTATTTTGAGCTACAAATTGGCTGAATTCGTTATATGCCTTGTTGTATGTTTCCTTGCTGAATTCAACAGGACGCTTGATTACTGCAATCTGATATTTATCCTTTACAGCCTTCTTGTCCAATACTTGAAGAATAACGTTTACTTGACCCAATTCGAGATTAGTCAATTCGTTCTTCTTGCCATTAATCAAAGCCTTGATGTATTTAGCATTGTCTGCATCCAAAGCTGCACCTTCGTAGCTACGAGCAGTCATCCAAGTACTTTCGGCTGTTTGACCATAAATTTCTGCAATCTTAGCAAAGTCTGCACCACCCTTCAATGCAGTGTAGATGCTATCTGCCAAAGCCTTAGTCTTATCTGCAGTTTCTGCATAAACTTGGATTTGACGGAATTGGATAGAGTCTGCAATAGCTTCTTTCTTCAAAACCTGCATTGCGTTGTATGAATCATCTGCCTGATTGTAGTATGGACCATAAACTTCACCGATTTTTACAGAGTCGATGCGTGCAACGATATCGCTAGGATATACAGCCTTGTTGATAGCTACTTCAGTGAAAGGAACAACAGAACCAGTAGAACGGATGAATGAAGCCATTTCAGTAGCGGTAGCCAATTGATTAGCATATTCTGTTACTTCGTTCAAAAGTTCTGCGCGGTCAGCTTCAGATGGAGTTACCAATACATCGATATACTTGATGTTACGAGTTTCCATCAATTGCTTGTAAGCTTCTTTCTTCTTGTTGTAAAGAGCCTTGATTTCATCATTGCTGATAGTGATAGTAGAATCATTTACAGAAGAGTAAGGGATAGCAGTCAACAATACGTCTGTTTGTTGAGTACGTCCTGCAAAAGCATCTTCTGCTGCGATTGGATTAGAAATCAAAGACTTTGCAATCAAGCTTTGGTACTTTTCAGCCAACAAAGATTGCTTCAATGTCTTTTCGATGAAGTTCCAGAAAGCACCCATCTGCTGATAGTATTCTACATACTGAGCAGGAAGCTGATTGGCTGTAGAACCCAAGTTTGAGTATTCTACCAAGAATTTCTTTAACATATCCTTATCGAAAGCACCAGTTTGTGGGTTGCGGAACGGAGTCTGCATCAACAATGGGTGTACACCCTGTTCGATTACATCCTGAATTTCAGCATCGCTAACCTTCAAACCCAACTTTTCAGCTTCAGTTTCAATCAACTTATTGTTGATGTATGATTGCCATACTTGATCCTTTACTTGTGTAAGTTGGTCATCGTTCAATGCAGATGTACCTTGAGTCATCTTGATAACTTCAGTGTATTCATCTACCAATGTTTGATAATCTTGAGCAGAGATTGTT
>JAFYPV010000039.1 GCA_017559935.1 Bacteroides sp. | reverse complement strand
GGCTATGTAGTAGTTACATTTGCTTGGATTCTTTTCTCTCTGTTCGGTATGTTACCTTATTACATTAGCGGTTACATACCCAACTTAACCAATGCCTTTTTCGAAACCATGTCAGGCTTTACCACTACGGGAGCCAGCATTTTGAACAACATCGAGTCACTTCCTCATGGATTGCTCTTTTGGCGAAGTATGACCCAATGGATTGGCGGGATGGGAATCGTAATCTTTACCATCGCCGTACTTCCCATCTTCGGAGTAGGTGGTATTCAGCTCTTTGCAGCCGAGGCAACAGGTCCCAAATTCGATAAGATTACCCCTCGTATCGATGTTACTGCCAAGTGGATTTGGACTATATATTTAGGACTTACCATGGCAGAAACCATCCTGCTTATGGCTGGCGACATGCCATTTTTCGATAGTGTATGCCATGCCATGACCACAACAGCTACCGGAGGGTTTTCTACCAAGCAAGCAAGTATAGCGGCTTTCAATTCACCATACATTGAATATGTCATCACTTCATTCATGTTCCTTTCGGGTATTAACTTCTCCTTATTGTATCTGCTATTCCTAAAAGGAAGCATTAAGCGAGTATTCAGTGATACAGAAATACGTTGGTATGTCAAAACCATCTTGCTTTTCACATTCATCATCACTATCGGATTGCTCCTCACTTCTACCATGAATATTGAAGAAGCATTCCGAAAAGCCTCTTTCTTGGTAATTTCCCTACAAACCACTTGTGGTTTCATCACTGCCGACTATATGCAATGGGCGCCTCCTTTGTGGATGTTAACAACCATCATCACCTACTGCGGTGCTTGTGCTGGTTCAACTTCGGGCGGCATCAAGTGTATCCGTTCTGTCATCATGGCACGTATCGCCAAGAACGAATTCAGACAGATACTCCATCCCAATGCCGTGCTACCGGTGCGAGTAAACGGATTGAGCGTATCTGCAACCACCAAGAGTACCGTACTTGCATTTTTCGTGGTATTCGTCTTGTTGGTTTTTATCGGTTGGTTCACCATGATGATTATCGGATTGGACTTTGACGATGCTTATAGCGTGGTCATTTCAAGCTTGGCCAATGTAGGTCCGGGTATTGGGATGTGTGGTCCTGCCTTCTCTTGGGATGCCCTTCCAGATGCAGCCAAATGGCTGAGTATTGTATATATGCTCATCGGCCGTTTAGAGCTCTTTACCGTATTATTGCTATTGAGCCCAACTTTCTGGAAGAAACGATAGCAACTTTTAGCCCAATTTAAAAAATAAATAGCTACCTTTGCAACTTCAAAAGGAAATAGGTGTTAAGGTTGGTTATCTATATGAGTGCAATACTCCTGATGATTCTTGCCACAACTACGGCAAACGAGCAGGAAAATACGACATGGCTAGAGGCTATGCCGCATGAGTATGTAGCACATTGTACCCTCATCCAACAAGAAACTACCGAACGGACGATTGACCACTTATATATCGAACACCTCATTATTCCGGCTTACGTCACAGGCGAAGTATCAGGGTATCATCCACATCATTCCAAGCCTAAATGCCTACATCATGCCGATCGTTCCAAGTGGCATGACACACATGCAGCCTTTATAAACGGACTATTACACCATCGTTCCACGATTCATCAACATGCAATAGATTACTATATCTATACGTTGGAGCATATCCTTATTTAGCCTTCATATTAAGCTGATTTTGTGACCAATAAACAAACACGTTTATTGGCATAACTTGTTTTGTATAATCATAAACATTTTTATTATATGTACTTTACACTTCTAGTTGTCGTTATTTTAACGGCAATTGCACTTGTAGCAGTTGCGTTAGGTATTGCCAATGCAATTTCGCCACGTTCCTTTAACCCTCAAAAGGGTGAAGCCTACGAATGCGGTATCCCTACCCGTGGGAAGTCATGGATGCAGTTCAAGGTGGGTTATTACCTCTTTGCCATCCTATTCCTCATGTTCGATGTGGAAACTGTTTTCCTCTTCCCATGGGCGGTTGTTGTCCAGGACTTAGGTGTCTATGGCCTGGTAAGCATTATCTTCTTTTTAATCATCTTGGTATTAGGCCTGGCATATGCTTGGCGGAAAGGAGCACTTGAATGGAAATAAAGAAACCTACCATAAAATCTATTCCGTATGAGGAATTCAAGAACAATGAATACCTGGAAGAAATGGTCAAGCAACTCAACGAAAACGGCGCCAACGTTTGGATGGGCTGTATGGACGACCTTATCAACTGGGGACGAAGCAACTCTCTGTGGCCGCTTACCTTTGCGACCAGCTGTTGCGGTATCGAGTTCATGGCAGTGGGTGCTGCCCGGTATGATTTCGCCCGCTTCGGGTTTGAAGTGGCTCGTGCCAGTCCGCGACAAGCAGACATGATTATGGTTGCAGGTACCATTACACATAAAATGGCTCCGGTATTGAAGCGTCTCTATGACCAGATGGCCGACCCGAAATATGTGATAGCCGTAGGCGGATGTGCCATCAGCGGTGGGCCGTTCAAGAAATCGTACCACGTATTGAATGGTGTGGACAAGATTCTTCCAGTGGATGTATACATTCCAGGATGCCCTCCTCGTCCGGAAGCCTTGCTTTATGGCATGATGCAGTTACAACGAAAAGTGAAATTAGAAAAATTCTTTGGTGGCGTAAACCGTAAAGAAGACAAGAAATAAATATGATAACAATAGAACCTGAAAAGATACATAAAGCCTTGTCAGGCCTTCGTGCTGAGGGCTACGATTTCCTGCGTTCACTAACAGGTATGGACTGGGGTGAAGAAGGTTTGGGTGTTGTCTATCATTTAGAAAAGACAACTACCGGCGAGAATAAGGTAATCAAGACTGTTACCGCCAACCGGGAAAATCCAGAACTTCCTTCGGTTTGCGACCTTTGGAAAGCAGCCGAATTCAACGAACGTGAAGCATACGACTTCTTTGGCATCCATTTCATCGGACATCCGGACATGCGTCGTCTCTATTTACGTGAAGACTGGGTAGGACACCCATTCCGCAAGGACTATGATGAAAGCCTCAACCCGCTCCGTATGACCAATGAAGAGCCAGACGATGTAACCCATCACTACGAAGAATTGCCAGATGGTAGCGTCATCGAAAAGCGAGACATCTTGTTCGATGAAGATGAATACATTATTAATATTGGTCCTCAACATCCAGCTACCCATGGTGTGCTCCGTTTCCGTGTTTCTCTCGAAGGGGAAATCATCAAGAAACTTGACGTACACTGTGGCTACATCCATCGTGGAGTGGAAAAGATGTGTGAAAGCCTAACTTATCCACAGACATTGGCTTTGACCGACCGTTTGGATTACTTGGGTGCACACCAGAACCGCCATGCACTCTGCATGTGTATCGAGAAGGCGATGGGCATCGAAGTGAGCGACCGTGTGCAATACATCCGTACTATTATGGATGAGTTGCAACGCATTGACTCCCACCTGTTGTTCTTCTCTTGTCTCTGTATGGACTTGGGAGCCTTGACAGCCTTCTTCTATGGTTTCCGCGACCGCGAAAAGATTCTCGACATCTTCGAAGCAACAACCGGAGGCCGTTTGATTCAGAATTACAACACCATCGGTGGCGTACAATACGATATCGCACCTGATTTCGTACAGAAGGTAAAGGAATTCATCGCTTATCTCCGTCCGATGTTGAAGGAATACCACGAAGTGTTCACCGGCAATGTCATTGCACATGGCCGATTGGATGGTGTAGGTATTTTGAGCCGTGAAGATGCCATCTCGTTCGGAGCAACTGGTGGTACCGGCCGTGCCAGCGGTTGGGCATGCGACGTTCGCAAGCGCCATCCGTATGCCATGTACGGCAAGGTAGATTTCAAGGAAATCATCCGTACCGAAGGCGACTGTTTCGCCCGCTATATGGTCCGTATGGAAGAAATCATGGAAAGTATGCACATCATCGAACAATTGATTGACAACATACCGGAAGGTCTGTTCCAAGAAAAGACCAAGGCCATCATCAAGGTACCCGAAGGCAGTTACTATGCAGCCGTGGAAGGTAGCCGTGGCGAGTTCGGTGTATTCTTAGAAAGCCGTGGCGACAAACACCCATACCGTTTGAAATTCCGTTCAACCGGTCTTCCACTCGTTTCTATCATGGAAACCGTGTGCCGTGGGGCTAAGATTGCCGACTTGATTGCGATTGGTGGTACCGTAGACTATGTAGTACCTGATATTGACAGATAAAAATAAAATAAATTATGTTTGATTTTAGTATAGTAACCCAATGGATACACAACTTGCTCACCTCTTTCCTACCGGAAGATGTGGCCGTATTCATTGAATGTCTGGCTATCGGTGTCTGCATTCTTTTGGCATACGCCATCATTGCCATCATTATGATCTTTATGGAGCGTAAGGTCTGTGCTGCATTCCAGTGCCGTCTCGGACCGATGCGTGTCGGACCTTGGGGAACCATTCAAGTATTTGCCGACGTGTTCAAGATGTTGATTAAAGAAATTATCGCTATCCGTCACTCGGACAAGTTCCTGTACAACTTGGCTCCATACATTGTTATCTTGGCTTCCATCATGGCTTTCAGCTGCTTGCCTTTCAGCAAGGGTATGGAAGTGCTCGACTTCAACGTAGGTATCTTCTTCCTTACCGCTGCTTCCAGTATCGGTGTGGTAGGTATCTTGTTGGCCGGTTGGAGTTCCAACAACAAGTATTCCTTGATTGGTGCCATGCGTAGTGGTGCCCAAATGATTAGTTATGAGCTTTCTATGGGTTTGAGCCTCTTGACACTTACCGTCTTGACCGACACCATGCAATTGTCCGAAATTGTGGAACGTCAAGCCGATGGTTGGTTCATCTTCAAGGGACATATCCCTGCTTTCATAGCTTTCGTCATCTACCTGATTGCCGGTAATGCGGAAGTAAACCGCGGTCCGTTCGACCTGCCGGAAGCAGAAAGTGAGTTGACAGCCGGTTATCATACCGAATACTCGGGTATGCATTTCGGCCTGTTTTATGTAGCTGAATTCGTGAACCTGTTCATCATTGCCGGTGTAGCTACCACCATCTTCTTGGGTGGTTGGATGCCGTTGCACATCACCGGATTGGATGCTTTCAATACCGCCATGGATTACATACCAGGCTTCATATGGTTCTTCGGAAAGGCCTTTTTCGTGGTATGGATTCTGATGTGGTTCAAGTGGACGTTCCCGCGTTTACGTATCGACCAAATCCTGACATTGGAATGGAAATACCTCGTTCCGATAGGTTTGTTCAACTTGTTGTTGATGGTAATTATTGTAGTATTTGACTTACACTTTTAATC
>JAFYPV010000038.1 GCA_017559935.1 Bacteroides sp. | reverse complement strand
TGCATGTCACGACCGATACCATAAGCAGCACCGATTTCTTCTACCTTCTGGATAGCCTTGATAGGATCGTCGAACTGTTCATCGTTCACCGCCTTCAATTCACCCTTTTCGAAAGTAAGACGAAGCTGTTCGCTACCTTCCTTAGTGCAGTGCTTCAAATAAGCAGTTTCTGGCAAGCCCTGTGCTGAGTCGAGGATTTCGCCACCACAGATAGAAGTACCCCAAAGACCTACGTTATAAGAATACTTCAACTTAGTGAAGTCTGCAAAGAAACCATTTGCATTCAAATAGTCGATTTCTTCCTGACGGCTCAATGTCATATCGCGAGTCAAAGTAATGATTTCCACACCCGGAGCCATTACCAAAAAAGTCATATCAAAACGGATTTGGTCATTACCAGCACCTGTAGAACCATGAGCAATAGCGTCTGCACCGATTTCGTTAGCATAACGAGCGATGGCCATTGCCTGGAAAATACGTTCAGAGCTTACAGAGATAGGGTAAGTACCGTTACGGAGCACGTTACCATAAACCATGTACTTCAAGCTCTTTTCATAATATTCTTGAGTTACGTCGAGTGTTACATACTTTACAGCACCCAACTTATACGCATTCTCTTCGTTAGTCTTCAATTGTTCTGCGCTAAAACCGCCAGTATTGGCACAAGCCGCATACACTTCATAACCTTTTTCCTTAGTCAAGTACATCACGGTGTAAGAAGTATCCAAACCACCGCTGAAGGCAACTACTACCTTTTTTTTCTTATTTTCTTCCATAATGGTATATCTTTTCTTTTTTATAATCAAATAGTATCATCTGCATGCTTTGCCGGATCATAAAGCATCGCTGTACAAATACAGAACTTACGATCTTTCGAAACTAGAATTTCATGATTCGTACAAGCTTCGCAACCTTTCCAAAAAGCTTCATCGTCTGTCAACTCATTGAAAGTAACAGGCACATAACCCAATTCTGTATTCATCTTCATTACAGCACCACCGCTAGTCAAGCTAAACAACTTCGCCTTTGGCCAACGCAAACGAGCTAAACGGAAAGAAGCGGCCTTGATTCGCTTTGACAAACCCAATCCACGATACTTCGGGTGAACAATCAGACCCGATGTAGCAACATAAGTTTTATTTCCCCAAGATTCGATATAAGTAAAACCTGCAAACTCTTCGCCATCCAATGCAATGATTGCCTTACCTTCCTTAATCTTAGTTGCCAAATATTCGTGTGTACGCTCTGCAATACCAGTGCCACGTACCTTTGCAGCTTCCTTGATAGTATTCAAAATCTTATCAACATAAATTTCATGTGAGGCATCAGCCACCATCACATCAATTTGCTTAGCATCCATTTTCTTATCTTATTTTATTATTTTACATTCTGTATAATTGAAGACAAGGCTTTTAATACCCCATTTTTTGAAAAGCCTTCACGAAGCACCAACAAGATGGTATCATCACCCGCTATCGTACCTAATATTTCAGCAATATTATGCGTGTCTATATCATAAGCTACGCTACTAGCATATCCCGGTCGTGTCCGTATAACAGCCAAATTTCCTGAGAAATCGATACCACGTATTCCATCCACTCTCAACATCTCCGAAGCTGAATGTTGTTCTGTCATTCGCTTGTACATGGTATTATTAGGCAATACATACACATAATTTCCATTCATACTAGCCGCCTTTGCTACCTTCAGTTGCTTCAAGTCGCGTGAAAGAGTGGCTTGAGTCAAGCTAAATCCTTCTTTATGCAATTCTTGCAATAATTCTTCCTGACTTCCTACCTCTTTACTGGAAATTATGATTTTTATGGCATCTAATCTGTTATTCTTATTCTTCATGCGTGCATAATTATTCTTTCGAGGCGCAAAATTACACATTATTCCGGAATAATCATACACTCAACGGAATATTTTTACACTCAATTCTCATTTTTATTGCATTTTATTCCAATGCCATCTGCAGCCTATCCAAAATCCCCATAATTTTACTTATCTTTGTCCAATCTTTACACATAAAAAGCAACAAGAAATGAATTTATATCCAAAAATCTTATTGATTATGCTATTGTCTACATTGACAATGGCTGCACAAAATCTTTCTGGTACTACAGCATTACCTTACAGTAGTCCTCAAGTTCCAGAATCTGTTATGTTTTGCGGTAAAAAAATAGATTTAACCCGCTTCGATCGCCATGAACGTATGGACCGCGAACTGCTGGCTTTTGCATATATGCATAGTACTTCCCTACAAACCATCAAGAGAGCCAACCGTTATTTCCCAATCGTTGAGCCAATCCTGAAAGAATATGGTATTCCCGATGATTTCAAATATCTGATGGCTATTGAAAGTAATTGCAGCCCATTGGCACGCTCACATGCTGGAGCTTCCGGTTTATGGCAATTCATGCAAACCACCGGCAGGGAATATGGTTTGGAAGTAAACAAGAACATAGACGAACGCTATCATGTGGAAAAATCGACTGTAGCCGCTTGTAAATACCTTAAAGCTGCCTATGCCAAATACAACGATTGGATAGCCGTAGCAGCAGCCTATAATGCCGGACAAGCGCGTATTGCTGGACAAATGCAAAAACAACAGACAGACGAGACGCTAGATTTATATCTGGTGGAAGAAACAGCCCGTTACGTTTACCGTATCATCGCTGCCAAAATCATGTTCTCCAATCCAAGTTCTTTTGGCTTCCGCTTAAAAGCATCAGATTTATACATGCAAGTACCTTATAAGGAAATAACTGTTACGACGGGAATTGCTGATTTGTCAACTTGGGCCAAGAAGCAGGGAACAACCTATGCGTTGCTCAAGAATTTAAACCCTTGGTTGAGAGATAATTTCCTACAAAATGCCAGTGGAAGAACATATGTATTGAGAATTCCAATACAAGAAAAAATGCATTACAATCCAAAGTCTATCATACCTCATGACAAACGATGGGTCGTTCAATAAAAAATGCGGTGTCGCCTTAATGAAAGCGACACCGCATTTTAGTTTCAATCAACAGGTATGAACGAAACAGCCTGTCCACCTCCCTTTGCCATCACAACTGCCAAGACATCGGTATTGGTTACAGTTTTTTCTTCAATACGGTAAGAAGTCGGATTCGTTTCCCAATCAGCATCTTCACCATCGGCATAAATACGTGCCTGATATTTCTTACCTTCTTCGAGGAAGGTCAAAGGAATTTCCAATGTACGGGCTTCTTTATTGGTTGTGGCACCCAAATAATAATTGTTCTTAGCCTTACGCACTACGGCTATAAATTCACCCGGTTCGCCTTGCAAAGCTTCCGACCAATCGCAATCAGCATCAAAGTCGCGGAAGAATTGGAAAGCCGGATGACCTTCGTAATGCTCAATCAAATCGGATGCCATCTGTACCGGCGAATAAAGCACTACCCAGTTAGCCATCTGCTTAGCCAAAGTCGTATTCACACGGCTGTTTCCCTTATCGTTTCCATTCCAAGGCTTGCGGTTCGGATGGTTCTTCGAGTTCTCCAATGTGATATCAAATGTACCCGGCGTATAGTCCATCGGACCACTGAGCAAGCGGGTAAACGGAAGATATTCGTAGTGTTCAGGTGGGTTACCTTCGCTCCATGCATTCCACTCCATACCACGGGCACCTTCGCGAGACATCATGTTCGGATAAGTACGACGGATACCAGTATCCTTGATCGGTTCGTGAGCATTGATCGAGATTTTATGCTTGGCAGCTTCCTGCACCACCTTGCGATAATGGCGAACGGCATATTGCGAGTGACGATGGTGTCCGCCCGGGATACCGCCGGCATAACCGGTCTTCACGTGGTTGATACCCTTTTTCTTGGTCCATTGATAAGCACGGTCCAACTGAGCTTCGTAGTTCGGGATATCGGCACCGGTTTCGTGGTGTCCAAGGAGTTCAACACCCTTTTCCTTGGCATAACGTGCCAACTCATCGATGTCGAAATCGGCAAACGGCTTGGTAAAGTCGAATGGAACATACTCACCCGGACGTCCCCAAGTTTCCCAACCCTGGTTCCAGCCTTCCACCAATACACCCTCGATGTTGTTGGCAGCAGCAAAGTCGATGTACTTCTTGGTATTCTCGGTTGTGGCACCGTGGCGGTCGTTGATTACCCAGCTTTCGATACCGAGGTGCATGCCCCACCATACGCCGACATACTTCATCGGACGAATCCAGCTCAAGTCGCCTTCCAATGCACAAGGTTCGTTCAAGTTCAGAATCAAGCCTGAGTTAATCAAACCTACCGCCTTGTCGGCTATCTGGATAGAGCGCCAAGCTGTCTGGAACTTACCGCCATCGAAGCGAGCCTTTACCTTGTCCGGCCAAGAAGCCAACCACGACTTCAATGAAGTGCCGCCCACGTTCTTCAAGCACATTTCCGGGAAGTCGGTCAATGCAGCTTCGTGGATGCTTGCATAGATACCGCTCTTTGTCTTGAATGTCATCGGAGTATTGGCATCCGGCATCTCGCTCAACGGCATGGTGCGGTAAAGCAATTCGTAGGTATTGAATTCAGCCGGGATAGACCACGATGTACCGTCCTCTGCTATGTTAAAGCTGGTGTATTCATCCATCAGCAACAAGCTGTCGGCCGGAGAGTCATACTCGTATCGGAAACCCAAACCATCATCAAACACACGGACACGAACTGTCAGTTTCACTCCCGCATCGTTTTTCAAGTTCACCGCCATTTCATTGTAATGGCTACGGATTGACTTGTTTTCACCCCAAGGCTGTGTCCAAGTTTCATCCTGACTATTGAAGGAAGTACCTTCCAATTGGAAACCATCCACCAAGTTCAAGCCCGACTTTTCCTTAAAGCCCAAAGCTGAAACATTGATAAACGGAGCATCCTTTACGGACACTTGATAAGTCATTGCACCTTTTTCGTCCAAGTTGAACGACCATTTAATATTGCCGTCCGGAGAAGTCACCTCTGTCTTCGGTGTACAACTGCACAGAACAAACAGCAACATTGCTACTGAATAAAATATGCTTTTCATCATTTAAAATTTAATTATTGGACAAAGATAAATCTTTTTCTATTTTTGCCCTTGTATAAATCTAATTAAGAATAAAAAGAACCATGAAAAGACTTACTTTCCTTTTAATCATTGCCTGTTGTATATGGTTATTTCATAGTTGTAATAACCCTTCTAGACAAGCCTCTATCACCAACGAAAAAGTCGTCATTGCCTACGTTACTTCGTGGAGCAAGATTCTACCTGATCCATCGTTGGTTACTCACATAAACTATGCTTTCGGTCATGTGACAGACTCTTTCGATGGAGTACGCATCAACAACGAAGAACGATTCAAACAAATCATCGCCTTGAAAGAAAAAGCCCCACACTTGAAGGTTCTTCTTTCCATCGGCGGTTGGGGAAGCGGACGATTCAGCGAAATGGCAGCCGATGAACAGAACCGTCTTTCGTTTGCTAAGGATTGCAAACGTGTAGTACAAGAATTCGGTTTAGACGGAATTGATATTGATTGGGAATATCCAACCTGTTCAGCAGCCAATATCTCTTCTTCACCCGATGACACTGACAACTTTACCCTCTTGATGCGTGATATTCGTCAAGCCATTGGTAAAGACAAGTTATTAACCATGGCATCGGTAGCCAGTGCCAAATTTGTGAACTTCCGTTCCATTTTGAACAACATTGATTTTGTAAACATCATGTCTTACGATATGGACAATGCTCCTTACCACCATTCCACCCTCTACCGGGCAAGCATCAGCGGACAACTGACTTGCGACGATGCCGTGAAAGCACACATTGACTCAGGAGTACCTGCAGAACGACTGGTTCTAGGTATGCCATTCTATGGACGCGGTGGCAAGATTCTCTCCAACCGCGACTACCGCAAGATTGATTTAAACGGCGAGTACACCGAACAATGGAACGATACCGCCAAAGTGCCTTACCTGGTCAACAACGAAGGAACGCTGGTACTGGGCTACGATAACGTGCGCTCGCTCACCATCAAGTGCGAGTACATTTTAGAGAAAGGCCTCTTGGGCGGCATGTATTGGGAATATGCCGGCGATAACGACAATGCCGACCTCGCCCGCACCGTATACGAAACTATCATGAAATCATCCAAATAACAACCTACAATGAAAAAGACATTCTTTTATGCCACAGCCCTTGCATGCCTCCTTTCGGCCTGCGAAGGCAAACTCGTGGAACAGGTGCAGCTGATTCCACAAGCCGAGAACGTAGAAATCCTGAACGGTTCGTTCGCCTTGAGCAACCTGAAAACCCTCCAGGCTCCTGAAGCATGGAAAGCTACGGCCGAAAACTTCATCGGCGATGTGCAGAAGTCGGCCGGCCTGAGCGTGGCCCTCGCTGCCGAAGGTGCAACCGTAGTATTGGCAGAAAACGCCTCTCTCCCTGCCGAAGCCTATGCATTGGCCATCACCAAGAACGGAATCCAGCTTGAAGCAGCCGACTTGGCAGGTATCAGCCACGCCCTCACCAGCCTCCATCAGCTTATCCTTACCGCTAAGGATGGCCAGCTTCCGGTGCTCAACATCCAAGACAAGCCGCTCTATGGCTACCGCGGACTGATGCTCGACTGCAGCCGTCACTTCTGGACCGTAGATGAGCTGAAGGAAAGCATCGACCAGATGGACTTCTTCAAGTTCAACACCTTACACCTCCACCTCACCGACAACCAGGCTTGGCGCATGGCCGTGGACAAGTACCCGAGCCTCACCCAAGAAGGTACTTATTACTATGACTTCCCTGAAATGTCGGGCAAGTATTACAGCAAGGAAGACTTGAAGGAAATCGT
>JAFYPV010000037.1 GCA_017559935.1 Bacteroides sp. | reverse complement strand
CAGAAGATGATTCAGGAAACTAAGGACTTCATCGAACGTTTTAAGGGTACCTATAGTAAGACTCTTCAGGTACAGAGCCGTGTGAAGATGCTTGAGAAGCTTGAAATCATCGAAGTAGATGAAGAAGATACATCAGCACTCCGTCTTAAATTCCCACCATCACCTCGTAGTGGTAACTATCCGGTCATTATGGATGGAGTAGGTAAGACCTACGGCGAGCACGAAGTATTCAAGAATGCTTCTTTGACTATTGAACGTGGTGATAAGGTAGCTTTCGTGGGTAAGAATGGTGAAGGTAAGTCTACGTTGGTTAAATGTATCATGAATGAAATTGATCATGATGGTACATTGACCCTCGGTCATAATGTGCAGATAGGTTACTTTGCGCAGAATCAAGCCTCGTTGTTGGATGAGAATTTGACTGTTTTCCAAACTATCGACGATGTGGCAAAGGGAGATATCCGCAATAAAATTCGTGATTTGCTTGGTGCATTTATGTTTGGTAGTCCTGAGGCATCGATGAAGAAAGTAAAAGTTCTTTCGGGAGGTGAACGTACCCGTTTGGCTATGATCAAACTTTTGCTTGAACCTGTCAATCTCCTTATCTTGGACGAACCGACCAACCATCTCGATATGAAGACCAAGGATATCTTGAAACAAGCTTTGGTAGACTTTGATGGTACATTGATCGTAGTATCACATGACCGTGATTTCTTGGATGGCTTGGTAACGAAGGTTTATGAATTCGGGAACAAGAAAGTGAAGGAACATCTTTGTGGTATTTACGAGTTCCTCGAAACCAAGAAAATGGAAAGTTTGCAGGAATTGGAACGTAAAAAATAAAAGAAGGGCAGCAATTTTGCTGCCCTTTCTATTTCTCTGCCAATTCAATAACTTCCAAATCCTTGAATTCTCCATTGTCGATAGCGAATCGTACTAATGTTCGTACTTTATGGAAGCCATAGATTCCTGCTGCTCCAGGATTGATATGCAGCATATTTAAGGTCTTGTCATATTGAACTTTTAATATGTGCGAGTGTCCGCAAACGAAGAGTCGTGGTGGACGAACAAACAAATGTTGGCGAATGGAAGCATCGTATTTGCCTGGATAGCCTCCAATGTGTTTAAGCAATATGTCTGTACCTTCGATGGTAAAACGATTCATTTCCGGATAGGAGCCTCTAATTTTTCCACCATCTATATTGCCATATACAGCACGTAACGGACGGAAAGCAGACAGTTTTTGTACCACTTCCCATGAACCGATATCACCGGCATGCCAAATCTCGTCACACTTCTCAAAATGTTTCAGATAGCGGTCATCCCAATATCCGTGTGTATCTGATAGAATACCAATCCTTGTCATTATAGATTCAGTTTATGCTTCACAAACTGAAGAATATAATCCACCGTATTGTCGATACCCATGACTGATGAATCTACACACAAATGATAAGTGGCAGCAGCTCCCCAAGTCTTATAACTATAATAATTGTAATAAGACGAGCGTTTTTTGTCTGCCTTTTCCATCATCTCTTCGGCTTGTTCTTCAGTCAGATTGTGTAAGCGCATCAGGCGTTCGATGCGGGCTTCTTTCGATGCTGAAATAAAGATGTTCACATGGCGGGGATGGTCACGAAGAATATAGTCGGCACATCTTCCTACGAATAGACATGATTGGTTTTCTGCTAGTTGGCGGATTACGTCACTTTGGATTTTAAACAAGGAATCATTGTTCAGATACGAACCATATGGAATCGTCCCATCACTGATAAACTGGAAACGACCGCCGAATAAACCTCCCAAGAGTGTCTGTTGAGCTCGTTCATCAGCTTTTTCGAAAAACTCCTTGCAGAGTCCACTTTCGTCTGATGCCAGTTGGATGAGCTCTTTATCGTAAAAAGCAATGTTTAGTGCCTTAGCGAGCTTCTCGCCGATTTCCTTACCGCCGCTACCTAGTTGGCGGCCCAAGTTAATTACATAATGTTCATTCATGGCATTTATGCTTTATGGTTCTTGAATATTTGGAATTGTTTGTATAGCAATACGGCAGCTACCATACTGGAAGCCAAATCGCTGATAGGCATACTCCACCAGATTCCTGCTGCTCCCATAAAAGTCGGTAAAATGAACAGACATGGCAAAAGGAATAATAACTGTCTAGTGAGTGAAAGGAAAATAGCTTTGTTTGCCATACCAATACTTTGGAAGAAGTTGGATGTTACCATTTGGAAACCGACTATTGGGAATAGTAAAACCACGATACGGAAACCTTCGGCCGCTCGGCTGATGAGACCATCGTCGTTGGTAAATAATGAAACAACAATTTCCGGTATTAATTCCCCCACTAAGAAGGTTATTGTTGTAACAGCAGTTGCTCCCCAAATAGCAAGTTTCAGTACATGGTTTACACGATGATATTGTTGTGCTCCATAGTTATATCCGGCAATGGGTTGCATGCCTTGAGTGATACCCATCACAATCATCACACAAATAAACACTAATCGGTTGACGATACCATATGCCCCTATGGCCAAGTCGCCATCATATTCTTTCAGGCCTTTGTTGATGAAGATTACGATGAAACATGATGCTACATTCATGCAGAAAGGAGATAAACCGATGGCGATGATATTCTTTACAATCTTGCCTTGAAGGTGGTATATACCTCGACGTAGATGTAGAAGTTCGTTCTTGTCAGTCAAAATTTTCAATTGCCATATCAAGGAAATGATTTGGGCTATGATGGTGGCGATAGCCGCTCCTCTGATGCCCCAATCGAATCCATAAATGAATATGGGGTCTAGAACGGTGTTGATGATAACCGTATTGATGGTAGCATACATGGCCTTTTGTGGATGTCCGGCAGCTCGGAGTACAGCATTAAGTCCCAAATACATGTGGGTGATGATGTTTCCTAGCAAGATGATTTCCATGTAGTCACGGGCATAACCAATGGTGTCTGCACTCGCTCCGAAGAAATAAAGAATCGGATCGAGGAACAATAAGGTAATGATAGAAAAGGCGATACCGATGATTACATTTAAAGTGATGACATTACCCAAAACGATCTGTGCTGTACTATAGTCGCGTTGACCTAGTTTAACGGAGATAAGTGTGGAAGCACCTACACCTACCATTGCCCCAAATGCAGCACCTAGATTCATAAACGGGAATGTAATGGCCAATCCGGAGATGGCTAGTGGTCCCACACCTTGTCCGATGAAGATGCTATCTACCATATTGTATAAGGAAGAAGCGGTCATGGCAATGATGGCTGGAATGGCATATTGCGTGAGCAGCTTGCCAATAGGTTGTGTTCCTAATTCAGTTGCGTTTCTTTTTTTCGCCATGGTGATAAGTTATTAGTTGAATGTATTATAAATAATGACGGGACGTGTATGGCGTATGCTCATGGAAGGAAACCAAATGTCTTGGGCTGTAATACCGCACTCTTTAATAGCTTCGATACAATATTCCAACTTCCCAAAATTTGCATCCACATTATTCGTTCCAAAAACAAACTTAATGCCACGTTCTTTGGCCATTTGAATAATCTTAATACTTGGTATCCGGTATCGAGGATTAATTTCAAGTGCAATCTGTTGTTCTTGCATGACATTGAGTACTCGGTTGATGCGTTCATCCGTCCAATATTTGTCGTAGTCGGCTTGCATGTCTTCGGGTAAATAAGTCGGATTTGCAAAAATATCAGCAGGCTCGTTGGTCAGAATCTTTACGGTTTGGTCTACAATTTGTTCCATGTATTGTTCCTTGTTTATTCCATCGTAATGCACTTCTTCTGCTCGATAGATACGTGAGTTACGATTCTTATGGTCCATTATTGTCATAGCATCAGTAAACAGATAGTCAAAAGTACCCAATGCCTCTTTAGAGAAAGTGGAAGTCCATTTGCGCCCTTCTCCTTGTACACCACAAAGGAAAGGAAGAGGCTTCACCTCTTCGTAGTATTCATAGACTTCTTCGTCATTTGCTAACATACGTCCAACGCCTCCTTCGCCAGCATTAGGGGCTACACCATAATTGATGCCGTAATTCATGGACATAGCATGAGCCATTTCTTTGGTTAATCCTCCTTTTAAATGTACATGTTAATCAATGACAGGAAAATTCTGCTGTTGTAATCGGATGATGGCATCGTTTTGCTCGTCAATGGCTGGAAGCGTTTCATTAGCTTTGTAGGTGCCTTCGGTTAAAGGAGTTATTTGTATATTTTGGAATTTTACGGTTCCTTGCTTCCCTTTTAGAATAATATCACCTTGTCCTAATAACCGTTTGCTATACTCAGTTGTACGGTATGGATTGGATGGCTCAGTATAGCATACGACATCTGTTCCGTTGATTTGAATGGCAATATTCTTATCATGGACACAAACTTTGAAATTAAACCATTCATTGTCATTGGCTAATGAACGGTAAAGATTGCGGATAGCTGATAAACTTCCGGTCTTTCGGGAACCGTCTATGATCCCATTTCTGAAAAGGACTTCGTACCCGCTTTCACCGTTTGTGTGAAAAAGAAGAACAGCCTCTGCATCTTTCTCAGTATAGGCTTGCCCTTCTAAAACGAAATTATGAAAAGTTTCTCCTGCTTCCCATTTTTTCTCGGGAGTTATGGTGATGATTTGGTTTTGAGGAGTACAAGACATAGCAATAAAGCAGATAGAGAAGTATCCGATTATTTGTGTAATCCAATGGCGAGGGGACTGTCTATTCATGTTTTATTAAGAATTTAGAATTGAAAAGCTAGCACAAATATAGTAATTTTCTCTATCTTTGTTCTATAATGTGTAAAAGAATATGATAAACTTGAAATTATGGTCGTTAGGATGCTTGCTGGCCTTATCTACAGGACAGATTGTAGCAGAAAAAGCATATAAGTATCGGGTTACCTTGAAAGATAAGGAAGGTACAGTTTATTCGGTAGATAAACCGCAGGAGTTTTTGAGTGAAAGGGCTATAGAACGTAGAAACCGTCAACAACTACCGGTGGATGAAACAGATTTACCTATCAGTCAAGTGTACGTCAATGAACTGAAAGCTACAGGGGCAAAATTGGTAACTTCAAGCAAATGGAATAACACCGTAGTACTCGAAGTTTCCGATACTCTTTGTATGGAAGAAGTATTAAAGATGCCTTTTGTCAAAGGAGTGAAGAAAGTATGGACTCAACCCGATAGTATTCCAACTCGAAATAAACAGCGTAAGAAGGAAGTGACCAATGATGTGAAAAAAGCAGGACATTATTATGGCAAGGCATTCCGTCAAATCAATATTCATGGAGGAGATAGTCTTCATGCTGTCGGTTTCACAGGAAAAGGAATGCATGTGGCGGTGATAGATGCAGGTTTCTACAATGTTGATCACATAAAGTTCTTCAAGAAGATGGACTTGTTGGGTACCCGTGACTTTGTGAATCCAGAATCTGATATTTATGAAGAAAACGGTCATGGGATGAAGGTTCTTTCATGTATGGCTGCGAATATCAAGGATGCTTTTGTGGGTACAGCTCCCGATGCTTCGTATTGGTTGTTACGTAGTGAAGATGCTGATACGGAACAACCCATTGAGGAAGATTATTGGGCTGCAGCAATTGAGTTTGCCGATAGTGTGGGAGTGGATGTCGTGAATACATCTCTCGGGTATTATGAATTTGATGAAGGTTATGGTGGTTATCGTTATCGTGATTTGGATGGTCATTATTCTTTGATGTCTCATTCGGCCTCTGTAGCAGCCGACAAAGGAATGGTAATTGTTTGTAGTGCAGGAAATTCAGGGCGGGATGCTTGGAAGAAGATTACTCCTCCGGGTGATTCGGAAAATGTTATAACAGTAGGTGCATTGACCAAGGAGTTGAAGAATGCGGAATTTTCATCCATTGGAAATACTTCGGATGGACGAGTGAAACCGGATGTGATGGCAATAGGGTTCAATTCGGTAGTATCGGGTAAGGATGGTACAGTATCGAAAGCCAATGGAACTTCTTTTGCTTCACCAACGATGTGTGGTGTTGTCGTTTGTTTTTGGCAAGCATGTCCATGGCTTACGGCTAAAGAAGTAGTAAAAGCTGTTCAGCAAGCAGGTGATAGGGTAGATTTCCCGGATAATATTTATGGATATGGTGTTCCGAATTTGTGGAATGCATATCAAAAGGAAAAGGGAAAGAAACAATGATGGAACAACAAGCCCTTTCATTATATGAACTCAACGGATTGGTAAAACGAAGTATCCGGACTTGTCTATCCGATACTTATTGGGTACAGGCAGAGTTGAGTGATGTCCGTTCCAATTATTCGGGTCATTGCTATTTGGAGTTCGTGCAAAAGGATGCTAGTGGAAATAACTTGATAGCTAAAGCAAGAGGAACCATTTGGAGCAACATCTACAAGATGCTAAAACCTTATTTCGAACAAGAAACAGGGCAAGCTTTTACTTCGGGTATTAAGGTGTTGGTACAAGTTTCGGTTGAATTCCACGAACTTTATGGTTATTCGTTGACGGTACTTGATATTGATCCTACTTATACGGTAGGTGATATGGTTCGAAAGCGTCGTGAAATTCTCCGTCAGTTGGAAGAAGAAGGAGTGATTGATTTAAACAAGGAGTTGGAGTTCCCTCTATTGCCTCAACGAGTGGCGGTAATTTCTTCGGCTACGGCTGCTGGATATGGTGACTTTTGCAATCAGTTGAAAAACAATCCTCGTGGCTATGGCTTCCGTACCGAACTTTTTCCTGCTATCATGCAGGGTGAAAGGGTAGAAGAGTCGGTGATTGCTGCTCTTGATACTATTTATCAACGAATGGACGAATTTGATGTTGTTGTTATGATTCGTGGAGGAGGTGCCACATCCGATCTCTCAGGATTCGATACTTATCTGTTGGCTGCATCATGTGCTCAGTTTCCTTTACCAATTATCACAGGTATTGGACATGAAAGAGATGATACGATCATTGATATGGTGGCGCATACTCGAGTAAAGACACCAACGGCAGCTGCGGAATTTTTGGTGACTTGTATGGATAGGGTTGCCGACAGATTAGACGAGTTGGCTTGTCAGTTACAAATGGGCATAAGAAATCGACTTTTGTGGGAATATCGTCGGATAGAGAACTTGAAACAACGTATTCCCAATGCGATATTCAAACGCATTGGTGAAGCAAAATATGCCTTATTTTCAGCTCAACGAGATTTACAGATGGCTTCCCGCCAATTCCTTTCCCAGAAGAAACACCGTTTGGAGCTTTTGCAACAGCGTTTAAACGATGCCATGCCTGAAAAGCAGTTGGCTCGTGGGTATAGTATTACTTTGAAAGATGGTAAGGCTGTTAAAGAGGCTTCTTCTTTGAAAGAAGGGGATATATTGGTAACTATGTTGCATCAGGGAAAAATAGAATCGGAAGTAAAGAAACAATAGAATTATGGCAAAGAAAAAAGAAACATATTCTCAGGCAATGGCGCGATTGGAAATAATTGTTCGTCAGGTAGATGGTAACGAGTTGGAAATAGACGAATTGGTGGAAAAAATCAAGGAAGCTAATGAAATTATCTCGTTCTGTAGTGAGAAACTGAAGAAAGCAGATATCGAAATCGAAAAATTACTGGCAGATAAGCACGAAAATGAAGAATAAAGTGTACATTTGCCTAAAACATTGAAAATAATAATAAAAAGATATATCATGAAAGAAATTGATTGGTCAAGTCTGTCTTTCGGTTATATGAAGACCGACTACAATGTACGTTGCTGGTATCGTAATGGTGCATGGGGTGAAATCGAAGTAAGCTCGGAAGAGACATTGAATATCCACATGGCAGCTACTTGCTTGCACTATGGTCAGGAAGCGTTCGAAGGTTTGAAGGCATACCGTTGTCCGGATGGCAAGGTGCGTGTGTTCCGCATGGACGAAAATGCAGCTCGTTTGCAAAGCTCTTGCCGTGGTATCATGATGCCGGAAATGCCGACTGAAAAGTTTGAAGAAATGGTAACTAAGGTAGTTCGCGTGAACGAAGCTTACATTCCTCCTTACGAAAGCGGTG
>JAFYPV010000036.1 GCA_017559935.1 Bacteroides sp. | reverse complement strand
GGCAATTTTCGAAGCTGAGTAGATGGAAGCACCATCTTCGCTTACCACAAAAACTTGTAGCTTACGGTCATAACGTTGATTGGTAACAAAAGCTTCGGTTTCGCGGCTAGCTGTACCATTGCCGATAGCGATGGCTTCAATGGCATATTGCTCTACCAGCTTAGTCAGTTTACGGGCAGATATTCCATGCTCACTTTTGGGAGGATGCGGATAAATGGTTTCGTTATGCAAAAGATTGCCTTGAGCATCTAGACAAACCACTTTGCATCCTGTACGATAACCTGGGTCGATACCCATTACACGTTTCTGTCCCAAAGGAGGTGCCAATAATAATTGGCGGAGATTTCCTGCAAAAACTCGAATAGCTTCTTCATCTGCTTTTTCTTTGCTTAGCGCTGCAAATTCGGTTTCAATGCTTGGCTTTAATAAACGCTTGTAGGCATCGCGCACAGCCTCTTTTACCTGTTGGCTACATTCGTTATTACTTCGTACGTAGCTTCTTTCTAATCGTTCAGTACATTCCTCATCATCGGGAGAAATGGATACTTTCAAAAGTCCTTCTGCTTCTCCTCGGCGAATAGCTAAAAGACGGTGTGAAGTACATCGTTTCAGTGGCTCGCTGAAGTCAAAATAATCTTTGTACTTGGCAGCTTCTTCTTCTTTTCCTTTAATGACCTTTGATGAAATAATGGCTTGTCGATTGAACTGGTTACGGAGTTGGTTGCGTGAACGTTCGTCTTCACTTACTTGCTCGGCAATGATATCTCGTGCACCTTTCAATGCATCTTCTTCGTTTTTGACTTCCCCTTTTATGAATGAACGTATACGAGCTGAAAGGTTATTCTCGCGTTGCATCATCAAAATCGTTGCTAGAGGTTCTAACCCTTTTTGTCTGGCAACTTCTGCACGCGTTTTGCGTTTTGGCTTGTAAGGTAAGTAGATATCTTCCAATTCGGTTGCGTCCCAACAAGCATCAATACGTTTTTTAAGTTCGGTAGTGAGCTTTTCTTGTTCCTCGATTGTTTTAAGGATGGTTTCTTTTCGCTTGGCAATTTCGCAAAGTTTATCAAATCGTTCCTTGATATCTCCAATTTGAACTTCATTCAAACCGCCTGTTGCTTCCTTGCGGTAGCGGCTAATGAAGGGTATAGTGGCTCCTCCGTTCAAGAGAGAGAGAGTATTTTCTACTTGATGCACAGCGATGTTAAGTGCTGTAGCAATCATTTTGCTGAATATTTCCATTGTTTTTTAGATGTTTCTATCTACAAAGTTAAGGAAATCCTTTAATTTTGTAGTAATCTAACTTTAATAATTGACGAAATGAATAAAATTGTATTGATAACCGGTGCATCCAGTGGAATAGGTGAAGGATGTGCCCGAAAGTTTGCTTCGGAAGGAGCAAAGCTCATTTTGAATGCTCGAAGTGTAGATAAGTTGGAAAACTTGGCACAAGCATTGAAAGAACAATATGGCACCGCTTGTTATGTATTACCGTTCGATGTACGTGACCGCAAGGCAGCGTCTACAGCTTTGGCCTCTTTGCCTGCAGAGTGGCAAGCTATCGATGTACTCATCAACAATGCCGGTTTGGTAATTGGTGTAGATAAGGAGCATGAAGGAGATTTGGACGAATGGGACATTGTAATTGATACCAACATCAAGTCGCTTTTGGCCATGACTCGCATGGTGGTTCCGGGCATGGTAGAACGTGGTCGCGGACACATCATCAACATTGGCTCCATTGCAGGCGATGCAGCCTATCCGGGTGGTAGTGTGTATTGTGCCACCAAGGCAGCCGTTAAGGCATTGTCCGATGGTCTTCGTATTGATTTGGTTGATACTCCGCTTCGTGTTACCAACATCAAGCCAGGTATGGTAGAAACCAACTTCTCGGTAGTTCGCTTCCGTGGCGATAAAGACAAGGCCGACAATGTATATAAAGGTATCCGTCCGCTTACCGGCGAGGATATTGCCGAAGTGGCTTACTTCGCTGCTTCTGCTCCTGATTACATGCAGATAGCCGAGGTATTGGTAATGCCTACCAACCAAGCTACCGGTACGATTGCTTATAAGCAGTAATCTTTTTCTTCAGAAAGATATTGCATTAGTCCTATATTATTTTTATTTTTGTAAAGCTGTTAGGGGTGCTGAACATTTTCCGTTCGGCTGAGATTATACCCTATGAACCTGATATGTATAATAACAGCGCAGGGAAACGGTTTGGTATTCATTGTTTGTCGGCTTGGATAAAGCCGTTTCTCTGTGCATATAAAATTTTAAACAATGAAAACCACAATTCCTACCGACGTGCTATCTGCAGCAATCGCTGCTGTGCGGGCCAAGAGTCCCCTCGTGCACAACATCACCAACTATGTAGTAATGAACAATTCCGCCAATGCACTACTTGCGATGGGGGCATCTCCTGTTATGGCCCATTGGGTCAGCGAAATGGAAGAAATGACAGCCATTGCCGGTGCTTTGGTGCTGAACATCGGTACTCTTGATGATAAATGGATCGATGGCATGCTGGTTGCCGGAAAGGCCGCTTTGCGTAGAGGCATTCCTGTTGTGCTCGATCCTGTTGGAGCAGGTGCTACCAGTCAGCGTACGCAGACAGCTTTGAAAATCATCGACCAATGTCGCCCTACCATTATTCGTGGAAATGCGAGCGAAATCATGGCTTTGGTAGATGCCAGTGTCAAGAGTAAGGGGGTGGATAGCAATGCGTCCAGTGACGATGCCGTGGGTTCTGCCAAACAACTGGCATCGGTTACCGGTGCTGTGGTCGTTATCAGTGGAGATACAGACTATATTACCAATGGTACCGATGTCTATACCGTTCAAGGCGGTAGCCCGATGATGACTTCCGTAACCGGTATGGGATGTACTTCTACTGCCCTTGTCGGAGCATTTGCTGCCGTAGAAAGCAACCCGATGGTAGCAGCCACCGCTGCCATGGCTGTCATGAGTCTTGCTGGCGAAAGAGCAGTTGCTTGTTCGCGTGGCAACGGCTCCTTGCAGATGAATTTCCTGGACGAATTGTACACTTTAACCCCCGACACACTATGAAGAATGCACTGAAATTATATTTGGTTACGGATAGGGCACTTTCGCTTGGCCGTAGTTTGGAAGAAGTAGTGTCCGAAGCCGTTGCAGGGGGTGTTACCATGGTACAGCTCAGAGAAAAGGATGCACCGACCGGAGAGTTTGTCGAACTCGCTTTGAGGCTCAAAGCCATTCTAAAACCCTACCGTGTACCTTTGATTGTCAACGATAGGGTAGATGTAGCTTTGGCCGTTGATGCCGATGGTGTGCATATCGGTCAGGCGGATATGCCGTATGAATTAGCCCGGAGGTTGTTGGGTCCGGGCAAGATCATTGGTCTTTCTGTGGAGAACATGAACGATTTGATGCGGGCTAATACACTTGATGTGGATTATGTGGGTATTTCGCCGGTCTATGGTACACCGACAAAGACAGATACGGCCGAGCCTTTCGGATTGGAAGGATTGCGCAAGGCAGTTGAATTATCCGTGCACCCTACGGTGGCTATTGGTGGAATGAATGTCGACACGGTAGCCCAGGTTATGGCTACAGGAGTAGATGGGGTGGCTGTAGTCTCTGCCATTTGTTCGGCACCATCCCCCCGAAGTGCAGCTATGGAATTAAAGACTCTATGTACCCGGAAAAAGAAATACCATACTGTACTTACCATTGCTGGAAGCGATTCCGGTGGTGGAGCCGGAATACAGGCCGATATAAAGGCCATAAGTGCCATGGGTTGCTATGCTACATCTGCCATTACCGCAGTAACGGTGCAGAATACAATTGGAGTCCAGGCGGTACATCCTGTTCCGTTGGATATCCTGTCTGGACAGATAGATGCGGTGTTGTCCGATATTGGAGCCGATGCCGTAAAGATAGGCATGCTTCATTCAGCTGAAGTTGTAAAAGTTGTTGCGGACAAGATAGAAGAATACGGAATCAAGAACGTGGTGCTCGATCCTGTTATGGTATCAACCTCCGGCCATCGGCTAATCGAAGAAAGTGCGATAAAGGTTATCAAGGAACGTTTGTTCCCATTGGCCAGAGTCTTGACTCCTAACGTACCAGAAGCGGAGATTCTTATTGGCCGGAAAATAGTTGGAGAATGCGATTTCAATGAGGTGGCAAAAGAGTTGTCTCACAGTTATGGTGTATCTGTACTTTTGAAGGCTGGTCATTTGTCGGGCGATATGCTGACTGATTATTTCTATAATGTGGAAGACGGTTCAATGATATTATTGCCATCCAAACGCGTCCATACAAAGAATACCCATGGCACAGGTTGTACCTTGTCGTCTGCCTTTGCTGCGGCTCTTGCTAAAGGCGAAGGACTCACTGCGGCTGCAAAGTCTGCAAAGAAGTATATCGAGCAAGCTATTATTGCGGGTGCGGAATACGAAATTGGGCATGGTCATGGTCCTGTGCATCATTTCTTTCGTTAAGCTATAAGGGAGATTGTATTCTCTGTTTCTCTTACGCTTGAAGTATAGTCTCAGTTATAAACTAATTAGTTTCAGACATAATCTCATTAGATTTAGTTATAATCTAATGGGTTTGTGTCTGAAATTTGTATTTGTGTTATTTGTTTTGTATCTTTACATATAGAATCTAAAACGTTTTTCATTAAAATGGCCAAGTATATTAAACAAGAAATGCCGAATTTGAATGGTACAGAGGAGCCTCAAGTTTTCTATCGTTTAAAAACCCAAAGGAATATTAGTACAAAAGAGTTTGCTACGCTTATTAGTCGTAATAGCTCTGTTACTGATCGGGCAGAAATTGAAGGAACTATTATGCGTATTGCAGACGGATTAGCAGAACTGTTGGGTAACGGATATTCTGTTACTATCGATGGGGTAGGAACTTTTAAGGCTGGACTAGGTTTGAAAGAGGGGAAGGAAATAGATAGCTTTGATGGCGATGAAACTAAACGAAATGCTCGAAGTTTACAACTGACACATATTCAATATAGAGCAGATAAACTTTTGATCATGGAAGCAAATAAGAGATGTAAGTTAGAACGTGCTGGAGAATCCCGCCTCTGTCAGTCGCCATATAACAAAGAAGAACGTCTGAAATTAGCTTTGGAATTTCTAGAAAAACGGGGTGCTATGCGTGTTGCCGATTATGTGAAAATGACCGGACTTTCCCGAAGTGTTGCTACCAAGGAACTGATAGAGTTCCGAAGAGATCCTTTATCAGGTATTTCTTTTATTGGACGGGGTAATAGTAAGGTGTATGTAAAACGGATAGCTGATGATAATGAAGATTAATGAACTAATTTAAGAAAATATACCACTACTGTCCACAATTTTTTAGTGAACAGTAGTGATATACGTTTTAAAGTTATTGATTCAGTTCAATAATTTCCTTAAAATAATTAACCCATCTTGAATCTTTATATGCCTCACTGCATCCTGTTGGTACAAAAAGTTTTCCATCTTTACATATTCCATCAAGACCTTGAAAATGTAATGCCGGAGGAGTATGTGTATGGCAACAGAATTCAACAATAGAGCATCCGTAAAAAACTGAACTACCTATTTCTTCAATGCCTTTACCAATAGTAACAACTGATAAAGATTTACAACCATAGAACATAGCATCACTTATTGAACTAATTCCGTCGCCAATTTCAACATTTTTTAAAGATTCACAGTATTGAAAGGCTTTTTCACCGATTGCTACAACATTATTAGGAATTACAAGGTTTTGCAACGATTTACAACTGTCAAAAGCATATTCGTCTATCGAATATACATTTTCTGGGATATTAAGATTAGTCAAAGATTCACAGTTCTGAAAAGCATGATTACCAATCGAAGTGACCTTTTTGCCAATAGTCAAATCCTTCAATAAGCGACACCACCAAAATGCATATTCACCAATAGAAACAACATCATTACCTATGGTAACACTTGCCAAAGAGCGGCAGTTATAAAAAGCATGATTACCTATTGAAATGACTCCATTAGGTATATTAACCTTTGTAATACTCTTACAGCCTGAGAATGTATAGTTTTTTATTTCTGTAACATCATTAGGAATTGTCAATTCTGTAACAAGATTATTATTTAGATATAGTTCTTTTCCACTACCCATAATACTTCCATAATATAAAGGATTTGAATTTGCATCTTCAAAATCGATTTTACACCATGCAGATAGACTTGTGATATATACACGAGAAAGCGGACAATCAGCAAAAGCTGATTTACCTATAAAAGTAATATTATTTGATAATTTAATATTTGTTAATTTGCTACATCCATAAAACATATATTTACCAATGGCATTATCGGATGTATAGTAATATTCAACATCATAAGTTCCTTGACTATAATACCACTCTCCACCTTCTACTATTTGAGTTTCTGTCAAATCAAGTGTTGTTAATATACCTTGTTCAGATGTGTCAAATTCACTTGCTCCAAGCATTTGGCGAAGCAAACGAATATCATCACCATTAATGGAACCTACAATTTTCAAAGAATTGATACTTAGAACATCGCTTCCTAGCAATTTCTTCATTGTTCCCGCAGTTTCTATAGTTACAGTTCCATCTGCATAACCACCTTCTAAAGAAGATTTGTGTTCTTCAAACTCCGCATTAATCCATCTAGCAGAAGCTGCAGTAAAATTGAATTTATTATTTACGATTGTAGCAGGAGCCGTGTAAATATTATCATCTGCATCTGTTAGTATAACCTCTAAAGTCTTGTCTGTAAAGTCAACAGGAAGCATCATCATGTAAGCCACAATGTGGAGACTATCATTGGTGTTTACATTCTCCAAATCTAGGGTTACGGAATTTGTTTGAAGTGTTGGAGTAATGGTTGGAGTTTCGAGTGAGAGATCCATTTTAGCCTTAGTCGTGAATGCGGCATCGGATTCCAATGTGATTGATTTCCATGTTGCTGCACAAGGCGCGATTAAATCCATACGTACAAAAGAAACTTGATGTTGAAAGTCAAATGATATTTTCCCATTTGTAGGAGTTGTTCCTTTTGCTATTTGTATATCGTATGCTGCAATATGATCAGAGTTATTATTACCGATTTGTTTTTGATTTAGCATGCTAATAGGTAATGCATCATTTTTCTGATGTTGGTAATAACTGCGATTGAAAGGAGTATAGGCCGTATAGGATGAAGATGTTTTCAAGGCCCAACCGCCTCCATTGAATTCGCAGTATTTCTTGCCAATTCCTTCCACGATGGGAAAGGATAATTGATCACCAATGGAAGGATAAATACCGATTGTGTCACCCTCTGCCCAAACTACATCTCCAAAATTAGGCCATTTGCCCATTGAAATGGAGATACGGGATTCGATGTCTTCCATTTCAAATGAAGATATAGTTGCTCCGATTGTAGTGATTTTGTTATTTTCGAATAAATTTTCTTTCTCTTGAAGATTTTCAGATGAGCAAGAAACAATATGTAGTGTACATATAAGTAATAAAAAATTAAGAATGTGCTTCATGATGATTTTTTTTGAATAGATAAAATATGCTACCTACCATATATAAATAAATATGGTAGGTAAAAGTAATAGAGAATTTAAATATCAACACCACCGGTTGTACCACCACCGTCATTATCACCAAAAGAGCCAGCAAAGCCTTTTTCTACTTCCACTTCGATTATTTCTACTTGTGGAACATCATACTTGAGAGTTTCCATCTTTTTTATTATTTTATGTACGATGGGACTTCAACATCGAATTAATAAAGATAATTCAAGTACATATAAATAAAAAACGTGAAGCCCACTCGTCGCTCGCTTCACAGTTCAAGGCGCCTGAGAATTGCCCACCATTGTCGAAACGAGCAACTCCGAACTTCACGCCGATACGTATATATCAACCCTATATACTCGTTATACCTATCGTGAGGGTACACCATAGGCAAACGAGCATGATAAGGGGTGTATAGATACAACATACCCAACGCAATTCTTCGTTGCTTTGTTCTTGACAATGGTTGAATGTTTTCTCAGGACTTTCGAACTGTCAAAACCAAAGCGTAAGAATACGCCTTTATCTATATGTCTGTCCCCGCCACCTCTACTTCATAGCGAAGCTTCGGCGTGAAGACTTTGCAAATATAGTGATTTATGAAAGATAAGAGCAAAGATTGTGCAAGAAACTTGCATTAGTAGAATAGGAATTTCTTCGATAGCAGAATAAAAGTCAAACGGAAGAGGAGGATAAAGTTAATCATAACTTATAATCGTATAATTACAAGTTATAACTGTATATTCACAAGTTGTAATCATATAATCAGAAGTTATGATTAACCTATGGAATAAGATATTCAGAAGTAAGTTATCTCTTAATAAACTTTCTGCAAAGAAAATAATTAAAAAAGGTGTTTCCCTTTAGGAGAAACACCTTTTATTGTACAAATGAACGATGATTACATTAAGAATCCGAGCAAGATACCAGCAGCAACAGCCGAACCGATTACACCTGCTACGTTAGGCCCCATCGCGTGCATCAACAAGTAGTTGGTTGGGTCGTATTCCAAACCTACAGTCTGCGAGATGCGGGCAGCATCGGGCACTGCAGATACACCGGCATTACCGATAAGCGGATTGATCTTCTTGTTCTTTGGGAGGATGAGGTTGAACAACTTCACGAAGAGCACACCCGATGTAGTGGCGATAACGAATGACAACGCACCAAG
>JAFYPV010000035.1 GCA_017559935.1 Bacteroides sp. | reverse complement strand
TGTCCTCCCATAGTTCACCCATAGTAACATCCACTTGATGGATGGATTTTTCATCTTTTAGGATTTTTCTGATTCGTTCGTCTTCACAAGAAGAAGGAATAGACAAAATTCTTGACTTTGAAAAATCAGAAGCTATCAATTGTTCTCCATCCACTTCGTAAAAGTTTCGACTTACACATTGAGTGATTTCTTCATTCATTCGGTAAGTCACCGATAATCTTCCCTTGATTTGTGGATACTTTTCACACAAGTATGAGAAGATGGAAACAGATAAGGGATGTTCTTGCAATTTTTCATGCGAAATAGGAGGCATCTGCTTATCATCGCCAATAAATATCATCGAGCCACTTCCGAAAGCACCTATCAAAGAAGCTTGCACTAATGGCATCTGACCGGCTTCGTCAACCAATATCAAAGATGGTTTGAATCCTGAATTTCGTAAGCCCAAATTCAAGATAGCACCATAATAGGTCATACCAACTACATCTGCATAGAGTGTTTTCTTTTTCTTGGTAGCTTTACGAGCATCCAAATAGTCTTGATAACTTTTAGCTAAGATTATTTTATCATCCAATTCTTGTGCCTTAAGTTCTTCACCTATCTTCACGATGTTTAACTCCGGTGCCCGTTTGCATATTTTGTTCAATGCATTGTTTACGGCTTGATGGGTATTGGAAATAATCAAAACTTCTTTGTTTTGGTTACTGAACGTATGGGCAATAGTAGCCAATACATCCGTTTTTCCTGTACCCGGAGGGCCTTGAATACAATAAATGGAAGGTCTATCCAAAGCCTTCTGACACACTTCGAATTGAGCATCATTCAAAGTGTTCGGGAAAGTTGTTACCCGGTTAAAAGGAATTCTTCCCAAGCCTTGCATAATCGGGTCGGACACACCTGCTAATTGTTTGAATAGAAAAGCACCAGGCGCACCATCCGATACATTTTCTGCTAATGCAATCAATGGGTCAAGCAGTACAAATTCTTCAATTTCGATATCATATTCATCTTCATGCGACAAATCAAAGGGAATGGTTGCGTAAACAAATTCAAAGTCATTTTCCATAATGGTTGCCTTGAATTTCTTCTTCGTACTTTGATTACGTACCACGACCTTATCGCCTGGACGAAGCTTAGTGTTATTTACAGGCACAGAAAACTTATATTCACAACCTTGTTGTTCGGCAATTGTTGCGAATTGAATCAGCAATCCTCTTTCTTCTTTTTCGCCATCAGAGAGATGCTTGTTGTTTTCTATATCTGCTTCACAATATTCCTTTTCTTGCTTTAGATACTCGATGATTGAATCTTTGAATTCTTGAAACTCCATCCTTTGTATGTCTTATGAGTTTAATAATGAACGTACGTATTCTCTAGTTTCTTTATCCTTTATGTAGATGCAAACGCCCTTGATAGCACGTGTCAACACGATGCGGTAGGCTTGGGCAATGGTTTGGAAGAATGTTTGCGTATAGGGTGCATATTCATTGTCTGCTTCCACCAAATCCATATCTTTAATTTTCAACCTTCTTGCCTTGAAAATTGCTTTTTGCTCATCCTTTGCTTTTGAGCGTGTGCTTCCATTTGCGGTTTCTTGTGCATTATTGAAACTTATCATCCATTTGTCGCCTCTTCTTACCACGTCATCCAACCAAAGCAAACCGATGTAATTATAGTCAAAACCTCTTACGACATACGGGCATCCAACTTCTACCAAAGGGTCTTCTGACATTTTACCTTCAGTTCCTTGCACAAAAATATTATACCCTTGCGGATTGTTCCAATACTTCTTGAAATACTTGCCATCCTTGTCTTTCAAGACAAAATCATATGCTTCTGAATTATGACTATGGTCAGCATTAAGAACTTTTCCAGAAACCCATTTCTTCGAATAGGATGAAAGTATACGTACCGATTTGTCACCCTCTTCAATCTTATCTCTCAAGAATTCTTCCATTTCAGAAGGATAATCTACTACACTCAAATGGAACTTGTCATTCCATTGCTTTACATTATGAAGTGGGGTTTTATTAAAGAGGCATTCCACCCAATCTACATACTCTTTAGAACCGGCACAACGGAATTGCATACCAGCCAAAGAAACACGGATAACTTCTGCATTCAAATGATTTGCATACTTTTCAATATCCTCTATACTTGTTGTTTCATTATCACGGAAAGATTGCTTGCCATCAGTGAAGAATACAGAAATCTGACTTTCTCTGATTATGTGATACACTTGTGGCCCCATTTGGAAACACCAACCAGCCGTTTTATTGGTACAGAAGTTTTTGGCCAAAGGATTAATCAATGCATGAGCTTCGTCAACGATGGATAAGAAATGAAGATTATCCTTGTAATTTCTTGTCAACCCATTCTTTAGCATATACTCTACATAGTCTTCAAAGTATTCATACTTCAAAGATAGTTCATTGGTTGGCGATACATATTTTTCTGCATCCATTCTTCTGAACACAGGTAAATATTCTGTTTTCATGGTACCACCCGACATGCCTGGATTGAAGGAGTTTGATGGTACAATCAAATTCTGAGCACCATATCTTTTACCATAAGTTTCAAAGATTTCTGCCCAATTATCTTTTTGAGAGCTGGATGTAGTAACAAATACTATATTTCTGTCTTCACCCAACAAGCCATATTTCAAAACCGCTTCAAACCAAAGGTTTACGGCTACTGCAGATTTGCCTGACCCCGGAGGTCCTTCTACTATGATGACTTGTTTCTTGTTTGTCTCAATACCCTTTTCAAGTGCAGACATGACCAATTGAAAGCCTTTGCGTTGTTCATCAAGCAATACAAATGGTCGAGCATCGATGGATTTAGAAAAATTTTGAGCAACTTGCTTCAAAATATTTCTATCCTGCTTATAATATCCATTTACGAATTTGGTAGCAAATTCTTCATCGCTTTCTTCAATACGCTCATTTACATAGTCGGCCAAGTCTTCAGCCTTCAAGGTATTATATAGTGGATAATCCTCCGTCAATACTTCATTCGGATATGCCTCATAGGGAGTCAAATCAATATCTTTCGTGAAGTATACACATCCACTAACTTTTGCACCTTCATCTTGTACTACGGAATGAAAGCGTTGGCAATATTCAGTATAACCTTTTACTTGGTCGGCAGGGTGGAGATGCTGAACACCTTGGTGAGTAATCAAACCTTCCTTCATACCTGGTGCATCAGTATTATTCTTAACCCAATTCTTCAACTCTATAATCACGACTTGCTTCTGACCATAGCCTTTACCTATCATCACCAAGTCACACCATGCAGAAGCAGCCGGTAACTTATACTCCAGCAACATGTTGGTAGTGGTAATATTTACGTTCCCTATCTGGGGGCTTTTATTTTTGGCTATGGCAAGCATCTGTGATACTTGACCATAAGATTCCGACAAGTTTCGTTTTTCTTGGTCACTCATATTGCGGTTGGTTTCATAAGCCAACTCATCGATGAAGCCATTCAAATCTTGCTCCACGAAATCACAAAATTGGTTGACGGTATAGATCATAGGTCTGTATATTTATCTGATTTACCTCTTGCTTTATCTACTGGATATTTTTCTGCATTCTTTGCAAGTTTTGCCATTACAATTTCACGAACATCCAAGTCATACTTGTCTGCTATCAAGAATGCATAGTTGAAGACATCGGCCAACTCTTCCTTAACCTTTTCAATCTTCACATCCTTGGCATCCTTCCACAAAAATGCTTCGTTCAACTCGGATGCCTCGATGGACAAGGCTAACGCCAAGTCCTTGCCATTGTGAAATTGATCCCAATCACGGTCTTCCGTGAATTGGCGAATTTCTTTCATCAATTCCTTCATTGCTTGTTCTTCTTGGCGTCGTACATTTGTTTAGCGGTCTCATAAGCCTTCTTGAAAGGCAATTGAAGCATGTCTAATTGTTCGGGAATGGCAATAGCCCAACTTACATAGTAGTAAGCCAATAACTGATAACCACCAAAATCCTTATCTGGAATAGAGCTCACCTTGTATCCGCTCTTTTGATCGGGTGAGATACCACCACATCCCAACATGGCTATTTCAAAAGCAATCTTCTTGATATCACTCATTGGCATGCCTTCAAAGTATTCCATTGCACCAAGCATGTACATGGACATCATGAAGGTTTGAGCAGGGTCTTCTCCGTCCTTGTGTTGTTCGTTGAAATCGTCCGTAGCTTTCATCCTTTCTGAATCAGAAAGACCGGTATTTTCGGAAACTTTCTTCTCGTCCAATGAAGCATAATCCGATTCGTTGAAGATTTCAAAGTACTCTTCACAATCCAATTGCTCGATGAAGTACATCACCATTTCGTACTCTTCACCCGGTTTGTAATCAGCACGATATGCCTTGTATTCTTCGTACAAGTCTTCTGCCTCCTTCATTTCTTGTTGGTTAGGCTTGTAGTAATTCAAGAAGTTCATTCCGTATAATTCCTTCAAGTGAAGCGAAGTGACCATATTCATGATTTTGCTTGCACGTATCACTTGGTTAGGGAACATACCCGGATTCTTCAAGCTTTGGGTAATGGATTTGATGTTTTCCTGTTCTTGTTCGAACAAGGACAACAATTGCAACGGGCGTGCTTCAGGATATCCGTTGTAAATCATGTCTTCCACCAACAAGTCAAGCGGACAGTTCATCAGTTGAAGCGAGAAGCCCTTGAACAAGTTATCTGCAAATTCATTCACTTTGTCTTTGCCAATCTTTACAGAGAGATTACTGAAATACTTGGCATATTTTGACATGAATTTCTTCTTGCATGCTTCATTATATCCCATCAACTTGTTAGCACCTTCCTTACTTGCCGATAAGT
>JAFYPV010000034.1 GCA_017559935.1 Bacteroides sp. | reverse complement strand
CTCAGCTGAAGCGCAGATTGCATTGTTTTCATACCGTATTTCTCACCTGACTGAGCACCTCAAGCTCAACAGAAAAGATTATAGCACTGAAAGAGCATTGACAACATTGGTAGGTAAGCGTCGTGCTTTGTTGAACTACCTTAAGGAACGCGATATCAATCGCTACCGTGCTATCGTTAAGGCTCTCGGCTTGCGTAAGTAATTTCTTGCTTACGGCGAAGGCATAAAAAAACTCGGTTTCTTTCGGAACCGAGTTTTTTTATGGATTAGTTCGGGTAAACCAAATTTTCTTCTGTGATGTTTTCCAGTACTTCGTGCAAATACTTGGCAGATTCCCACTTGGCCATCGGCAAATCTTGCAAGAGGTAGTTGCCGCAATCCTTCGGAGCAGCACCCGGAATTTTGCCTTCGTATTCAGCAATGAAGCGGAAAGTTTCTTTCATCAACTCTACAATGTCTTTCGATTCCAAGTCACCTTTCATCAGGAGGTAGTTGCCGGTGAGGCAACCCATCGGTCCCCAATAAATAATCTTATCGGCCCAGATAGGGTGGTTGCGGAGGAAAGTGGCTGCCAAATGCTCAATGGTGTGCAAGGCGCCTTGTCCGAAAGCCGGTTCGCGGTTGGGCTCTTTCATGCGGATATCGAAAGTCGTTACGACTTCTCCGCCAATCTGGTCTTTGCGGGATACGTAGATGCCGCGCAATAGACGGATGTGGTCAATGGTAAAACTCGGGATGGTCTTCATGAGTTATAAGTTGTGAGTTTTTAGTTATGAGTTAATTTGGTTGGGGAGTGATTCCAGGAATGCCTTGGTTACGTCGAATGAACGGTCGGCCATTTCACCCCAGAAGTTGGTATACTGTTCCCAATGGTTTTCGGCACCCGGTGTATCGCTGATGATGCGGAAACTGATGAAAGGTACCTTATAGATATGGCATACCTGGGCAATGGCAGCTGACTCCATATCGACAGCCAATCCTTCCGGGAAGTTGCCCTTGATGACGTTCAGCTCTTCTCGGTCTGTGATGAACTTATCGCCACTGCAAATCAAGCCACCATGGATAGGTGTTTCGGTATCCAAAGCCATGGCGCAATCCAGCAAGGTTTTGTTTCCTTCAAAGATGACCGGCATGCCTTGAATCTGGCCGTAGGCATTTCCTTCGCCACACCATACATCGTGGTAGACGATTTGGGAACTGGCCACTACTTCCATGACCTTCAAACATTTGTCAATGCCACCTGCTACACCGGTGCTGATGATGCAATCCGGCTGGAAGGTACGGATCAGTTCTACGGCACCTGCTGCTGCATTGACCTTGCCAATGCCGCATTGTGTCAGGATCAGGGTGTTTCCCTTGCTCTTTCCTTCTGTATACGAATAGATACCTTCGGTGTATTCTTTCTTTTCTTCCAAAAGTTGTGCCACTTGTTTGTATTCTGAACTCATGGCAACGATGATTCCTATTTTCATAAAAAAAGTTTGATTTCAAATGCAAATGTACGTAAATTCTAGGAGTTATCGTATCTTTGCGATTCAAATATAAAAAAGTTTAAGGTTATGAATGTAATCAAGAGAATCATTCCCGATATAGTGGCAATCGTGGTGTTTGCCGTGATTTCATTTGCTTACTTCTGTCCGGCCGTGACCGAAGGACGGATTCTTTCGCAGCATGATTCGGTGGCGGGTATCGGTGCCGGTCAGGAAGGAAAGGAATATTTGGAACGTACCGGTGAACGTACGCGTTGGACGAATTCTATTTTTGGCGGGATGCCTACTTACCAGATGGCACCTAGTTACGAGTCTACGGACTTGCTAAAGGGGATAGAAAATTTGTACCATTTGTATTTGCCTACCTATGTGTGGTATGTGTTTG
Source organism: Bacteroides sp. (assembly GCA_017559935.1). Lineage (GTDB taxonomy): Bacteria > Bacteroidota > Bacteroidia > Bacteroidales > Bacteroidaceae > Phocaeicola. The sequence continues at coordinate 8,076 of JAFYPV010000034.1, read as the reverse complement.
TGATGCTCTTGGGCTTCTATATCTTGCTTCGTGCCTTTAACTTCAAGGTCTGGCTGGCAGGTTTGGGTGCTATCATTTGGGCATTCTCTTCATATTTCTTCATCATTATAGCGGCCGGTCATATTTGGAAGTTCATTACCTTGGCTTATATTCCGCCTACCATTGCGGGTATGGTGCTTTGCTATCGCGGTAAGTATTTGTTGGGTGGACTGGTAACGGCTCTTTTTGTGGCGTTGCAGATTTCTTCCAACCATGTGCAGATGAGTTATTATTTCTTGTTTGTCATGCTGTTTATGGCCATAGCGTATGGCGTTCAGGCTTTCCGTGAAAAGATGATGGTGTCTTACTGGAAACGTACAGGTGTTCTGGTAGTGGCGGGCTTGCTCGGTGTATGCATCAACTTGTCGAATCTTTATCATACATACGAATATAGTAAGGAGTCCATGCGTGGTAAGAGTGAACTGGTCAAGGAAAACTCGGCCAACCAGACCAGCAGTGGTTTGGAACGCGACTATATTACGCAATGGAGTTATGGCATTGGTGAAACCTTCTCACTTCTCGTTCCGAACGTGAAGGGTGGGGCATCCGTACCTTTGGCAGCTAATGAGAAGGCAATGGAAAAAGCCAATCCGATGTATGGAAGCATTTATAGCCAGTTGGGACAATATTGGGGCGAACAACCGGGCACTTCGGGACCAGTCTATGTAGGTGCATTTGTGATGTTCCTCTTTATCTTGGCCTTGTTTATCGTGAAAACTCCGATGAAATGGGCACTTTTGGCTGCTACTATCCTTTCGATACTCCTTTCGTGGGGAAAGAATTTTATGGGATTCACCGATTTCTTCATCGATTATGTGCCGATGTACAACAAGTTCCGTGCCGTATCTTCAATCCTCGTGATAGCTGAATTTACCATTCCATTGTTGGCAATGTTGGGCTTGAAGGAAGTGGTGAGTCGTCCGCAATTGTTGCAAGAACGCAAGAAGGAATTTCTGATTAGCTTTGCTTTGACGGGTGGTTTGGCATTGCTGTTTGCCGTGATGCCGACCGTATTCTTCTCTTCATACGTTTCGACTATGGAAATGAATGCCTTGAGAAGCATTCCGACCGACCAATTGGTGCCGTTGCTTGCCAATCTGGAAGAGGTTCGCAAAACCCTGTTTACTTCAGACGCTTGGCGTAGCTTCTTTGTTATATTAATAGGTGCAGCCCTTGTTTGGGCATATGGTATAGGCAAGTTGAAACAAGTGACCATGGTTGTTGCCTTGGCGGTGCTTTGCTTGGTAGATATGTGGGATGTGAACAAGCGCTTTCTGTATGATGGCCAGTTCGTGGAAAAGCAAGTTCAGACACAAAGCTTCCGTCAATCGGAAACCGATAAGCTTATCTTGGAAGATGAGGCTTTGGATTATCGTGTGTTGAACTTGGCATCGAATACTTTCAACGAAAACAATACGGCTTATTGGCATAAGAGTGTCGGTGGCTATCATGCAGCCAAGCTCCGTCGTTATCAGGAAATGATTGAGGAACACATTTCGGGTGAAATGAACAATCTTTTCAAGGCGGTGGCCGATGCTGGAGGAGAGATGGATCAATTGGATCCGGCAGAATTCCCGGTTTTGAATATGCTGAATACCCGATACTTTATCTTCCCTTTGCAGGGCGGACAGACTGTACCTTTATATAATCCGTTTGCATTGGGCAATGCCTGGTTTGTGGATGAAGTGCATTATGTGAGCAATGCTAATGAAGAAATAGAAGCCATTCATGGTTTGGATCCTTTGCAGAAGGCGGTTGTCGACAAAAAGTTTGAAGCATCGGTGCGTCCAATGTCTTCAGATTCTACTGCAACTATTGAATTAGTTGAATATCAGCCTAATTACTTGAAGTATGAGGTGAACTCAGAAAAGGGTGGAACGGTAGTGTTCTCCGAAATCTATTATCCGGGGTGGCAATCGACTGTCGATGGTGAGGAGACACCTCATGGTCGTGCCAACTATATTCTCCGTGCGATGAATGTACCGGCCGGCAAGCATGTGGTAGAATTCAAGTTCGATCCGAAATCATTGCATACTACTGAAACAATAGCTTTCATAGCCTTAGGATTGTTGGCTTTGTTGGCGATTTTTGTTGTATATAAGGGGATTAAAAACAAGGTGTAGCATCTTGTTGGGATAAGATCATACGTCTTACGCGATAAGATGTATCATCTTACCAGGATAAGACGTATAACGAACCAACAATGGTACAGAATGGTGCTTACCCAACCATAATGTTTCGCCATGATGCGGAAACGTTCTTTCAATGAAGCCTTGTGGTTACGGGTAGTCATTCCTTCATTTAGATAATCAATAAGAGTAAGCCGAGTGTTGTGCAAGCACTTGGCTTCTTTCATTATACGGATGCACCAATCGAAGTCTGCCGAGAAGCGGTATTTCAAATCGTATGGATGCTTCACGACTAGTTCCCTACGGGAAAAGAAAGCTTGATGACAAACCAACATGCCTTGTTTGAAGCTTTTCCAGGTTAAGGTCTGGGGAGCAGTAAGCCGGCGCATATGGAGGAAATGGCCTTCTTCGTTTACAATGGCTGTTTCTCCATAAATCACATCGGGAAGTTCCTTACCTATCAGTGTATGTACTATCTTTTGCAAGGTTTTGTTATCATGAAATTCATCACCGGCATTCAAGAAGCAGAGATAATCACCTGTGGCCAATTGGATACCTTTGTTCATGGCATCGTACAATCCTTTGTCGGGTTCACTTATGACTTGGCTGATTCGGTCACGATATTTGTCAACGATTTTCAGCGTATTGTCTTTGGAGTTTCCATCCACAATGATATACTCTACATTCCGATAGGTCTGGAAAACCACACTTTGGATGGTATCTTCCAATACTTTACCGGCATTGTAGGTAACAGTAATGACGGAAAACTTAGGATGTGGATACTGGGTATTATTCATTGTCTCCGGTTATCTTGTTATAAACTTCGATGTATCTTTTGGCAATGGTACTTTCGGAATAAGAGGATGATACTTTTCGGCAAGCTTCTTCGCTTAATGCCTTGTATTCGCTTTCACTCAATGCCCAGTGGATGCCATTGGCAAAATCATCGGCTGATTTGTATTCCGCTACATAGCCATTGTGCAAATGGTCAATCATTTCAGGAATACCTCCCACTTGGAATCCTACACAAGGTACACCGCAAGCCATGGCTTCCATGATGGTGTTCGGAAGATTTTCTTCCAAGGATGGAGTAACAAATAAATCGACCGCATTGTAGACATCTACCAGTTCCTTTTCGCTACTGATGTAATTCAGAGGATAGACTTGGAAAGGGACCAATGATTTTAGCTGTTCGGAATCTTTTCCATAGACCACTACACCTAGTTCTTCCCGTAATTCCGGATATCTATCGGCCAAAATCTTGCAGGATTCTATGAAGTAATCAATCCCTTTCCGTTTGTCTGTAATTTTGGCAGAACCGAAAAGAATCAGTTCCTTGTCGGTAGGAAGGGTGCATTTCTTGCGAGCCTCTTGCTTGTTTCTAGGTCTGAACAAGTTGGTGTTGATAGGGTTCGGAATATTGATGATTTCCTGATTGGTTAGCAAGGCACTTTGACTGGCTCTCTCTTTCAACCAACTGCTACAGGTGACAAAGGTAATAGGAGCCAATCGATAGAGCTCCAATTTTTTCTTGAATATCTGGTTGGAAAGGTCTTTCTTTCCTCCTTTATAAATATAAGGACAATGATGACATATTTGATGATAATTGTTACATTCACGAGCATGGTGGCAGATGCCGGTGCAAGGCCACATGTCGTGCATGGTCCATACGATTGGTTTACCTGACAAGAGCACTTTCTGGAGGTCTTTCAAGGAGAGCATACCTTGGTTAATCCAATGTAAGTGGATGACATCGGCTTGTTGGAATTCCGGTAGGGTAGTGATATCGGTTCCTGTATTGGCGATATCCACCATGAATAGGTTGTGTTTTTTGAAATGATTGGCTTTCCAGATAACGATACGTTCCCAAATGAATTGCCAAATTCTCCACAATGATTTGTTCAATCCAATGACGGTGATTTGATTCGTTTGCTTGTCGCGTACCAGCATTTTGGCTTGAATGCCGTTATTGCGTAGGGCATCCATCAAGCGGCCAGCTGCAATGGCTGCTCCGCCCATTCTCTCGGATGTATTTATAATCAGTACTCTCATTTCTTTGTAAAGTTTATGCAAAGTTAGTTTATTTCTTTAAAAGAACAGAAGAATTTGTGGAGTTGTTTTGAAGGTTGTGTTTCTATTTCTGGTAGTATTAAGGTTCAGGTTCTTGATAGCTAAGGCATTTGTAGAAGAGGTTTATTACGTTTTCTTGACGTAGGATTTACATCCTATACTATGGGATGTAAATCTCATAATTAAAGGATGTATATCCCGCGACGAAGGATGTGCTAAGGTTCTTGTTGGAAAGGCTTAGGCATTGCCATTATGCTCCGAAATCACCTTTCAATGTGCGTTTGATTCGTCGGATGGCTTTAGCCCAAAACGAATTGGTGCGGGCATAGTATCGGACGAATGCTTGTCTGGCTTCCATGTTTTCTTCTATGGGGCTGATCTTTTGGACGGGAAGTACATCCATGTGTAGTTGGGAAGCATAAAGTCCGCCTCCTCCACAATTGGTTCCGCTTCCGTCGAAGCCTTCGTTCTGAACGAGCGAACGGCCTACGTTGAGCGATAGGATACCTTTCAGGAAAAGGCTGGCATTCCATCGGATGGCCCATGAATTGTTTTTTCCTTCTATCTGTCGACGAAGCATTCGGGTGTATCCGTATTTGCCATTGAAGTCGAAGGTATAGGTGAGTTTTCTGTCGATTAATTCTTGCAGAAGCGCCTTGCCGTTTGGATTAAAATGCTTCCACGCTCTGTCCCAAGTGCCCCATCCCCAGCTTCCGGTCCATCGGATGAGGAAGGTTTCGGGTAAGGTAGGATCTTGAGTGAAATCGCATGCTTGGATATGGCCTACTTGTGGTTCGTCCTTATAAGTTTCTAATGCATCGTTCATGAATTGCAGGAAGTGAGGTGCTACCACCAGGTCGTCTTCCAATACAATCACTCTGCCATATCGGTTGACTTGCGTCGTTACACCATCGATGATACTACGTGCCAATCCCCAATTCTCATCTCGTTCGGTGATGGTGATATGCTTGAATCCACGGATGGTGTGGATATATTGTCGCACTTCTTCAACCGCCCTTTGTTGACTCTCGTCTTTGGCTGCATCGGAATAGATAAATAGTTCACTTTCAGATGCAAGCGAGTTATTCAACAAGGCTTCCACACATCGGCGAGTGTGCGAAAGGCGGTTGTAGGTAAAGAGTAGAATGGGGGCATGTTTCATCATGGCTGTATATAATGAGGGTGTGATAATCGGTTGTTTTTACGTTGTGCGAATACCATTCGGCTTTGTGCCATCAATCGGAAAATCATGCATAAGTAGTCTTTGCTTAATTCCAATTTTCCATTAAAAAGCGCTTGGACTGATTTTTTGCCAACGGCCAGTATGCCATAGGCAAAAGCTTGCCATCCGGAGTGATTGATGTTGGCATATTCGGAAAGATGATAAACATATTCGCTACGAAGGAATCCGGCATGAGTAACCGGTCGATATTCCCGGTCATGGTTCCCGAATACTTTAGGCACATATCCCACTTTGAAATGGTGGAAATGCAGGCGATTCATGAAATCCTTATCTTCGCCATAATGGTAGAAGAGGGGAGAGAAACCACCCACCTGCTTCAATACGGCGGTAGGGATCATCCAAAAAGCTGCATTAATAAAGGGCAGAGGAAGTATCTCATCGCTGTTCGGTAACTCTTTAAGTGTTTGGATGCCAGCATAATCTCCAAATCCTGGATCGGGTTTATCACCTTTCCCTGTTAGATGAACAGGAGAAAGGATGCCATATTCTGGATGCTTTTGGCTGATGGAAACAAGAGTTCCTATGGTGTTGGCATCAATCCAAGCATCCTGATTCATCAGAAAAGCAAAGTCATAGCCTTCTTTAAGGGCTATCTGCATTCCAATATTATTGGCCCGTCCAAAGCCAAGGTTTTTCTTGTTCTCGATGAGGCGAACTTCCGGATGCTGAGTACGAATCAGTTCGGTAGTCTTGTCCTTTGAATCGTTGTCTATAACAAGCACATCTGCAGGCAGTTCAGACGAGCGCAAACTTCTAAGACAACGTTCCATCCATGGTTCGAAGTTATAGGATACGATGATAACGAGTACTTTCATGGGTGTTTGTCTTATTTTCTTCGGTTTAGGAAAAAGGCAATGGACTCTCGTAGAATGACGGATTTCAATTGCCAAAGAATAATCAGATAGAATCCTCCTACTCCCAAGATCTTGCATATCAATCGGATAGGAACAGAGCTGATGGAAGCCATGGTATAATGAGCCATGAGAACCAATGTTCCACTTAGCAACAGATAGGGGCTAATGTCTTTCAGGAAAACACGATGTGTCAGTCCTATTTCCCGGTGCGTAAAGTGTAGCCAAACCCATGTCCAACTGATGTTGATAGCCACGAATGCATATAGCATGGTGTTTATACCATACGGATAAACCAAATAGGCAGTACCTAATTGCAATATGCTGAGGGCAATGGTGCACCACATATAAGTAGAGGAGTGTCCACGACTCAACAGAAGTTGAGAAAAGAGGTTCCCGATAGGTAGAAAAGCTCCACCAACACATAATATTTGCATCATCTGCGCACTTGGTAACCATTTGTCTGTAATGGCCAATGTGATAAATTCAGGAGCGACAAGGCTTAATCCAAACATAGCAGGAAAAGAAATGAATGCAGTAAATCGCAACATTTTCCGGAGGGCTTTCAACTGATATTCCTTATCGTTCGAAATAGTAGAAAGAACCGGTTGTGCTACATTGGTCATCATTCCATTGATGGTGGTTGTTCCCATGGTGTTCCATTTGTTGGCTTGACTGAAGAATCCTACCGCTTTTTCGGTATAGAGCTTTCCAAGCAATACGGAGAAAAGGTTGGCGTTGATGATGTGAAAAGTGTGTGTAACAATCAGTTTGCTGCTATAACCTATCATTTTCTTGATAGGAGTGAAGTCTATCTGAAATGAGGGTCTCCAACCGGAGAAATAATAGCTTAATACGCTAATGGAAGCTGTATAGACAATGGTTTGTATAGCTATACCCCAATAAGCGAAACCATTGGCAGCCAATGTGATACCTGTTATTCCCGATAAAGTAAGCGAGCAAAAAGAGATGATTGCGTTCTCTTTGGTTCTCAAATGCTTGAACAGAAAAGCACGGGGAGCTACATTGGTACTCGAAATGAGGAATCCCAAGAAAGACAAGCGTGCCAAATTAGTCAGTTCAGGTTGCTCGTAAAAGTCTGCAATAAGGGGAGCACATATATACAATAAGGTATATAGGCTTGTTCCCATCAAGATGCTGAACCAAAATACGGCATTATAGTCCTTGTGTTCTGTCTTTTTCCGGTTTGTTAAAGCAGAGATGAATCCTCCTTCTTGAAGAATGGAGGCCAAAGCCGTGAATATAGTAAGCATTCCCACCATGCCATAATCGGCCGGTGTGAGCAATCGTGCTAAGAAAATACCAAAAAGGAGGTTGAGCAACTGTTGTATACCGTTGCTCAAACCTCCCCAAAAGAGTCCTTTAGCTGTTTTATCTTTTAAAGATTGCTCTGTCATTTCACTTCGCTACCCGGAGCCACTTCCTTCAAGAGTGAAGTAACTGCCAATGTACCGTCATAATTTTCAGCGCTCAAGATCATACCTTCGCTTACCAAGCCATTCTTGAATTGGCGAGGAGCCAAGTTGGCAATGAACAAGACTTGCTTGCCTACCAATTCTTCCGGCTTGTAGTGCTGAGCGATACCACTGATGATGGTACGGTTTTCCAATCCATCGGCAATCTTGAATTTCAAGAGCTTCTTCATCTTAGGTACGTTTTCGCATTCCAATACCTTGCCTACACGGATATCGAGCTTTTCGAAATCTTCGAAAGCGATAGTCGG
>JAFYPV010000033.1 GCA_017559935.1 Bacteroides sp. | reverse complement strand
AAAGTACCGTCATAAGCCTTTTCAAGCTCTTCTTGGCTCATGCTTGTTACAGCTTCGCCCTTTTCATACGCATCCCAGTTGAAATCTTCAATAGGAGCAATGTTCTTCAAATTTTCCATTGAAATTAATTAGTTAATAATAGAGTTAATTACGTTAGACATTATATGGATATATCTAAATCGGCCGCAAAGATACAATAAATTCCTGAAACACATGTGTATTTCAGGAATTATTTTATGGCGGAGTTGAATTATTTAGTAGAATTTACGGATATCAGCTCCTTTATAATAATGTAGCAGGATTTCTTCGTAGGAGTATCCCTTTTCGCCCATCACAGCTGCACCTATCTGGCAAAGACCTACACCATGCCCCCAACCGGCACCAGAGAGCAAGAACCATTGTGGTACTCCATTGACTAAATTGCCCTTGTCTACTACGAATGCTGAACTGAACAGGTGGGAGTCTGAAAGGGTACGGCGGATTTCCATTTCCTTACCGATGGTCAGTGTTTTCAGTGTTCCTACAATCTTCAGCTTGCAGATACGGCCGGAAGTTCCACGTTGTACGGGTATCAAGTCGATGATTTCTCCGTAATCCGTCTTGGTGTTGGTACGGATAAGCTCAGCCAGTTCTTCCTGGGTATAGCGTACTTTCCAACGATAGAAGTCGGTTGTTTCCTGGTCGTAGTTGTTCAGGATTTGCGACAAGATTTTTTTATCGTGGGTGTCACAGAATGATTTCGGTGCCTTTCGGATCCAGTGCTCGGCTTCATCTTCTTTGGTCAGGTCTGGCAAAGGAAGGTTTTCTTCCTTATCTGCATCACGTATAGCGGACAAGTATGGGTATTGCTTGTCTTCCCAACAATAGCCGAATTCTTCGGTCGCGCCTCCGCAACACTTGGAAAAGCGTGCGTCGCATACTTTCTTTCCGTGCATCAGGATTCGTCCTCGAGTGGCTTTAACCGCTTCCATGACAGTTTCGTTTGAGGCTTTGGTGATGCCTTGATAACGCTGGCAATGGTCATCGGCACAGACGTCGAAGATGGTATGATCTTCGCGGTCGTACCAACGGATATACTCTTCCTTGGTCTTGATGAAAGAGAAGAAGCCTTCGTCCTTTCCTGTCATTGCCTTGCGCTTTTCCATTTGGGCAAAAAGCCAGCTGCGGGATACGACGGCATGTGCTTTCAATAATTCCAATGAAGAATTCGCGCTCATTTCCGATGAGATGACACTGGTTAGGTAATCTTCTACAGGCAGGATGTTGATGGCTACAATCTTTTCTTCCTCGACAACCAGTTTGAGGGTACCGGAAAATACTTGGGTTTCCTGACGTTCCCAATGAAGGTTGATGCCGATGGTTACATTATATAGCGAGAAAGAGTTCTGTTCTTCTTGAGGAGTGAATGTCAATTCTCGGTATAAGTTGTCGTTCCAGAGAATGCCTCCTTCGCTGAAGGTCACACACTGTTCACCTTTGACCATCTCACCTTTGGCAAAAAAATAGCCGTTCAGAGTGAAATGGATTTCCTGAGCATTGACAATCCCGACGCTTATTTCAGGTTCTTTCATGTAGGATATCTTTCTTAATTTTTCTAATTATGATGCAAAGATAGGCATTATATCTTTATTTTTGTATACCTTTGTGAGTATAATTGTAGAAATGATATGGAAACTCCTAAAATAGCGTTACTGGGTAAAACGCTGTATGAAATACAACAAATCGTGGCAAATGTCGGTATGCCGAAGTTTGCTGCCAAGCAAATTGCTTCCTGGATTTATGATAAGAAGGTGGGTTCGATAGATGAAATGACGAACTTGTCTTTGAAGCATCGGGAGGCCTTGAAAGAAGGTTACGAAGTGGGAGCTTCTGCACCAGTAGAAGCCATGCGCTCGGTAGATGGAACGGTGAAATATTTGTTCCGTACACCGACTAACGATTATGTGGAAGCTGTGTATATTCCGGACAATGATCGTGCCACTTTGTGTGTGTCTTCACAGGTGGGCTGCAAGATGAATTGTAAGTTCTGTATGACCGGAAAACAGGGATTTACTGCCAATCTTACGGCTAATCAGATTATGAATCAGATTTTTTCCATTCCGGAACGAAACACTTTAACGAATCTGGTGTTTATGGGTATGGGAGAACCGTTTGATAACCTCGACGAGGTGTTGAAGGTGCTGGAAATCCTGACGGCAGATTATGGATATAAATGGAGTCCGAAACGTATCACGGTATCATCGGTAGGGCTTAAAAAGGGATTGGAACGCTTCTTGAATGAAAGTGATTGTCATTTGGCTATCAGCATGCACTCACCGATACCTTCCCAACGTCGTGATTTGATGCCGGCAGAAAAGGCTTTCTCCATTGAAGAGATTGTGGAAGTGCTGAGCCGATATGATTTCACCAAGCAGCGCCGTTTGTCGTTTGAATACATCATGTTCAAGGGAGTGAACGATTCGTTGGTGTATGCCAAGGAGATTGTCCGCCTGTTGCGGGGTATTGAATGCCGCATGAACTTGATTCGTTTCCATGCCATCCCGAACGTGGATCTGGAAGGAACAGGAATGGAACATATCATTGCTTTCCGCGATTACTTGACCCAACACGGGGTGTTTGCTACGATTCGTGCTTCTCGAGGGGAAGATATTTTTGCTGCATGTGGTATGCTTTCTACAGCCAAGCAGCAGGAAGAGAAGAAGAAATGATCAAGAAAAAATAGAGAAATGAAAAAGCAAGTAATGAACTTATTGGGTATGGCACTGATGGCATTGGTGCTGTTCTCTTGTGGCGGCAATGGAAAGAAGGGGGGCAAGTCATTGTTTACTCCGGTATCCAGTGGACGCCCTTACGAAATGTTGGTGGTAATTGACAAGGATATGTGGGAACGTCCTGCAGGTCGTGCGCTGTTCAATGCGTTGGATACGGATGTACCGGGATTGCCACAGCCGGAACGTTCTTTCCGTATCTCGAATGTGGGTCCGGAAAATTTTAACAGAGGTCTGCGTATCTTCCGTAACATTATCGATGTGGATATCCAACCGATTTATACCCAACCGAAATTGAAGTATTCGCGTGATAGCTATGCTTCACCACAAATGATTATGACCATTCAGGCTCCGGATGAAGCATCGTTCGAAGAATTTGTGAACAAGAACCGACAGGTGATTGTCGACTTCTTTACGAAAGCGGAGATGAACCGTCAGATTGCGTTGCTGAAGAAAAAGCATAGTGAAGTCATTTCAACTAAGGTGGGAAGCATGTTCGGTTGTGACGTGTGGGTTCCAACTGAAATGGAACGCTACAAGCAAGGTCAGGATTTCCTTTGGGCATCGAGCGACAAGCCTGGATCGGATGTCAGCATCAATTTCGTGATTTATTCTTATCCGTATACAGACAAGAATACTTTTACCAAGGATTACTTCGTTCATAAGCGTGACTCTGTCATGAAAATCAATATCCCAGGTGCATTGGAAGGTCAGTACATCGCAACCGATGCGGATTATGTGGATGTGAAGAATTTCAGTGTGAAGGGAGAATATGCGTTTGAAGCACGTGGTTTGTGGTACATGGAAAATGACATGATGGGTGGCCCGTTCGTGTCTCATGCACGTGTAGACCGTCCGAATGGCCGGGTAGTGGTAGTGGAAGCTTTCATTTATGCACCGGAAAAGAAAAAGCGTGACTTGATGCGCCAGATGGAAGCGGCTCTTTATACATTGAACTTGCCGCAAGAACAACAGATGGAAGAAATTGTAATTGGTCCGGGTCTGGAAGAAGAAAAGCCAGCTGCCGAGCCTGTCAAATAATTATATAGAAACATTTAGCCTCTCATGGAAAACAAAGAAAAAATAAGGGTTGGTATCACCCACGGGGATATCAACGGAGTTGGATACGAAGTCATCTTGAAAGCATTTTCGGATCCTACGATGCTGGAATTGTGTACACCGATTGTTTATGGTTCGCCCAAAGTGGCAACCTATCATCGGAAGTCGATGGATATTCCAACCAGCTTCAGCATTATTAATGTGGCGGATGATGCTCAGGATGATAAGCTGAATATCCTGAACTGTACTGAAGATGAACTGAAAGTGGAACTCACTAAAGCCACTCCTGAAGCTGGTAAAGCGGCTTTGGATGCATTGGAAAGAGCTTTAGAGGATTATCGCGAAGGTTTGATTGACGTGTTGGTGACTGCACCGATTAACAAGCATACCATCCAATCGGAAACATTCCAGTTCCCGGGGCATACCGAATATATTGAGGAACGTGTCGGTGATAACAAGAAAGCTTTGATGATTTTGATGAAGGATGATTTTAGAGTAGCATTGGTTACAGGACATATTCCAGTAAAAGACATCTCATCTACAATTACCAAAGAATTGATTAAGGAGAAGATTTCCATTTTCCATCGTTCTTTGAAGCAGGATTTCAGAGTGGATAACCCTCGTATTGCTGTCTTTGCTTTGAATCCTCATGCGGGGGATAATGGATTGATTGGTACAGAAGAGAGTGAAGTGATTATTCCAGCTATCCAGGAAATGGTAGCAAAGGGTGTCCAGTGTTTTGGACCTTATCCTGCTGATGGATTTATGGGTTCTGGCAATTACTGCCATTTTGATGGAATCCTGGCAATGTATCATGATCAGGGATTGGCGCCTTTCAAGGCTGTAGCGATGGATGAAGGAGTGAACTTTACGGCAGGTTTGCCTATTGTTCGTACTTCACCGGCACATGGAACGGCTTACGACATCGCAGGTCAAGGCATAGCATCCGAAAGTTCTTTCCGTCAGGCAATCTATACGGCTATTGATGTATATCGGAGTCGGGAAGTGGAAAGAGAGATTCATGCGCGTCCGTTGCGTAAGCAATATTATGAAAAACGAGACGACAGTGATATCTTGAAATTGGATCAGGAAGATTAAAAATAGGACGGGAGGAAGAGCAATCTTCTTCCCGTTTTTTTTAATAAAAGTAAATAATCTCCTGAAATTCCAAAAAAATGTTCTTTTTGGCTGCCATGAAGGGGCCTTAGTTGTCCTTTTAGGATGATTTATGTAATTTTGCACAAAATTAGACTGGAAGTTTTCTGTAGGAAAGAATCATGGTAAAAAGATTTTCTGTTTTATTTCTTTTATTGTTTGTCTTATTTAGCCAAATCTATGCCCAGATTGAAGGGGTGGTGAAGGATGCCGAGACTGGAGAGCCATTGCCATATTTAAGTGTTTTTTATGCAGGTAAAGGAGTAGGTACCATTACCGATATAGATGGACGCTATAAAGTGGACAAGTATGTGGAATGGAAAGAATTGACTTTTTCTTCGGTAGGTTATCAGACCAAGGTCATTCCCATTTCTGTCAATACTAAAATTCTGAATGTGGAGTTGAAACCTTCGGATTATACTTTGAATGAGGTTGTCGTTCGTCCGAAGAAAGAAAAATATTCCCGAAAGAATAACCCTGCGGTAGAGTTGATGAAGAAAGTGGTTGCTCATAAGGAGCTGGACGACTTGAAAGCAAAGGATTATTATAGCTATAATACTTATCAGAAGCTGACGCTGGCTGTAAACAATATCACGGCAGACTCATTAAAGGAGTCCAAGATCTTTACTAAATTTCCTTTTTTTCGTGATCAGGTAGAGTATTGTCCGGAAATAGAAAAGAACATTCTTCCGGTATCGGTGGATGAAACGGTTACCCAAAACTTATACCGCAAGAGTCCGGAAAGCGAGAAGAGTATCGTGAAGGGGATTAATTCCACTGGTGTGAATGAGCTGTTCAATACGGGTGATATCCTCACTACCGTATTGAAGGATGTTTTCCAGAATGTCAATGTATATCAGGATAGGGTGCGCTTGTTGCAATATCCGTTTGACAGTCCGATTTCCGACAACGGAATCGGTTTCTATCGCTATTATATCATGGATACCACTTATGTAGATAAGGATAAGTGCTTCCATCTCACTTTTGTTCCCAACAACTCACAGGACTTTGGTTTTACAGGGCACTTGTACATCATGGCCGATTCAACGTTCCGTTTGAAGCAGTGTGTATTGAATTTGCCGGCAAAGACCGATGTGAATTTTGTGGAAAGCATGCGAATTGTGCAGGAATATGACTCGTTGCCTACGGGGGAATGGGTACAAAAGACCGATGATATGCTTTGTGAGTTGAATTTCTTTGGAGGGCGTTTCATGGTCCGACGGGCAACCCGTAATTCCGATTATGAGTTCGAAGAGATTTCGGGCCAGATATTCAAGCAGAAGGGCAGGGAGATAAAGGAGGTCAATGCGATGATGCGGGATGATGATTTTTGGAACCAGTATCGTGACCAAAAGGAAATGACGGCTGCGGAAAGCAATATGGACCGTTTTATTGATAATCTTACCCAAATTAAAGGGTTTAAGTATATCATGGTCGGCCTGAAGGCTTTGATTGAAAGTTATGTGGAAACGGGTAACCCAAGTAAAGTGGATGTGGGACCTATCAATGCGATGGTATCCAGTAATTATGTAGATGGTCTTCGCTTGAGAGCAACGGCACAGACAACGGCCAACCTTCATCCGCAGGTATTCTTGAAAGGTTATGTAGCTTATGGTTTCAAGGACGAACGGATGAAATACTTGGGACAGGTGGAATATTCGTTCGACAAGAAGGAATACTTGGCCAGAGAGTTCCCGAAACATACCTTGGCGTTATCTTATCAATACGACAACATGGTGCCGTCCGACAAGTTTATAAAGGCTGATAAGGATAATGTGTTCACGGCTTTGAAGGTTTGTACGGTAGACCAGTACAATTATGAACGGAAGTTGACGGTAAATTATGAACATGAACGTGAAAACGGATTGACAACTACGGCTTTGATTCGTCATGCCAACTACGAGCCTTGTGGCGAATTGTTCTATCGTACCTTGGAAGGGGAATCCAAATTGCAGGAAGCCATTGCGAATGGAACGGTTGTAGGTGAAAAGTTCGTGCATTCCCCGTTCAATATGCATGATATTACCATGGTGGAAGCGAGCGTCGGAGTACGTTTTGCACCAGGTGAGACGATTATCAATACCAAGCAACGCCGATTGCCAATTAATCTTGATGCTCCGGTTTTTACCTTGAACCATACGATTGGTGTCAAGGGGGTACTGGGCTCTGAGTATAATTACAACTTTACCGAAGCCAGTGCATACAAGCGCTTCTGGTTAGGCTCTTGGGGGAATGTGGATATGTATCTGAAGGGGGGTATCCAGTGGAATAAAGTACCTTTCCCATTGCTCATTATGCCGGCAGCCAACTTATCATATATTATTCAGGACAATACCTTCAACTTGATTAATAACATGGAGTTCCTGAATGACCGTTTTACTTCGTTGGATGTATCCTGGAATATGCAGGGAAAGATCTTCAACCGTATTCCTTTGCTGAAGAAATTGAAATGGCGTGAGTTCATTGGCGTAAAATGTTTATGGGGAGAATTGACTGACAAGAACAATCCATTCCTGAGTCAGAATGAGGGAGACGACGTGTTGATGATGTTCCCCGGACACTATCGGGAGAATGGGTACTATGATTATTCGAGTAACGTGATGGATCCGCATATCCCTTATGTCGAGATAACAGCAGGTATTCACAATATCTTTAAATTGCTCCATGTGGAATATGTCCGTCGATTGAATTACAATCATTTGCCGACGGCTAACGAATGGGGGATTCGATTGATGATTCGAACCGTCTTTTAGTGCTTAGGGAAAAATCTTAAAAAACTATAATAGATTCTCAAAAAGAAGATGTAACTTTGCAGACGCAAAACTGCGTTAGACATTAAAAAAGAATAGAAAATGGGAAGTGAAAAGGCAGAAAGAATTCAGACCTCGATTCTGAATGCAGCAGAAAAGAAAGCGTTGATATGGCTTGCCCACAGACAGCCTCGTTGGATGACTTCGGATATGTTGACTTATATTGGTGTGCTTGGTGCTGCTATCTGTGCATTAGGTTACTATTTGTCCAATTACCATGTATATTGGCTTTGGTTGTCATCGTTCGGTTTGTTGATCAATTGGTATGGCGATAGTTTGGATGGCACGTTAGCTCGTGTTCGTCAATTACAACGTCCTAAGTATGGCTTCTTTATTGACCATTCACTCGATGCCATAACTGTGTGCTTCATGTGCTTGGGTGGCGGTCTTTCTTCTATTTTCAAGATGGAGGTGGCTATGCTCATACTTATCGGTTATTTGGTACTCTCCATTTATACCTATATATGTACCATCATAAAGGATAAGTTCCTTCTGACTTATGGTGGAGGTTTCGGACCTACAGAAATGCGTCTGGCCATTATTTTGCTCAATACGGTGGTGATGTATACTCCATGGGTAACTATTCGATACAATGTGAATGGTTATGAATTCGGAGTGTACGATATAGTAGGTTTCGCCATTGCAGTTATTTTGTTTATGATGTGGTTGGTGCAGTTCTTGAAAGACCGTCGTGAGATGGCAGCCATCGATCCGTTGAAACCGTACAATCCAACAGAAAACGAATAAAACCGATTGTTTTGATTATAAAATATCTCGAATTTGTATTAAGCCGTTTGTTTGGCACGGGTGTGGATACGCTCGTGCTTTGGCTTTGTTCAGACTATATATTTACTTCTTATTGGGGAAGCTATATTCTTTCGCCCATCATCTCATTCGAGTTTGCGGTGATGAGCAACTTCCTCTGGTCTTATTTCTGGATTTGGAAAAGCCGTATCGTCCATAGAGGATGTCGTGCTTTCTGGGGCCGGTTCTTTATATTCAATTTATCCTCGGTAGCAGGTTTTTTGATCAAGATGCTGTTCCTTCTTCTTTTCGAACGAATCTTCGGATGGGATGTGGTTTGGTGCAACTTGTCGGCTTTGCTCATCTCCGGATTGTTCAATTATTTCTTGACGGATGTATGGGTATTCCGCAAGCCGAAGGAGCTTTCAGAAGAAACTCAAGAAGCTTGAGCGTTAAAATCTGACAAAACTGCTTGTTGTATACCAACTAATTTGTAATTTTGTCATGGTTTTCTTGGAAAGAGGATTATGATAAGAACTGAAATTCAGAATATAAAACTCCGTTTTGGTATTATAGGCAATGCCGAGGGCTTGAACCGTGCCATCGATATTGCTATGCAGGTTGCGCCTACTGATTTGTCGGTACTGATTACCGGTGAGAGTGGGGTGGGTAAGGAAAGCTTTCCTCAAATCATCCATCAGTTTAGCCGACGGAAGCATGGCCAGTACATTGCTGTGAACTGTGGCGCGATTCCAGAAGGTACGATTGATTCCGAACTGTTCGGTCATGAAAAGGGAGCCTTTACGGGAGCGATTGGTGACCGTAACGGTTATTTTGCCGAAGCCAATGGAGGAACCATCTTCCTGGATGAAGTAGGTGAACTTCCGTTGTCCACTCAAGCTCGTTTGTTGCGTGTGCTGGAGAGTGGAGAATATATCAAGGTAGGCTCATCCAAGGTACAAAAGACCGATGTCCGTATTGTGGCTGCGACCAATGTGAATCTGGCTGAGGCCATTGCATCAGGGCGTTTCCGTGAGGATTTGTTCTATCGTTTGAATACGGTGCCTATCAAAATTCCTCCTTTGCGCGCTCGTGGCGAGGACATTTCCTTGCTCTTCCGCAAGTTTGCTTCCGATTTTGCTGAAAAATACCGCATGCCTGCCGTGCAGCTTACAGAAGATGCCAAAGCCATGTTGTTGGCTTACCCATGGCCAGGTAATGTGCGTCAGCTGAAGAACATCACCGAACAGATTTCAATCATTGAAACCCATCGGGAAATCAATGCACATATTCTGCAGAATTACCTGCCGACACAGCAGATGGACAGCCGTTTGCCGATGTTGTTTGGGGCGAAAAATAGCGGAAGTGGAAAGACTTTCGAAAGCGAACGCGAAATCTTGTATCAGGTATTGTTTGATATGCGCCGCGATATGACGGAACTGAAAAGCCTGGTCAATACCTTGATGGCTGAAAGGGGAGAACCGGGATATACTCCGACTTATCCGGCTACAACTTCGTCTACCATCAATATTTCTCCGGTGCTACATACTCCTAGCACACCTTTGTCGCATGCGGATGACGATATACAGGATACCGAAGAATATGTGGAAGAAACCCTCTCTTTGGATGAGGTAGAAAAAGAAATGATCCGTAAGGCATTGGATCGTCATCACGGAAGACGCAAGAATGCAGCAAAAGATTTGAAAATATCAGAACGTACACTCTATCGAAAAATTAAGGAATATGGTTTGGAATAAACAGAAGATGAAATGTTTGGGAACGATGATGATGTTGGCTGTGCTAATGACAGCTTGCTCCATTTCCTATCAGTTCAACGGTTCATCCATTGACTATACAAAGGTGAAATCAATTGCGATCGAGAATTTCCCGAACCGCTCCGTGGGCTTTGTTTGGGGTCCTATGGAGAGCATGTTCAATACGGCTTTGCAGGATATCTATACCCAGCAGACCCGTTTGCAAATGGTAAAGCGAAGTGGTGATTTGGAACTCTCCGGCGAAATTACGAATTACGATGCCTACAATAAGGGGGTCGGTGCCGACGGGTATTCTACCATGGCAGAGCTCCGTATGACTGTTCGTGTGACCTTTACAAACCGCTCGAATCCGCAGGAGAATTTCGAGGCAAGACAATTCTCTGCCAGCCGCGAATATGATTCTACCCAGCAATTGGCCTCGGTTCAGGATGAATTGGTAAATCAGATGATTAAGGATATTGTAGACCAGATTTTTAATGCAACAGTAGCCAATTGGTAATGATACAGCAACGCCTTCATGAATGGATAAAGCATCCCGAACAATTGAATCGGGAAACATTGTACGAGCTTCGCACGTTGCTCGCACGCTATCCTTATTTTCAGACGGCTCGTTTGTTGTATCTTAAAAATCTGTACTTGCTTCATGATATTACCTTTGGTGAAGAACTTCGGAGAGCAGCTCTGTATATCACCGATCGTCGGGTGCTTTTTACTTTGGTAGAGAACGACCGCTATACATTGAAGGCACTGGAAAAACAGCAAGTGGCCGAAGATGTTCCGGGTGTAGACCGTACCCTTTCTTTAATTGATGCCTTTCTTTCTACTTTGCCCGAAGAACCGTCTGCTCCAGGTATCATTGCTTTGCCTGTGGAAGCAGCCACCGATTATACCGCTTATTTAATGCAGGAATCGCCGGAAGCTCAGGAACATCCGGAAGAAGGACCTAAGTTGAAAGGACAGGAGTGGATTGACAATTTTTTGGAAAAATCCGAGGAGCAACCGCTCATTACCTCTGTGGTAGATGAAGAGGAGGACGAAGAGGATAAAAAAGAGGAAGATACGGAGGATGAAAGCTATTTTACAGAGACTTTGGCAAAAATTTACGTAAAACAGCAAAGATATTCAAAAGCTCTTGAAATAATTACGAGATTAAATTTGAAATATCCCGAAAAAAACGCTTACTTTGCAGACCAAATTAGATTTTTGGAAAAACTGATTATTAACACTAAATCAAAATAAGGAAAATGTATCTTTTATTTATTGGATTGATCGTTGTTGCAGCGTTGTTGTTGTGCTTTGTGGTTTTGATTCAAAACTCAAAGGGCGGTGGCTTGGCATCTAGCTTTGCTTCTTCCAACCAAATTATGGGTGTACGCAAGACAACAGACTTTATTGAAAAGTTGACTTGGAGTTTGGCTGGTTTTATGGTTGTTATCAGCATTGCATGTGCTTATACACTTCCTTCTGCAACTTCTAGTTCTTCTGTTATCATGGAACAGGCTGTAAAGGAAAGCGCTACTAACCCGTTGAATGCACCGACTGGTTTCGTTGCTCCGACAGCTACCGAAGCTCCTGCAACTGAAGCTCCTGCTGCTACAGAAGAAGCTCAGTAATTCAGACTTTTTAAACAAAAGAATAAAGGCGGTTCGTTTTCGAAAGGAAATGAACCGTTTTTATCATAAATAGATTAGTATGTTGAAACTTGTTTCATGGAATGTGAATGGCCTTCGTGCCTGTTGCGATAAAGGATTTAGAGAAACATTTGAACGGTTGGATGCCGACTTCTTCTGTCTGCAGGAAACCAAGATGCAGGCAGGGCAGCTCGACTTGCAGTTCGATGGTTATCAGTCGTATTGGAATTATGCAGAGAAGAAAGGTTATTCGGGAACTGCTATCTTTACCCGTAAGCAGCCTTTGTCGGTAGCGTATGGGATGGGAGTGGAGAAGCACGACCACGAAGGACGTGTTATTACACTCGAAATGGAGAATTTCTATCTCATTACAGTGTATGTTCCGAATTCGCAAGACGGACTCCGTCGTTTGGATTATCGAATGACTTGGGAGGATGATTTCCTGGCTTATCTCAAGAAGTTGGAAGAGAAGAAGCCGGTCGTAGTGTGTGGCGATTTGAATGTAGCTCATCAGGAAATCGACTTGAAGAACCCGAAAAGCAATCGTAAAAATGCAGGCTTTACGGATGAAGAACGTGCCAAGTTTACTTGTTGGCTGGAATCGGGCTTTACAGATACTTTCCGCTACTTTTATCCGGAACAGAAGGAAATCTATTCCTGGTGGTCCTATCGCTTTAAGGCGCGTGAAAAGAATGCGGGGTGGCGTATTGACTACTTCGTTACTTCAGCTTCGTTGAATGATAAGTTGGTAGATGCCAAGATTCATACCGAGGTACTGGGCTCCGATCATTGCCCGGTGGAGTTGACTATGGATATGTAATGAAACGGTCGGTTTAACTAGCTCAGTTAAACCGACCGTTTTTCATTATTCATATTTTCCTTCCAATATAACGTCGCGAACCGCTTCCAGGAAGCCAAAGCCGTGTTTTCTGTCGGGGAGCAGATAACTGCCTTCTACCCATTCGTTCCAGGCATTGATCATGATGAATGGTGGCTGTTCCGGATGGCTGTCGGCATATTCCTTGGCTGCTTGCAGGAATGTGGCGAAAACTTGTGGAGAATGGTTGAAACGGGTAACATGCTCAGCACCTTTGGCTGGGAATCGGGGACTGTCGTCCCATCCGATGGATACGGTTGGGAATACAGGAATGGAGAATACCTCATCATATTGCTGACGGATATCAAGCGCTATTTGTCCATGTTTTAAATAGTCGCAATCAAATCCACCCATATTGTAGAAAGCCATACTGTTTACACCCAATTTTTCGACATATTCGTGTGCGTAAGCTATTTGTTTGTCGGAAAGGAAACCGCCACCACCTTTGTTCTCTTGTATGTGAAGTCCCTTAAAGCCGGCTTTGATTACTTCTTCACGGAAATAAGCCATTGCTTTAGCTGCTTCATCCATGCTGCTGAAGCTTTGTATAAATTGGTTGATATCGAATACACCAAATACAGGGCAACCGTCTATCTTCACGTAATTAGGTCGCTTGAAATACTGGTTGATTACACGGTCTACAATGGTTTTGAACTGTTCCCAATTCACTTTCGGGTCAAAAAGTACGGTTCTGTCATCACCATATCGATGGCAGTTCCAATAGTTCTTCACAACGACATGGTTGGCCCACATGATGTAGAAGTTCATCTTTTCATTGTTGGAAGCTTTCAGGAAACCATCGTTGAGAGCGCCTTCCAAATAAGGATAATCCATAAACCAGTACCAGTCGTAGATAAAGGTATTGACTCCATATTTTAAGGCGGTATCTATCCAGCGTTCAACCACTTTAGGATCATCATCATGTTCATATCCCCATAAAGGTTGTTTAGGTTGGTAGTGTCCTTCGAACCGGGGATTTCCCTTCTGGATAATTTCCCATTCTCCGTTTCCTTCACCCCACAGATGAACATGTGCCAATGAATCATCGTGGCAAGATGGCCAGATAAAGGCTGCTACATAATAATCCTGTTTGTTTGGACTTTGACTTTCTTTTTTGCAGGAAGAGCTACAACTCCAGCATAGCAACAATCCCACTAAGCAACTTGCAAATAAAATAGTGTGTTTCATAATATGAGAATTGATTATTCACAAATGTAGTAAATTAAAATCGATTGTTAATCAACTTTTGATAACTTTGTAGCATAATGTTTTTATGATACAAGATGGAAGCTTTAAATAGTAAGACAGCTGTAAAAGCTGTTCGTCCGGAACGGATTATCCAATTTGGTGAAGGTAATTTCCTTCGTGCATTCGTTGATTGGATTATTTCCAATATGAATGAAAAGACTGATTTCAACAGCAGCGTAGTGGTTGTACAGCCTATTGAAAAAGGAATGGTTGATGTGCTGAATGCTCAGGACTGCCTTTATCATGTCAATCTTCAGGGATTGAACAATGGTGAGGTGGTCAACTCTTTCAGAATGATTGATGTGATTAGCCGTGCCTTGAATCCATACGACCAGTATCCAGATTTCTTGGCGCTTGCCGAACAGCCGGAAATGAGATTTGTCATCTCAAATACGACGGAAGCGGGTATTAACTTCGATGAGTCGTGTAAGCTCGATGATGCTCCAGCAAGTTCGTATCCGGGTAAGCTTACTCAGTTGCTTTATCACAGATTCAAACACTTTAACGGCGACAAATCAAAGGGGCTTATCATTTTCCCTTGCGAGCTTATCTTCCTCAACGGTCATAAGTTGAAAGAGACAATCTATCAGTATATTGAATGGTGGAATCTTGGTGAAGAATTCAAAACATGGTTTGAAACGGCATGTGGAGTATATGCCACATTGGTTGACCGAATCGTTCCGGGATTTCCTCGTAAAGACATCGATAGCATAAAAAAGAAATTGGGCTTTGATGACAACCTGGTTGTACAAGGTGAAGCTTTTCATTTGTGGGTTATAGAAGCACCAGCATCCGTGGCCGAGGAATTTCCAGCAAACAAGGCGGGATTGAACGTTCTGTTTGTTCCATCGGAGGAGCCTTATCACGAACGTAAGGTGACGCTTCTTAATGGTCCACATACCGTCTTGTCGCCTGTTGCTTTCCTTTCAGGAGTTAACATTGTGAGAGATGCATGCCAGCATGAGGTGATAGGCAAGTTCATCACGCGTGTGATGTTTGATGAACTGATGGAAACGCTTAACCTTCCTAAAGAGGAACTTATGAAGTTTGCCGAAGATGTACTTGAGCGTTTTAACAATCCTTTCGTTGATCACCAGGTGACTTCAATTATGCTTAATTCATTCCCTAAGTACGCTACACGCGATTTGCCGGGATTGAAAGAATATCTAAAACGTAAGGGAGTGCTTCCAGAAGGTTTGGTTCTTGGCCTTGCAGCTATTATGGTTTACTATAAGGGGGGTAAGCGTGCCGATGGGGTGGAAATAATTCCGAACGATGCTTCTGAGATAATGGAAATGCTGACTAACCTTTGGAACGAGGGCTCTGTAGAGAACCTGGTAAGAACGGTTCTCGCCACTACTTCCATTTGGGGGGAAGACCTTAATGAAATCCCTGGATTGGCTGATCGTGTAGCCTATTACATAATCAAGATTCAGCGTGAAGGAATGCTTCAAACAGTGAAAGACCTTGTGGGTTGATTATTCAATTTATATATGTTTGTTATGGCTGAATATATTCAGATAAATCCCTTGGACAATGTGGCTGTAGCTTTACGCTCATTGTCCAAGGGGACTATGATAGAGGTGAATGGCAACTCCATTGAACTGGTCGAGGATATACCTGTCGGACACAAGATTGCCTTGAAGGATTTGGCGAAGAATGAGATGGTCATCAAATACGGTTTCCCTATATCACACACCATCCAAGAGGTGAAGAAAGGCCGTTTGCTGGACGAGAAAATCGTAGAAACAAATCTTTCCGGTCTGAGTACATACAGTTATACTCCGAAGTTCGAGACACAGACTTTCATCAATGAGAATCGCACTTTCAAGGGATATTTGCGTGCAAACGGAGATGCCGGCATACGTAATGAAATATGGATTATACCTACTGTGGGTTGTGTAAATGGAATAGCCAATCAGTTGGCAGAACAACTTCGTAAGGAGACAGACGGTGAGGGTGTTGATTCAATCGTTGCTTTTCCTCACAATTACGGTTGCTCACAGTTGGGCGATGATCATGAGAATACGCGCAAGATATTGCGTGATATGGTTCTTCATCCTAATGCTGGCGCTGTCTTGGTGGTAGGTCTTGGATGTGAGAACAACCAGCCGGATGCTTTTTGCGAGTTTCTTGGCGAGTATGATACGAAGAGAGTACGTTTCCTTGTCACACAAAAGGTGGATGATGAGATAGCTGAAGGAATGAAGTTGCTGCGCGAAATGTATGCCATAGCCAAAGAAGACAAACGTACCGATGTTCCTCTGTCAAAACTGCGTATCGGACTTAAATGTGGTGGGTCTGACGGACTGTCTGGTATAACAGCTAACCCGTTGCTTGGAGTCTTTTCCGACTATCTCGTTGCACAAGATGGAACCACAGTTCTTACCGAAGTACCCGAAATGTTTGGGGCAGAGACACTGCTGATGAACCGTTGTCGTACGCAGGAGATTTTCAATGATACAGTTGCCATGATAAACGACTTCAAGAACTACTTCATCCGTAATGACCAACCTATCTATGAGAATCCTTCACCGGGAAACAAGGCGGGAGGAATTTCTACCCTTGAGGAGAAATCGTTGGGATGTACTCAGAAGTCTGGTAGTTCGATGGTAGAAGACGTATTGAAGTATGGCGATCGTGTTAAGACTAAAGGGTTGAATCTGTTGAGTGCTCCCGGTAATGATTTGGTAGCAAGCACGGCTCTTGCTTCTGCCGGATGTCATATCGTGCTGTTCACTACCGGCCGTGGAACTCCGTTCGGAACATTTGTTCCAACTGTGAAGATTTCAACAAACACTCCGTTGTATGAACAGAAACGTACATGGATCGATTTTAATGCAGGTACATTGGTCGAAGGAGAAAGTATGGAGTCTTTGAGCAGACGTTTTATGGACTTTGTTGTGAAAGTTGCCAGTGGTGAATTGGCACTGAATGAAAAGAAAGGCTATCGTGAAATTGCAATCTTGAAACAGGGTGTAACTTTATAAAAACAAAAAAATCAGGTAGTTTTTAAAACTATCTGATTTTTTTGTAGAGAGGAAAGCTAATGCTTTCAATTTGCTAATGTTCCGT
Organism: Bacteroides sp.; assembly: GCA_017559935.1. Taxonomy (GTDB): domain Bacteria; phylum Bacteroidota; class Bacteroidia; order Bacteroidales; family Bacteroidaceae; genus Phocaeicola. The sequence goes on along the minus strand of JAFYPV010000033.1, from coordinate 2,305 downwards.
TGTCATATAGATATTCTGGTGCTATATCTGCGCCATTAGACCAGAATATAGTACCATCCAAACCGAACTGAATAAATTGCTTTTCGTCTTTCAATTCTTCAAATGCAGGATATTGAAGTAATGGACTTAAATCCACTTTCTTTTTTTCTCCTGTACTAAATGTGCAAAGTAGGGTGTACTTGCCCAAATAATCAACGTCAATAACTTTTAGCATAATATTCTTTTTTAATGTCTAATCTTATTAATTTTTTCACCTCTCTGTGCTTTGTTCCAGATTTCCATGATTTCTTCTTCATGTTCATCCATAAAGCTATTAACAAGTTGTATAGTCTTGGATTTGGCTTTACCTTCTACAATTCTATCCTTAATGGTAATAGTAAATTCACCATCTCCACTTTTTACATGAATATGTGGTGGATTATGGTCAAAAGCATAGATGTAAATCAATATACCTTGTATAATAAATATTGAACCCATATTGTTTAATATTCTTTCATCTACAAAAATAGTTTTTTCTTTCGGAAAACACAACTTCGAAATGGTTATTTAATGAGAGAATATAAAAAAAGAACCTCGATAGTTAATTGCTTGACTATCAAGGTTTTCAGTAGAGCGGAAGACGGGGCTCAAACCCGCGACCCTCAGCTTGGAAGGCTAATGCTCTATCAACTGAGCTACTTCCGCAACTTTAAGTGGGCAAAGATGGATTCGAACCACCGAAGGCGTAAGCCAGCAGATTTACAGTCTGCCCCATTTGGCCACTCTGGTATTTGCCCATTCGCTTTCGATTAACTCCCCTTTTCGTTTGATTGAGTAGGTTTGTTTCTCAATTGCGATGCAAAGGTACGGCTTTTTTTTGAATCTGCAAGTGTTCTCGGAGTTTTTTTTCAAAAAAATGTGTTTTTTCTTCTTTTTACCCGATCGGTGAGGTTCTTAAGCCGTATTTTCCCTTGTTTCTTTACTTTTTTAGCTGTTCTTTGAAGTCAATCATCTTGATGGCGGTCACAGCACATTCGTCTCCCTTGTTACCTAAACAGCCGCCGGCACGGTCTTCGGCCTGTTGCATGTTGTTGGTAGTGATCAAGCCATAGATGACAGGAATGTCGGTGGTGGCATTCAAGTGGGCAATGCCTTGAGTGGTTCCTGCGCACACGTAATCAAAGTGGGGAGTATCTCCACGAACCACACAGCCGATGGCTATTACGGCGTCTACTTTGCCACTTTGGATCATTTGAGCCGAACCGAAGGTCAGCTCAAAGCTGCCTGGTACATGTTGGATAAGGATGTTCTCGTCCTTGGCTCCGTGTGTTTTCAAGGTTTTCACTGCTCCGGCCAACAAAGCACCGGTGATGTTGTAATTCCATTCGGATACTACGATACCGAAACGCATGTTTTCTGCGTTGGGAACGGAATTGAAATCGTAATCGCTGAGGTTGTGATATGCGGTTGCCATATTAATAAGGTATTAAAAGGTATTAAAAAAGCACGGAAAGATTCCGTGCTTTTTAACGACAAATGAATAAATAAAGTTTTTATTTTACTGAAGCACGTTCAATGTACTTGTCAATTTCCATTGCCTGGTATGAATTGAAGTACTTGTCCTTAACAGTCTGATATGCCTTAACAGCTTCGCTGTTCTTGCCCAACTTTTCGTAGATCTGACCTGCCTGAATCAAATAGATTGGACTCAAAGCCTGGCTAGCTGCCTTGTCTGCTGCCTTAACCAAAGTAGCTGCTGCCTTGTCGAGCTGACCCAACTGTGCATAGCAGTTACCCATAGTAGCCATCAATGCTGGAGTAACCAACTGGTCGTCTGCGCTGAACTTGTCGAGGAACTTCACTGCATTTTCGTACTGGCCCAACTGAGCGTAGCAGATACCTGCGTAAGCGTTAGCCAATTTACCTGCATCTGTACCGCTGAATTCGTTAGCTACCTTCAAGAAGCCTTCGTAACCCAAGCTGTCACCGTTCAATGCATATTCATAGTTGTCTGCCATGAAATATTGTTCGCCTCTGAACAAAGCTTCGCTTGCTTTCTTTTCATTCGGTTCCGAGATGAAGTGTTGGTAACCCAATACACCGCCCACTACGATAACGATAGCGGCGATACCTGCCAAAAACTTGTTTTTGTACTTGATGATGAACGCTTCAGAAGAGCTCATTGCTTCTTCCAAGTCCAATGGGTCTTGAATTTGTTTTTTTTCTGCCATTTTATCTTAACTTTTTATTATTTTTATCGAGATAGTTTTCGGGCAGCAAAAATAGTCTATTTATATGTATTAATGAAATTTACAGCCACATTTTT
>JAFYPV010000032.1 GCA_017559935.1 Bacteroides sp. | reverse complement strand
CCTTCCCATACCACGTCGCCTACAAAGAGGAGCTTGGCTTCCGAGTGGTTTACGATGTTATGAACTTGGTCAGGCTTGAATTCGTGAAGAATAGGTACAATGACAGCACCATAAGTAACGGTAGCGAGGAATGTTACACCCCAATGTGACATGTTGCGTCCGCAGATAGCAATTTTATCACCCGGCTTGATGCCACTTTCTTCGAAAATGATGTGAAGCTTTTCGATTTTGCGAGCAACGTCCTTGTATTGATAGGTTACACCCTTATAGTCGGTCAAGGAATCTGCATCCCAATGTTTCTTGATGCTTTTTTCAATTAATGCTATGAAACTCTTTTCGTTTTCCATAATATTATCTATATCTTTTATGTTTTGCACAAATTTGGATATTATGTGCGAAGATACGCTTAATATATGAACAAACAAAGGATTTCAGCACATTTTGCGAGTTATTGTGCAGAAAAAGGGAAGTTTTAATAATTTCGCTCTCCAAAAATACGGCTTCCGATGCGGATGAGTGTGCTTCCTTGGCGGATGGCAATAAGGTAGTCGTCGGACATGCCCATGGATATTTCCTTGAAATAAGGTGCATCCGTAAAATAGGTTTCTTTCATTTGGCGAAAGAGTGCACTGAGAGTGGCGAATTCGGTTTCCACTTGGGCGAGGTCGTCTGTATTGGTTCCCATACCCATTACACCGGCGATTTGCACGTGGGTGAGGGAACGCCATGAACCCTCTTCCAGCATGGCAAGACATTCATCGGGTGTGAACCCGAACTTAGTTTCCTCTTGGGCAATGTGTATCTGGAGCAGGCATGGGATGATTCGACCCACTTTGCTTGCTTGCTTGTTGATTTCAGCTAATAGTTTGTAAGAGTCTACACCATGAATGAGTGCCACATACGGAGCCATGTATTTGATTTTGTTCGTCTGCAAATGGCCGATGAAGTGCCATTCGATGTCCTTGGGTAAGGCTTCGTATTTTTGAGTCATTTCCTGTACCTTCGATTCACCGAAGATACGTTGTCCTCCATCGTATGCTTCTTGCAAGGATTCAATGGGGTGGAACTTTGACACAGCTACCAAGTGAACTCCTTCGGGGAGTCCACTTTTAATAGCTTGTATTTCTTTTTGAATGTGGCTCATGAAGAAGGAAGATTATGCTTCTGGGAATTCCGGCTTTACATTAGGCTCAGCGCTATATGGATAAACATCCATGATAGCTGTTTCTGCCATGGAGGAGATGATATAATCCGCCATGCTTCCCTTCATGCCTTCATCCAATTTCTTTACGGCATCTCTCAAATCAGAAGCCTGCACCAATACATTAGTGGAAGTTTTCTTTTCTGCACCGCTCTTTTCGTCCAGAGTAATGAAGGTAAGTTTGCATTTGAACCAGCGGTCTGCTTCAGCGTCTTCGGCAAAGAAGAGTTCAGAATAGCGGGCACGCTTGATGTCGCTCACGGTGAATTCACCGCTGATGTATGGAGTCATTTCCTCGATGATGCGTGCTTCGGCTTCGGTAAAACTGAGCGCATCGACAAGGTATGGTTCTGTCACTTTCTTGTTCATACCATTTTCCATGGTCTTTTCGTATTGAATCTTGCATTCAAACCACGTGTGCATCATAATGTGTATTATTTTTTAGTTTTTTATTGGCTGCAAAGATAATGTTTTATTCTTAATATTGTTTGTTTCCGTTATAAACTTTATTTTTGCCGATTATTTACGAAAAATACTATCTATATGCCAACTATATCTATCAGAGGGCATGAAATGCCGGCTTCGCCTATCCGCAAATTGGCTCCGCTGGCTGATGCCGCAAAAGAAAAAGGAATTCATGTTTATCATTTGAATATTGGACAGCCTGACTTGCCTACACCGCAAGCTGCCATTGATGCTATCCGTAATATTGACCGTACCGTTTTGGAGTATAGCCCGTCGCAAGGTTATCAAAGCTACCGCGAAAAATTGGTGGGTTATTATAAGAAGTACGACATTAATTTGAGTGCTGACGATATCATTGTTACTACAGGTGGATCTGAAGCTGTACTCTTCGCTTTCTTGAGTTGTTTGAATCCAGGCGATGAAATCATTGTACCGGAACCGGCTTATGCTAACTACATGGCTTTTGCTATTTCTGCAGGTGCAGTTATCCGTACGGTTACTACTACTATTGAAGAAGGTTTCTCACTCCCGAAGGTGGAAAAATTTGAAGAGTTGATCAATGAGCGTACGAAAGCCATTTTGATTTGTAACCCGAATAATCCGACCGGTTATCTTTATACTCGTCGGGAGATGAATCAGATTCGCGATATGGTGAAGAAATACGACCTCTATTTGTTCTCTGATGAGGTGTATCGTGAATACATTTATACTGGTTCTCCTTATATTTCGGCTTGCCACCTCGAAGGCATTGAACAGAATGTGGTGCTCATTGACTCGGTATCGAAGAGATATTCGGAATGTGGTATCCGTATTGGTGCGCTTATTACCAAGAATGAACAAGTACGCAATGCGGTCATGAAGTTCTGTCAGGCTCGTTTGAGTCCACCGTTGATTGGTCAGATAGCTGCCGAAGCATCACTGGATGCACCAGAAGAATATTCACGTGACACTTATGATGAATATGTGGAACGACGCAAATGTTTGATTGATGGATTGAATCGCATCCCGGGTGTTTATTCACCTATTCCAATGGGTGCTTTCTACACCGTGGCTAAACTACCGGTAGATGATAGTGAAAAATTCTGTGCTTGGTGTTTGTCTGATTTCAACTATGAGGGTGAAACGGTGATGATGGCTCCAGCCAGCGGTTTCTACACGACTCCGGGAGCGGGTAAGAATGAAGTCCGTATTGCATATGTACTGAAGAAAGAAGATTTGGCACGTGCTTTAGTGGTGCTCCGCAAAGCATTGGAGGCTTATCCAGGTAGAGTAGAAGAGTAAGGAAATGGATTGGAAACTCTTTGTCGCACGCCGTATATACCATAGCAAGGAGGGGGAAAAGGAAGTCTCAAACCCTGCTGTCCGAATTGCTATGGGTGGCATTGCCGTTGGTCTGGCTGTCATGATTGTGGCAGTGGCGGTAGTTATTGGCTTTAAACACGAGGTGCGCGACAAAGTGGTAGGATTGGGTTCTGATATTACAATCACCAATTTCGATGCACAGAAATCCTACGAGACCGTACCGGTAGTGGCTGGCGATAGCTTGCTTGAAGTACTTCGTGCATCGGAAGGAGTGAAGCATGTGCAGCGTTATTCTACCAAACCGGGCATGATTATGACCGATGATAATTTCCTCGGCATGGTATTGAAAGGTGTATCCCAGGAATACGACTGGACCTTCTTGAAGAAGCATTTGCAGGAGGGAGAAATTCCGGCTTTTAGTGACAGTGCATCTACCAACCGTACCTTAATTTCACGTACCATTGCCAATAAGCTTCATTTACAGTTGGGCGATAAGCTTTACACGTATTATATTGAAGGTGACAATGTACGTGCCCGTCGTTTGGAAGTAGCCGGTATTTATCAGACCAACTTCTCAATCTATGATGATTTGTTTTTAATTACTGACCTATATACGGTGAATCGCCTGAATAGTTGGGAAACAGATCAGGTTAGTGGTGTCGAGATTGAAGTGGCCGATTACAATCAGTTGGAGGCTGTTTCAGAAAGTCTTTGTGAACAAGTGGACATGAAGAAAGACCGTTTCGGAAATACTTATTATACGAAAACGGTAGAGGAATCGAATCCGCAGATTTTCGCTTGGCTCGACTTGCTTGATATGAATGTATGGGTCATTTTGATTCTGATGACGGGAGTAGCCGGTTTTACCATGATTTCGGGCTTGCTCATTATCATTTTGGAACGTACCAACATGATTGGGATATTGAAAGCACTGGGTGCTGACAATCTTGCTATTCGTAAAGTATTTTTGAGTTTCTCAGTGTTCCTGATAGGTCGGGGAATGTTATGGGGCAATGTCGTTGGATTGTTGTTTGTTGGAGTACAATCCTATTTCCGTATTTTTAAATTGGATCCTGTTACTTATTATGTGGATAGCGTGCCGGTAGAATTTAATCTGTGGTGGTGGGTATTGCTCAATGTATGTACGATGATCGTTTCGGTCTTGATGCTGGTTGGACCATCGTATTTGATAGCTCATATTCATCCGGCCAAGTCTATCCGATTTGAATAAAGTATGATTAAATTCATTAAAAACTGGACCCTTCCGTTGGCCATGCTCGCCGGTACCTTGGCTTACTTGTTGTTTGCCAAGTTGCCTTTCTTGGCTCCGGCCAAACCTTTTATAAATAGCTTTGTATCCTTTATTACTCCGTGGCTCATCTTTGCCCAGCTCTTGCTCACCTTCTGCAAGATAGATATGCGCGAACTCAAGCCCAAGCGTTGGCATCTGTGGCTCCTGATGATACAAGCATTTTCATGTCTTATTACTGCTTCGGTGCTTCTTCTTGTCCCGATGGGAGAGTTGAACATCGGTATTTGGCAAGGCATGATGGTTTGCTTGATATGTCCTACGGCTACGGCTGCTGCAGTCATTACAGGCAAGTTGGGAGGTAATGCAGCTACACTTACTACCTACACCTTGTTCTCCAATCTCTTGGGGGCAGTGATGGTTCCGTTGGTCTTTCCTTTGGTGGAGCCACACGACGGATTAACTTTTTGGGATGCTTTCTGGAAGATACTTGGCAAGGTGTTTCCATTGTTGCTTTCGCCCATTCTCGTGGCATGGATCTTGAAACATTATGTAAAGAAGTTGCACCGTTGGCTCATGGAGCATAGCGGCATGGCATTCTATATTTGGGCATTCGCCTTGGCCTTAGTGATGGGACAAACTGCCCGTTCTCTTATTAATAGTGATGCTTCGGCATGGCTGGTGGCGTTAGGAGGCTTGTTTACTTGCGCCCTTCAGTTCTTGTTGGGCAAGCGTATCGGTAGTGCCTACAACGACCGTCTGAGTGCCGGACAAGCCCTCGGTCAGAAGAATACCGTGCTCGCCATCTGGATGGCATCGACCTATCTGCATCCGCTGGCTACCATTGCACCGGGTAGTTATGTACTTTGGCAAAATATCGTGAACAGTTATCAGCTTTGGAAGAAGCGGAAAAAGGAGGGACAGGCATGAGTTTCGTATCGCGATTCTTGAAAGGAAAGTGGTTGCAGAAGGCAAGGGTGTATGCTTTCAATCCCAAGAAGATGAAGGAGCTTCTTCTTCAGTTGGGGAAGTACATCACCAAGAATGGCCTTTCGAGTGTGAAGGAAAACTTGCTCCTGATGAAGGATTACCTATACGATGTCACCACCGGAAAGTACAAGGATTACGATGTGAAGAAGCTTTTGGTCATCGTCGGTGCGGTGATTTATGTGGTGACTCCCTTCGATTTTTTGCCTGACTTCATTCCACCGGGCTTGATAGACGACCTCTCCATCGTGGCGTGGGCCTTGAAGGAAGCTTCTGCCGAGCTGGAGAAATACAAACAGAAAACCAAGGATTTGCCTTCGGAAGAAGAGTAATTTTGATGTATAGCAAAGAGGAAAGGAGTGCATTTGCTTATTTTTGTGGATGTTAACCTTTATTGAAATGTTATGAATCAGAATCTTTCTATGCCCAAGCGTGAATTTGCGCTCGATTTATTGCGTGTCATAGCCTGCTTCTTGGTAGTGTGGCAACACGTTACAGAGTGCTATTACATCAATCCCGACCTGTCCGTTCCTACGCATGATGAGATGCCTCTCATTGGTTGGATGAACTCAATGACTCCTATCGAAGTACCCTTGTTCGTCATGATTTCTGGCTATTTTCTCTTGCCCTTAAAGATGAATGTCTCGGACTTTTTCAAGCGCAGATTTACCCGTATTCTGATTCCTTTCGTAGTGTGGTGTGTGGTTTATGCCGGCTATTACATGGTGTCGAGAGGCGATAGCTGGATGGATTTTGCACGGAATATTCTTCATATTCCTGTGAATTTTGGTGTAGAAATCGGACACATGTGGTTCATTTATATGCTTCTCGGATTGTATATGCTCGTACCGGTGCTTTCGCCTTGGCTCATGCAATGCTCCAAGCGTCAGTTACAAGGTTATTTGGGTGTGTGGGCATTCACTACTTTCTTGCCTTACATTCACTTGTGGTTCCCCGAAGTGTTGGGCGAATGTTTCTGGAATCCTACTCCTATGCTTCATTACTTCACAGGCTTTGCCGGATACTTTGTTTTAGGTTATTACATTAAGCGCTATGGAGCCTTATCGGTACGCACTTCGTTGGGAATGCTTGCGGGAGCTTATCTCTTCACGGTGGCCGTGTATCAGTATCGGTTGGGAAAGGTCTCGATGGTGCCCGATTTGGAGGTTTGTTGGCGTTTCTGTGGGGCAAACATCGCCATTATGGCCTATGCGGTATTTTCGTTGGTAAGCAGAATCAAGTGGCAAGGAACGGGGATTTTCGGGAGATGGATAAGTCAAGTTTCGAGTTTGAGCTATGCCATTTACTTTGTTCATCTCATGATGATTTTCTTTTGGCGCGATGCTTTTAGTGAAGCTTTGGGACATGTCTATCTTCAGATTCCGTTGCTTACTTTAGGCGCGTTCCTTTCTTCGTATGCAGTGGTATGGGTACTTTCCAAACTTCCAAAAGCCAAAGTCTGGTTAGGTATTTAGAAAAAATCCTTATCTTTGTAAGCATTAGAAAAGAGTCTGTTTATGAAAATCATTATAGATTGGATGAAATCCCTTTGCCCCATTTCGGATGAAACGATTCGCGAGTTGGAGGCGTGTGTAACCCCTTGTCATTTCCCGAAAAGGACATTATTGGTGCGTGAGGGTATCTATTGCAAGTATGCCTATTTTATAGAAAAAGGGATGACTCGCTCGTATTGGTTGGTAGATGGGGAAGAATACACGACATCATTCGCCGGTGACGGGTGTATCGTGTTCAGTATGGATGAACTCTATTACAATCAGGTTAGCCAGGAGTTCGTGGAGACTCTTGAGGAGGTGGAAGCTTATCGGATTCTTATTACTGACCTCCGCCGGTTGTGGGAAACAAATCTGGAGTTGAGCAACTGGGGACGCATCATTCATCAGAATGAATACCGTCGTCTGCATCAGAGTCACAAGGAACGTTTGACACTTCCTGCTAAGGAGCGTTACGAGGAGTTTCAGAAGCAATTTCCCGAGGTGTGCAAGCGCGTGAACCTCGGTTTCATTGCTTCGTATTTGGGCATTACACAATCGACGTTGAGTCGATTGCGGGGAGGGCAGACTTCATCTTGATGGTTGTAGACGAACCTCTTTTTATTTTATAATGACCAGACTTTCGCTTTCATTCTTTTTACTTTGGTCTGATCTCCCTTTACTATTTGGATGTTTGGAATGGAACCGTTAAAGAAGCGTCTGCCTATATAAATGGTTTCTTTTCCATCGGAGGAGATAGGATAAGTATGCTTTTGGTCGATGATAATTTCGGCTTCTCCATTCACTTTCAGTTCCAAAACAAAAGCTCCGCACTCTATCATTTCGGTTGGAAGTTTAGGGCTCTTCTTTAAGTTAAGAGTGTGTTTAGGCTTCATTTTTTTGGTTGGCATGAAAGAGTAGTCTGTCAGTTGGAAAGATACCCCATTCAATTGGCCTGTCGCTTCTTTGGGAGCAGGAAAGATAGAAGCTTGTACTTCGTATCCTTCACGGGTTAAAGCATGGCAAAACTCTTTGGTCAACAAGTTGTAGTTCATGGTAGAGACTCCACAATGTCCTCCGATACGTTTCAAACGTTCGATGTTAGCTTCTGCTGTTCCTTCGTTGATGCCAAGTAATACCATACATTCAGAATACTTACGAACCTTTAGAATTTCGCTTTCAGCGCCGGTAAAGCAAATCCAATCATTGCCGAACATGGATTGAGCCATTTGGTAAGATTCTTCTAAGTCGCTGTGAAGCATGGGGACAATACCTTGCTTCTTGCATTCGGTCAGCAGCTCTTCAAGCGTTGGGATAGGTGTGCGATACTCAGGATTGGTAGAAGCCAGCACATAATTGTTTCTCAATTCCTCAAAGGTGATGTCGGCCAAGCGGATCTTTTTCTCAATTGGACTATAGTCTTTGGCATTTCTCATGGTGCGGTTTAAGGTAGCATCATGCAAGATGACCATCACTTTGTCTTTGGTATAGTGTACATCACATTCGATGCCTTCGTATCCCATGCGTTTGGCCATGGCTACTGCAGCTATACTATTTTCTGGAATAATGAATTCCTTGGTTGGAGTCATGTTCCAACATCCTCGATGTGCATACATTTTAGGGAATTGTGCCCATCCGTTTAAAGTGAGGAAGCAAATTAAGATGGTTAGAATTACGTTTTTCATAGTCCGTTATTTAAAGATAAATTTTGAATTCGTTTAATAGCCAGATGGTGTCGTTCTTCTGCTGCCTGACGATACCATTTCATGGCTTGTTCCATATTGCAAGTACCCATCCAGCCTTCTTCGTAGGCTTGTCCGATGCGGTAGTGCGCATACGGGTCAATGGAAAGTTGGTAAGCTTCGAAGGCTTTTTTCAAGCAGGGGCTGATCGTTCCGCATCCTTTGCGATAGAGGTCGCCTAGGTTAGTAGGAGCATAAAGCTTATCACCTTTTTGGTAAGCTTCCGTGAACCAGTAAATGGCCGACTCACCATCCACCGGTATCCCGACTCCTTCTTGATGGATTGTACCGATATCATTTAATACCACTCCATGTAAGTTCTTTCCTTTCTTGTATTCCGATGCAAGAGCAAGGAGATGTTCCACATCTTCTTTTGAATAAGTTTCGTAGGTTTCCGAACCATCGAGTTGCCATGATTTTACTCGTCCGATGGCCTCGTGTTGAGGAATATCTACCTCCACTTCCTCATCCGTTTCGGGCACTTCCATCTCGTCCCAATCATTTAAATAAGGCAGGAGATGATGACGCATGAGGTATTGCACATAGCCATAAATGCGCGGAGTAGACGAATGAAGATTTACTCCGAAATCGGCCAAGGTGTCGAGAGATACATAACTGAGGTCGTCTATGGGTTGGGCAATGAAATAATGGGGAAGAATGCTCAATGTCGCTTTCAAGGAAGCGATTTCGTCGGCAATGGTTTCCTCAATCCAATCCTCGTTCAGTTCTTCGTAAATGTTGTCTGCATCTATTTCTCCATTCAGGAACTTGGCCAATGAATCCACTAAATAAGGAAAGAACTTCAGGTCATCATATGCGGCCATGTTGTCTATGCTGATTTCGTAAGTCCCTTGCGAATTATAATTAATGGCGAAGAGTGTGGTAGAGGTCCCTTCCCGATGGAAATACCAATGCATGCTATCGGGTAGTTCACTGATGAAATCGAGCATAAGTTTTGGGATTTCCATGTAAGTAAGGAAATCATCAAAAACCAATGGTTGGTTGGAATGAATAAGAATGACTGTGTTCATGTCACAAAGGTACAAAGAAAAAAGAGGCAATAGCCTCTTTTTTGCAATTAAGATGCGGTAATCTGTAACCGTTCTTCTTCTTTTAAGGAAGCGAGATGCTTTACCCAAACCAGATCAAGGTGCATCGCTTCTGCCAGACGGGTACCATATTCTTCGTCTGCCAGGTAGCAGTGGGCTGCATGACGGTATTTGATGTTGTAGCTCACATCCATCATATCGGCAGCGGTGTTCTTTATCAGCAAAGCACGTTTGTCTTCTGTCATTAGGCGATAGAGATTCCCCGGCTGATAGAAGCAATCATCCCAACGGTCTTCATAAGGACTATGACGAATGGCTATACTTCCAACCGGCGAGTAAGCAGCAGTTGTCGGACGGGTCTTCCATTCTCCGATACTATTGGGCGAATATCCTTTGGTGGCTCCAGCATTACCATCCACTCGCATCATTCCATCCCGATGATAGCTGTGCATCGGGCATCGTGGACGGTTCACGGGGATTTGGTCGTGGTTTACTCCCAAACGGTATCGTTGGGCATCTCCGTATGAGAAAAGCCTTCCTTGGAGAAGTTTGTCTGGAGAAAGGCTCACTCCCGGTACAAGATGGGTAGGATTGAATGCTGCCTGTTCCACATCGGCAAAGTAATTTTCCGGATTCCGGTTTAATTCCAATACACCGACCTCAATGAGTGGATATTCCTTGTGACTCCATACTTTGGTAATGTCGAACGGATTCTCTCTGTAGAATGCGGCTTGTTCTTCTGTCATAATTTGGAAGTAGAGCGTCCATCGTGGAAAATCACCTCGGGCAATGGCATCGAACAAGTCGCGCTGATGGCTTTCGCGGTCGTGTGCAATGATGGCAGCAGCTTCCTCGTTCGAGAGGTTCCGGATGCCTTGCTGAGTACGGAAATGAAACTTTACCCACACCCGTTTTCCCTTGGCATTAATCAAGCTATAGGTGTGCGAGCCGAACCCATGCATGTGCCGATAGGAGGCAGGGATACCTCGGTCGGACATCACGATGGTAATTTGGTGCAAGGCTTCGGGAAGCATTGTCCAGAAGTCCCAGTTCGTTTGGGGCGAGCGGAGGTTGGTTTGTGGATCTCGTTTGATGGCATGGTTCAAATCCGGGAATTGCAACGGATCCCGGATAAAGAACACAGGTGTATTGTTGCCCACCAAGTCCCAGTTCCCTTCTTCGGTGTAGAACTTCACGGCAAAGCCCCGGATGTCGCGTTCGGCATCGGCAGCACCCCGTTCGCCTGCCACGGTGGAGAAGCGAACGAACACCTCCGTCTGTTTCCCGATTTCGGAGAAGAGTTTGGCACAAGTGTATTGGGTTACATCGTGTGTCACGGTGAAGTGTCCGAAGGCTCCGCTTCCCTTGGCATGCATGCGTCGTTCGGGAATCACTTCACGGTCAAAGTGCGCCAGCTTCTCGATGAGCCATGCATCTTCCAATAGGACAGGGCCATGCTTTCCAGCGGTGAGCGAGTTGGTATTGTCTTTTACGGGTGCTCCGCTTTCGTGGGTCAAGAATCTTTCTTCCATAATCTTCGGTTAAATGTTGTGTATCTTTAACAACGATGAAGATTGGAAGGTTTAAAGAAGAACGTGTTTTAGAGGCTAATTTTTAACGTTTCTCCTTCCTTTATAATATACTTCTTGCTTTTGTTGTATTGAGTTACTAAAACTTCAAGCTTGCCATTATTCAAGCGCTTCACCTCCACATTGAAGCAAGAATCAAAAGCATGGATTTTTTTCAAACTCATGTGTGGCCATTCTTGAGGAAGTCTTGGAGTGAGAGTGAAACTCTTGAATCCTGTTGGGCGAATACCAAAAATCCCCTCTGTAATGATGCGGGCATACAAGGCACTTTCTGCGGAAAGATGACGCTGACTACCTTCCGGCCAAGCTTCGATGGCATAAGGTACATGGTCACCCAGCAAACGAGTTGCAGAGTATTTTTTCATGAACTCTGTAGCCTTTTCAGTAGCTCCCACGGCATAGACTCCACGGAGGGCATAGAGCGTAGAGCGATCCCAGAAGGTCTCGCTTCCGGCTTGGGTAAGGAGTCCGTCCTTGGTCCAAAGGCGAGGCGAGAAGAGTGCTTGGATGGTACCTTCGGCTCTTTCATCAATACCTACGGTGAGCGGAATACATATCCACGAACGGAGGATATCATTACCTTCGTAATAGGCATAAGTATCGAATCCTTCTACTTTTGCTCCAAAGTAGGCTTCCATATTCTTGCGCAGAGTAGAGGCTTGCTTCAAGTATTTGGAGGCTCCACTCTTTCCCAATTCCTTACATAAGTAGGATGCAGAACGTAAAGCATCATAATATAAGGATGAGGTACAGAGGTTAGCCTCACCAGATGGAAAACGGCCTTCCAATTCGTCGCTATCCGAAGCAACTACACCATGTTCATTCAATTGTCTACGGCAATATTCCAAGCACCATTCGATGAGTGGCCACAAAGTTTCGGCCTCTTGCTTGTTGCCTCTGGCCAAGGCATAGCGGGCTGCTCCATAGGCTATCATGGCACCATCGCCTCTATCGCCGGCACCGTTCCAAATGTCGATACCTTCGGCAATGATGGAACTCGGAATAGGTTTCCATTCATCGTTCATGAAACGGGCAAAATGTTGGTATGAGTTGAGAGCTGAAGCGTTGCCATAAGCATAACCGACGAACGGAAAGAAAGGATTGATATATTCTGCTTGGTCGTTTGCCCAGATAGCAGCATAGTATGATTCGCCTCCAGGACCATGCATCGGTCCACCTTTCGTTTCATAGATGCTTTCACAGCTTCGGATTTTGGAAAAGGCAAACATGCGGTCAATAGTAGGATCGGGTGTTTCTAAAACAAGTTTACCCATCAGTTCGCCAACCAAAGCCTGACGTAATTCTTTTTCTTTTTTTACGTCCAATTGCGGAGCTGATTCACCTTCTTTGTAAGCTGTAAGGACAGCTCCAAATTGTAAGGTATCACCCGGCTGAACGATAAAGTGTCCCGATTTGTCAGTCAAGGTTTCAATACAGAAAGAACCGGTGACTCCTTTTTGTGGGTCGGTCAGGCTCTTTTGTCTGATGTATGGCAATTCAATAGCCAATGCCTTGGTATCGGTATTGATAATCTGATAGTTCTCTACTAAAGCCGGTTGTTCGGTAGAAGGGAAATATTCGCGAATGAGTTTCCATTGTCCCCGGCGTCCTTCATTATAGTTGCTGATAACCTTCAACATACCTTTGAGTTGGATACTTTCCACTTGTTCTGAGGTAAAGGCGTATCCGTTAACGTTCACCATGTCGATGAGATCCCAATTATATCGGCGCATTAAGCTTGCGTGAGTATTATTAGGAATGGTACGGAGTAAAGGCCATACCATACTCTTATTGAGAGTGAACTTACCGTTTTCAACTCCATATCGCAGGACAACGGATACACGTTTCCCACTCATTTCGATGTGGTCCTGGTGCTTTTCTGACTGCTGAGGTTGCCAGCTGATGTGACCTTCTTCGTTCAATGACCAACGGGTTTGTTGCGCATGGAGGGATAAAGTGGATAGAGCGATGCTACTCGCAATCAAAAGGTGTTGAAGTGTTTTCATAGTAGGAATATGGTTATTTTCTCATGAATTCATTCTTATGCAGGTATCTTTGTAATAACTTGAAACGGAGATTCCAAAGGGGGTGCATCCAGTCGAACAATAGCAACGAGGAATAGAATTTCCGCTCGTTGAGTGCAACAGAGGTTTGGTGGAAAATCAAGCATTGCATGATGTAACGCGCTAACCAAAGGAGAGAGGCGATACCGATTGTACACCAGCTGAATGTCAGGATTCCCCATAGAATGCTAGCTATAACCAGGAGCAGAAAAAGAATTCGGGAACAAGTTTCCAGTCCCATCAAGTACTTGGATGAACCTTGGTAGTACCGGCTGGTGATGGCATAGCTTAGCTTGTCTTCTTTCCAGTATTTAGGGAAGGTAGGGGCAGCAATGCGCATGATGCTTTCTGCGCTGGCTTCTACTTTTGTGTTCTGTCCGTTTGCAGCTTGGTTGATGAACAAATCGTCTTCTCCGCGTTGCAGGTTTAAGTGGGTAGTGAATCCTTTTTGGTTGTAATACAAGGATTTTCGATACGCTAGGTTCCGTCCGCATCCCATGTAAGGGTGTCCGGCAATGGCCATACCCAAATAGCGCATGGAGTTTTGGAGCGTATCGAACGTTATCTTGCGGTTGAACCAACCGTCTGTCTTTTCGTAATTGCTGTATCCCAATACAATGTCTGTCTTCGGGGTAAAGTTACGTGCCATCTTTCGCAGCCATTGGTTGCTCTCCGGGTGGCAGTTGGCTTCGGTAAAGACCAGCCATTCGTGCTGGCTTGCTTTGATGCCCATGGTTATGCCCAGTTTTTTGTGGCTGATGTAACGGGCCGAATCCGGAATAAAGCTGTGATGAAGATGCAGATATTTTTCTTGAAGGAGTTTCAGTACATCTTCGCATTCGTTGTCCATCGAGCGGTCGTGGATGACGATTACTTCATAGTTGGGATATTCCTGCTCCAGGATAGCCGGCAGGTTTTTACGCAAGTCCGATGCGGCATCTTTCGCCACGATGATAACGGAAAGGGGAGGAGTTTCCGTTTCTTCCTTGTTCTTTCGGCTTTGGAGATAGAGATTCCGGTACAATCCTAATTGGTAACAGGACTGTATGAAAAAAAGGATGCCGGCAGAAGCCGGCAAAAGAGTATTGAATGGTATAAATTCCATAAAATAATTACACTAGTTCGTCCGAAGTATATCCTTTCGGCAATTCACGGCAGTTGTATCTGGAAGCCATGATTTCGCCATAAGCACCTGCCGAACGGAGAGCAAACAAGTCGCCTCGGTGAGCCTTGTTCAAGTCAACAGCTTTCAGGAATACGTCTGATGATTCGCAGATAGGGCCTACTACGTCGTAAGTTTCTTCCGCTTCGTCCGAAGTGATGTTCTCAATGCGGTGATAAGCCTGGTACAAGGCCGGACGAATCAAGTCGGTCATACCGGCATCGAGGATGGCAAACTGCTTGTTTGTTCCTTGCTTCACATAAGTTACCTTACTAATGAGGCTTCCGCATTGGCCTACTACGGCACGTCCCAATTCGAAGTGGAGTTGTTGACCCGGTTGCAACTTCAAGAACTTGTGGTAAGTAGCGAAGTACTCAGCAAAGTTAGGAATTGGCAAGTGGTTCGGGTGACCGTAGTCAATACCCAATCCGCCTCCTACGTTGATCAATTCGCAGATGATGTGGTGCTTGGCCAACTGTTCCTGGAGTTCGTTGATGCGGTTGCAGAGCGCTACGAAATCGTCCATTTCCAAAATTTGTGAACCGATGTGGAAATGCAGACCGAGGAACTTCACGTTCTTCATGCTCTGAGCCATTTCGATTACAGTATCCATGTCTTCCATGCTGATACCGAACTTGTTTTCTGCCAAGCCGGTAGTGATGTTTGCATGGGTATGTGCGCCTACATTCGGGTTGATACGGAATGCTACCTGTGCTACCTTGCCCTTAGCGGCTGCCAATTCGTTGATGACTTCCAGTTCCGGTACCGACTCTACATTGAAACAGAAGATGTCGTGGTCAAGGCTGTAGTTGATTTCCTTGTCTGTCTTGCCTACACCGGCATATACAATCTTGTCGTTAGGGAAGCCGGCTTCTACAGATGCACGTACTTCGCCTCCGCTTACGCAATCAGCGCCTAATCCGCTTTCGCGGATGACTTTCAATACTTTCGGGTTGGCATTGGCCTTGATGGCATAATGTACATGAAAGTTTTCGTACTTACCTGCTTCCTTGTTGATAGTAGCGAGGGTGTCTCGAAGCACCTTCAAATCGTAATAATAAAAAGGTGTTTCGAGCTCTCTGAATTTTTCTATAGGGAATGTTCCTTTAATCATACGTCATTAATGATTGAACAAGTGGTCACTCAATGATTGCAATGCTCTCTTCTTGTCTTCCTTGCTGACCAAGAAAGAAATATTGTAATCACTACCGCCGAATGAAATCATACGGACAGGGATTTCGCGCATGGCATCGAGGGCTTTCGCTTCGAAGCCTACGTTTTCCCAACGCAAGTCGCCTACCACACAGATGATACACATGTCGTGGTCTACGTGTACGGTACCGTATTTTTTTAAGTCGTTCAAGATTTCATTCAAATGCTTGGTATTATCGATAGATACAGAAACACCGACCTCTGATGTACAGATCATGTCGATAGATGTCTGGTAGCTTTCGAAGATTTCGAATACTTTGCGCAAGAAACCGTAAGCCAACAACATTCGGCCAGACTTGATCTGAATGGCAGTGATGTTGTCCTTAGCTGCTACTGCCTTGATCTTACCCGATTCTGTGTCGTTCGAAATCAATGTGCCTGGAGCACTCGGTTCCATGGTATTGAGCAAGCGTACTGGAATATTGGCATACTTGGCCGGTTGGATACAAGTAGGGTGAAGAATCTTTGCACCGAAATAAGCCAACTCGGCTGCTTCTTCAAAATGAAGCTGACGAACCGGTGAAGTCTTGTCTACAATACGTGGATCGTTATCGTGCATACCATCGATATCGGTCCAGATCTGGATTTCGGAAGCGTTCACAGCTGCACCAATCAAGGAAGCACTATAGTCGCTACCCCCACGTTGCAAGTTATCCACTTCTCCGTATGCATTGCGGCAAATGAAACCTTGGGTAATGTAGATGTCTGCACTCGGTTGGTTTTCCAACAATGCAGTAATTTTGTTCTTGATATAAGCAGGATCCGGTTCTCCGTTTTTGTCGGTGCGCATGAATTCGAGTGCCGGAAGCAATACTACATTTACACCTTGTTCCAACAAATAGTTGGTTACCATGTTGGTTGAAAGTAATTCGCCTTGCGAGAGAATTACTTTTTCTTCAAACATTGTAAAGATATCTTTTGTGAAAGAACGGATACCGTTGAAAATATCTTTGATGAAGCTCCATGTCTTCTGCTTGTATTCATCAGTTGAATAAAGCTCATTTACATGTTGCTTGTATTTGCTTTCCAACTTGTTGATAATGTCATTGGCACCTTCCGGATTGTTCTTGTACAAATAATCCGAGATTTCAACCAATGAGTTGGTTGTTCCTGACATAGCTGAAAGGACTACAATCTTCTTATCCCCGTCATTAATCAATTTGGCAACTCCCTTCATACGTTCCGGTGAACCAACGGAAGTTCCTCCAAACTTTAAAACTTTCATTCCTATTTTATTTTAATTGTTTATAATCTTGATTTTTAGCGCGCAAATATACAAAGAAGCAGACAATTATTCGGCATTTTGTGAAATGAAATTACCGAATTGTTCGGTTACTTCTTTGATGTGATGATTTTCGAACTGGTATACTTTTCCAGGGTATTCAGTCAGCAGATTCAAGTTATGGGTAATCATGAGTATAGCTGAACCTTTTGAACAGATATCTTTCAAAAGTTCAACAATCTGATGTCCGGTTTCCACGTCCAAATTGCCAGTCGGTTCATCTGCCAGAATCAGTTCCGGTTTGTTGAGAATAGCGCGTGCTATAACGATACGTTGTTGTTCGCCACCCGAGAGTTCATTCGGCATCTTATAGCCTTTTCCACTCATGCCGACTTGTTCCAGTACTTCTTCGATCCGCATGTTTATATCCACTTTGTTTTTCCAGCCAGTAGCTCGAAGCACAAATTCCAGATTGGCGTTGACGGTTCGGTCTGTCAGTAATTGGAAGTCTTGAAAAACGATTCCTAAACGGCGACGGAGTTCTGGAATATGCTTCTGCTTGATGGTACGCATGTTGCATCCCATCACTTCAGCTTCGCCTGACTGGATTTCCAGTTCACCATAAACGGTTTTAAGGAATGAAGTCTTTCCCGAGCCGACTTTGCCTATCAAATAAACAAATTCGCCCTTGTTTAGTTCAAAGTTGATGTCTTCCAAAATCTCCAACTCTTGTTGGCAGATACTGACGTTCTGGTATCGGATGATTGGTTCGCTCATAAGTTTTTAATGTCTTTTCCAGGTTGAGCTGTGACGTTCTTTTAACTCTCTAGCTAAGTCCTCAATGCGGTAACCTTTGGAGGTGAGCAATACGATGAGGTGATAAATCAAGTCGGCACTTTCATAAATAAGTCTGTCATCGGTACCATTGCATGCCTCGATAACTGCTTCTACAGCTTCTTCGCCAACTTTTTGAGCCATCTTGTTTACACCGCTCTTGAAAAGGCTGGTAGTATAAGAACCTTCCGGCATTTCTTCGTGACGCTTGTCGATGAAATCCTGAAGTACCTTGAGGAACATGATGTCTTGTGAGTTCTTGTCTCCCCAACAAGTGTCGGTTCCAGTGTGGCATACGGGTCCTACCGGATCCACTTGTATGAGTAAAGTATCGTTGTCACAATCGGCCTTGATGTCAATGACGTTCAAGAAATTTCCGCTCTCTTCACCCTTTGTCCAAAGACGGTTCTTAGTGCGGCTGAAGAAAGTTACTTTACCGGTTTCTACCGTTTTTTTGTATGCTTCTTCATTCATGAAGCCTAGCATCAGCACCTTTTGTGTATAATTATCTTGGATAATGGCTGGAACAAGTCCGCCCATTTTTTCAAAATCTAAATTCATTGTATGTTATTCTTTTATAATCTAACGTTGATTCCTTGTTTGCAAAGATACTGTTTTAATTCGGGAATCTTGATCTCGCCGAAATGAAAAACACTGGCTGCTAAAGCTGCATCTGCTTTACCTGCTACGAATGTATCGCGGAAATGTTCCATGGCTCCAGCGCCGCCCGAAGCAATGATAGGTATGCTCAGATTGTCTGATAGAGTAGCAAGGGCTTCATTGGCATAGCCTGTTTTTACACCGTCGTGATCCATGCTTGTGAAAAGGATTTCGCCAGCTCCACGTTCGTTGGCCTCTTTAGCCCAATCGAAAAGATATTTGTCGGTTTCCACGCGTCCGCCATTCAAATAGCATTTCCAACCTTGTGGAGTTTGCTTGGCATCAATAGCCACTACACAGACTTGTGAACCGAAATGCTTGGCAATTTCATCAATCAGTGAAGGGTTCTTGATGCCAGCAGAGTTGATAGATACTTTATCGGCTCCGGCACTCAATAGGCGGTCCACATCTTTCAATTCATGAATTCCGCCACCCACAGTAAACGGAATGCTGATGTTGGCAGCTACTCGCTTTACTAAGTCTGTAAAAGTTTTACGGCCTTCGTGACTGGCAGTAATATCAAGAAATACCAACTCATCTGCTCCTTGTTCGCTATAAGTACGACCCAATTCTACAGGGTCACCTGCTTGGCGAAGATTCACAAAATTTGTTCCCTTAACGGTTTGTCCGTCTTTAATATCCAAGCAAGGTATAATTCTTTTTGCTAACATAATTCTTTACATAAATCGTTTGAGGTCCTTCATTGTGATTCGTCCTTCGTAGAGAGCCTTCCCAAATACAACGGCGGGTATACCTGCTTCGTCGAGGCGGATGATGTCATCCAGACAGCTTACTCCACCGCTGGCAATCAATTGCATATCAGGGAATTGGGCCATGATTTGTTTGTACAATCCGATAGATGGGCCTTGCAACATGCCATCACGACTAATGTCTGTACACAAAACTTTGTGGACACCTTCTTGGGTATAATCGGTAAGGAAAGGTATAAGTTCTTGTGGACCTTCTTCTTTCCAACCGCTTATGGAAATACGGTTGTTCTTTACGTCTGCTCCTAAAATGATTCTATCTGCTCCGTATTGATGTAGCCATTTCTTGAACAAATCCGGTTGTTTTACCGCAACACTTCCAAGTGTAACCATTTGAGCACCATTTTCAAAAGCAATGGTCAAGTCTTCATCGGTTTTGATACCTCCACCGAAGTCAATAATCAGTGAAGTATGTCCAGCAATTTTGTCAAGCACTCGATAATTTACAATATGGCTTGATTTGGCTCCGTCAAGGTCTACAATATGCAAACGTCGGATGCCATTAGCTTCAAACTCTTTGGCTACTTCCAAAGGATTTTCATTATAGATCTTCTGGGTGTCGTAATCACCTTGTGATAGACGGACGCATTTTCCGTCAATGATATCGATGGCAGGAATCAGTTCAATCATCTTTTTCTCCTCTATATATTAAAGTTCGATGAAGTTTCGTAAAATACGTTCACCCACTGCACCGCTTTTTTCCGGATGAAATTGGGTAGCATAGAAATTATCTTTGTGAAGAGCCGAACTATAGGGTAGGATATATTCTGTGGTTGCAGCGGTAAATTCGTTTAGAGGTACATAGAAACTATGTACGAAATACACGAACTCCTCTTTGTCGAATCCTTTGAATAAATCACTATTGGAATTGGTTATTGTATTCCATCCCATGTGTGGAACTTTGTCCTCATGTATTTTAGATTGGAACTTTTTTACATCAATGTCAAAAATACCCAAACAATCAGCATCTCCTTCTTCCGAATGACGGCACATCAATTGCATACCGAGGCAAATGCCGAGTACGGGCTGCTTCAAATTCTTGATAAGGGAATCTAAGTTCTGTTCGCGGAGATAATTCATGGTTGTTTCTGCTTCACCCACTCCTGGAAAGATAACTTTGTCGGCTTTCATCAAAATTTCTTTGTCAGAGGTAATGGTTGCTTCCACTCCCAAGCGTTTCAAGGCATAATCTACCGAATAGATATTACCTGCATTATATTTTATGATAGCTATATTCATCCGTTTATTCTTTAAGGTCGCAAAAATAACGAATTATTGCAGATAAGAAATATATTCTAGCAAGAAGTTTGAAAAAAAGATGAAATTAATGACAAAGTTATATCATTTATTGTTGATATGGAGTAGGAAAGGAGCCTTTGTAAAACAGCTAAGAGAAAGTTTTTTTTAGTTTTTTCTTGAAAACGCTTGCAGATTCAAAAATAATGCCTACCTTTGCATCCGCAATCGAGAACGAAAGCATTTAAATGTTGGTGTGGTAGTTCAGTTGGTTAGAATACCTGCCTGTCACGCAGGGGGTCGCGGGT
>JAFYPV010000031.1 GCA_017559935.1 Bacteroides sp. | reverse complement strand
TAATTCTTTTTATTCAAAGACAACTTATGTGTAGATTAAAAAGGATTGAATAATGCATAGAAAAGTAGATAGATCATACCTCCAAAAAAAGCTAAAATTGGTAATGAACAAATGAAAAGTATCCAAAATAGCTTTCCTGTGCTAAACTGATTAGCAGGATTGTATTTACTTGGAATAATGATCCATGCAATAATATATGCCAATGTGAAACTTGGTATATTCATACATCCCAGCACAAAAAGAAATCGCATGACACTCACATCCCAATTACAGAAAGCTGCAAAACCAGATGCAACACCACCTATAATTTTGTTATCAGTATCTCTATAAAGAATTTTATTTTCACTCATGTCTTTAATGAATTAGTTTGTTTCACACAAATATATGATAAACGTAGTACCATGCAATACATCGAACTATAAATTAAAACATTTTAATAAATATAGATGAAAGAAGTATTCTACGAAGTAAAATTATATCTTTGCACCTTCTATTAAACAAAAGAAGATACATTATGTTTAAAATAAGAAAAGCAACATTGGAGGATATATCTTTAATTAATGAATTGGCATGGATAACCTTTCCACATACTTATCAAGAATTACTATCACCAGGTCAAATTGATTTTATGATGGATTGGATGTATTCAGAAACGAATCTTCAAAAACAGATTTCAGAAGACGGCCATATCTATTTTCTTGCATTTAAAGGAGATGAACCTGCAGCTTATTTATCAATTCAACCAGAAGCTGAAGATATTTATCATTTGCAAAAAATTTATGTCCTCCCCTCCTATCAAGGACAAAAATTAGGCAAACTACTATTTAATCATGCTATCAAGTCTATAAAGGAAATTCATCCTACACCATGTCAAATGCGCTTGAATGTGAACCGATACAATACAAAGGCTGTCGATTTCTACATCCATATGGGAATGAAAAAGATTTTTGAAGGTGACTTTGATATTGGTCATGGATATTTGATGACCGATTATATCATGGCTTTGGATATCTAATAACAGAAGAGTTTGCCTTAATAAAGCAAACTCTTCTCTAGTCTTAACAAGAACTCTTTCTTTTCTATTCCTGCTGCATAACCTACCAACTTCCCATTGGCACCAATCACCCGATGGCAAGGAACTACAACCAATAATGGATTCCGATTATTAGCCAACCCTACGGCACGTACAGCCTTTGGATTTCCGATAGCCTCCGCTATCTGCTTATAGCTTCGTATTTCACCATAAGGAATATCACACAGAGCTTTCCAAACGCTAATTTGAAAATCCGTTCCTTTCATCCGCAAAGGCAAATCAAATGTTTTACGATCTCCTTGCAGATATTCAGTTAGCTGGTGATAGGCTTCTTTAATTAAAGGACTCTCCTGCACAATTCCTTCCCAAAAACGATGCGTAGAAATAGCAAGAAGGGCTCCGTCCTCCTCTACAAAGGTGACGGAACCCAACATTGTTTCGTATGAATATTGATAAGTCATTATTCTTCCCAAACCAAATATGCAGAAACTAACCAGTGGTTCATCTTATGACCTTCTACAGGTTCTGCTTCAGGAATGCTTACCTTGAATGTATGCTTACCAGCAGACAAGTCACCCAATTGAGCTTCTTCTGGAACAACATCCGATCCCGGACACCAGTTAGAACGAGACAAGTCTGATGAGCCAAGAGGTTCTTCAACCATCTTTTCAGAATAACCTTCCTTGTCGATGTACATAGCCAAACGCTTGATGAGCCATACACCTGTACCCGGATTGAAACGACGGAATGAAGCACAGTCATTACGCCATGGAATAAAGTTCAACACTTCGTTGCCATCGACAGAAACAATATTCTGACGCTTAACGAATTCATCGCCACCGCTATGACCACCATGACCGGTTACGATATACTTCAAACGTACATTCTTTGCATCCATCGGCATATCAAATTCCATTTCCACATCCTTACGTGCAAAGATATCAGGATATGTCTGGCCGATGTAGTATACAGTGTTCATCAAAGGCTTCACTTGACGCTTAGGCATTCCATCGCAAGTGATTTGGCTTTCCTTAATATCAATGTCCATGCTTACTACATAACCTTCGGTTGTCCAAGTGTCGATATAGATACCTACGTATGCTTCGTTTTCCAATGTTGGATAAAGGTCAGTGATGTCTTGCATCCAAGTTACACAATCTGCCCATTCGTCTACATAAACCGGTTTACGTTTCTGCCCAATTTCGTGTTCGTTGTAATAACCTACACCAAACGGAGTCATGAAGCGCATCAATTCGATGGTTGGAATGTAGTCTTCACCCGGAACGATACCTTTCATGTTTTCATACTTAAGGCTATCTACTGCAGGGAATTCCTTTTCACCCTTGGCAATGCTTAGCAAGTTTACTGCCGATTCCTTCGGAAGTACGAAACATGAACCTGACTTGTCCCAACGGTCACCGTTAGAAGCCAACTTCACGGTCAAAGTTACATTGGCATTACGCTTGTATTCCGGCAAAGTGATTTTCTTTACAATGATACGTCCGTTCACCAAGTGGATAACACCATCAGCATCGGCTTCATTGAAGTTCTGATACTTGTCAGGTTGGAAACAGATATTCACGTTTTCAAACACATCGATGTGAGTGTCACCAATTGACGGATATTCCTTATGTCCGCAAGAAGAGAGCAAACCCACAAGAGCTACTGCTAAAAAAAGGATTTTCTTCATATATAATAATGTATAAAAGAGAAATGTCATCCAGACGAGCATAACCCTTCTGAATGACATTTCTTATTAGTCAATAATTATTGGTGTTGTTCACGCAACAAGTCGTTCACCGTCTTAACCGGGTTGAATGTGCCGAGAGGAACTTCAACGAAAATAGTTGACCAGTCGCTCATTGCACCATTCCACAAACCTGGAAGTTCGAGAGCCTTCAATTCCTTACCACTCTTAGATTTGTAAGAAATGAAACCTGTTGCCTTGTCTACATAGTCAACCAAATTGAACTTGTTGCCCTTATAGTCGCGAACTGCACATACCAAGTCTACTGGATTGAAGTGAGTTCCGTTTTCGAACATAGCCTTCTTTGCAGGATCGTTCATATCGATCTGTGAGCTTTCAAGCACTTGCAAAGAAACTGTACCATCAGGATTATATGCCAAGAACGGACCACCACCCGGTTCGCCTACGTTCTTCACCATACCACAGATACGCATTGGGCGATTCAACTTCTTGCGCAAGTAGATAACCAAGTCTGCATCTTCCAAATCCTTGATATCTTCCTTACGGCAACACAAGTCGTTCTGAACGAAGCGGATGATTTCTTCCAATTGTTCGTGAGTATACTTACCGCCATCCAACAATTCGAGGTATTCGAATGCCTTCTTCTGGAGAGTTACCAATACACCAGCAATCAACTTCTTGTATGCTACAGTTTCGTCCTTCAAACGGTCTGGAACTACGTTGTCGATGTTCTTGATGAAGATAACGTCTGCATCGAGGTCGTTCAAGTTTTCGATCAAAGCACCGTGACCACCCGGACGGAACAACAACTTACCATTGTCGCGGAATGGCTTGTTTTCCATATCG
>JAFYPV010000030.1 GCA_017559935.1 Bacteroides sp. | reverse complement strand
TTCATTTCTCTATGGAATTTACCCACATTCATCTGGTCTTGGTCAAAAACCTTCTGAGCCTGCTTAGGCGTAAGGAATTTACGGAATTCATCGTAATACTTTTCACGGACATCCAACATCTTACGACCTTGAATAAAACGGTTACGCATCATCTTATCTACTTCAGCATCAGTCAAATTCGGTAACATTTTCCCTTCACCCGGCTTGAAATCCGGCTTTTTAGGCATGTATTCCTTACGTAAATCCGCCATTTCCTTCATGTATTTTCTGTATACATCAATAAACTTAGCGGAATCTTTATCATTCAAACCCAAATCATTGATAATTTTACTGGCTTGCATATCCACCATTTGTTCCATGGTCATTCGTCTGCGGCCTTGTTTCTTTTCTTTACCTTGAGGTTCCTGAGCATTGATCACTTGTGTTCCTAAAAAACAAGCTACCATGAGCATAAAAAAATACTTAGTCTTCATCTTCATTTAAATTTTCAGTTGTTAATTCATAAAATATATCATTCTCAGAAAATTCAATCCAATTTTCCAATTCCTCATCTGTAAGCTCACGTATATACAGATCCATTATATCCGTATCGTCTATCATTTGCGCCATCCATCCATTCGATACAGAACCTTGAGATGGTACTTCCATGGAAGGCTTCAAGAAAAAGACAATACCGCAAATCATCGCAGCTACCGATAAAAAGACCGATACACCCATTCGGATACGAAACATTTTCCTCTTTCGTCTTTCTTCCTCTGCACGCTTCAACGTTTCAGCTTGCATGCGTTCGAAAAAACCTTCAGGAGTACGAAAAGGCATTCTTTTACCGATTGCATCAAAATCAAAATCCTTTTTCATCATGGCTCAATTATTAGTCATATACTCTTTTATTTTCTCTTTGGCGAAATAGTAATTCGCTTTCAATGTTTCAACCTTCGTATCAGTAATCCGGCTGATTTCTTCATACTTTAATTCATCGTAGTAACGAAGATTGAAAACCAGCCTTTGTTTTTCGGGTAATGTTAAAATTGCTCGTTGGAATTTCACTTCCATCTCATTTTCATAGTCAACATATTCCGAAGCCATTAACTTGTTCATTAATTCCTCTTGAACCTCTTCAGTAGAAACCGCAAATTCTTTCCGACGATTCAAGAAGCGAATAGACTCGTTGGTGGCTATCCGATAAATCCAGGTTGACAAAGAACTCTCAGCACGGAAATCATCCAAATGTCGGAAAATTTTCATGAATGTTTCCTGCAATACATCTTCTGCATCTTCATGCGAAACAACCATACGACGGATGTGCCAATACATGGAGCTTTGAAACTTCTCCACTAATAACCGAAAACCTAATTCCGGATCCGTCATACAAGTTTCGCGTATTTTATCTTCATTCATCATCTGTTTGTTTCTGTCTTTGTTTGTTAGAACCTACACATCAGAAAAAGTAAAACAAGAATATCTATATTTTACATTTATTAAATATAAAACAGAATATCAACAAATATATATAATTTTATAAGCTCTGAAAACTGAAATGGTAATATTCTCTAAAGCATTGCAAATTCTCCGAAAAAATACGATATTTGTCATCGATTATCAAATACTAAACATATGATTTCTAACGTAACAACAAAAATTAAATACATCGGTGTAGATGACACCACTATCGATTTATTCGAAAGTCAATACATAGTGCCAAACGGTATATCCTATAATTCTTATCTCATTATGGATGAAAAGATTGCCATCATGGATACCGTTGACAAGCGCAAAGGTGATGAATGGTTTGACAACTTGGAAGAAGGTTTGGAAGGCCGTACTCCGGACTACTTGATTGTTCAACACATGGAACCCGACCATTCTGGCAACATCTCCCTCCTGATGCAGAAGTATCCAGAAATAAAGCTCGTGGCATCGGCCAAGGCCATCCAGATGATGCCCCAGTTCTTCGAAAACACTTGCTTTGAGGGAAAGACCATAGCGGTAAAAGAAGGCGAAACGTTGAGCTTGGGCGCACACACCCTCCAGTTCTTCATGGCTCCGATGGTGCATTGGCCGGAAGTGATGGTGACCTACGACCAGTTGGACAAGGTGCTCTTTACCGCCGATGGATTCGGCAAGTTCGGTGCCTTGGCTCACGAAGAAGAATGGGCATGCGAAGCCCGTCGCTATTACTTCAACATCTGTGGCAAGTATGGTGCTCAGGTTCAAGCACTTCTGAAGAAAGCAGCTATGCTTGACATTGCTTGCATCTGTCCGCTCCATGGCCCTATCCTGAAGGAAAACTTGGATTACTACATCGGTCTGTACGACACTTGGAGCAAGTACGAAATAGAAACAGAAGGGGTTTTCATTGCCTATGCTTCTATCCATGGAGGTACGAAGAAAGCAGCCGAAAAGATGGCTGAAATCCTCCGCGCCAAGGGTGCTCCGAAGGTTAGCCTTGCCGATTTGTGTCGTGACGATATGGCAGAGGCCGTAGAAGATGCTTTCCGTATGGGCAAGCTGGTGGTAGCAGCAGCCTCGTACGATGCCGATGTCTTCCCTCCGATGTACGATTTCCTGCATCACTTGAAGCTGAAGGCTTATCAAAAACGTCGGGTAGGCATCATCGAGAACGGCTCGTGGGCACCTTGTGCAGGCCGTGTGATGAAAGGCATGCTCGAAACCATGAAGGAAATAGAAATAGTAGAACCGATGGTAACTATCCGCTCTACCATGAAGCAAGGAGACATTCCGGCTTTGGAAGCTTTGGCGGATGCAATTTTGGCATAAAAGAAATGGGGCGGTGTTTTACCGCCCCAACCTTTTTATCCATACTTCCCAAACTGCTTGAAGAACTGAGTACGCTCGAAAGCGGCTCCCCCACCCGTCTTCCCGGCGTTCATCATGCCCTTGAAATCGGATATTTGCATGTAATGGTTGGCATCCATCCATGCTTCCAACGTATGGAGCATTTCCCCGATGACTCCCGCACCTCTCTTATACAACACCGAACAGACCTCTACGGCCGATGCGCCCACCAAGAGGGCCTTTATTATGGATTCGCCATCGTGCACGCCACCCGATGCTGCATACGAGAGCTTCGGTACCCGATGCGATGCCAAGCCTATCCAACGGAGAGGTTCGTACAAATCGGTCGGGACACCCAATAGTTCACCACGACTTAATCTCATGGTTTTCAAGTTAATGTCCGGTGTAGCCATGCGATTAAACAGCACAACACCCGATGCTCCGTGTGCATGCAACTGATGGATCAGCGGAATAGGATTGGTGAGATTCTTGCCCAGCTTGACGAGGAACGGAACGTTACACGTCTGCTTGATTTTCTTGGCGATTTCGATGTGCTCACGCTCGAAAGCACCATATTCATCCTTGATTTCAGCATTCACGGACATGATATTGAGTTCGATGGCATCGGCTCCGGCTTTCTCCATTTGTTTGGCAAAGTCCGTCCATCCGGTGAGTCGATAGCAATTGATGCTGGCTATCACGGGAATGGTGCATAAGGCCTTGGTTTTCTTTATCAAGCGAAGATATTCGTCCAGGCGATGCGCCCGTTGGTAAGTCTGCAGATAGTCGAGTTCTTCGGCATGCGTTCCGTGGTTCATCCAATCGGCTTCGGCTTCAATCTCTTCCTCGAACAACGATTTCAACACCACGGCTCCCGCTCCGGCCTCTTCCCACTTCCGGTTCTTCTCGGCCGAGTTGGTGAGGCTACTACTGCTCACAATAAACGGATTCTTCAATCGCAAGCCGGCAAAGGTGGTTTCAAGTCTTTTCATAGCATTGTCTTTTCTTAGAAATGATAAAACAAAGAATGGCTATGAATGGTTCAAAAAAAAGGGATGTTCCAAATTGGACACCCCTTTCTCTTTTATCTCTATTTCAATTACTTATCGCCATACATACGAGCGCGAAGTTCCTTGATGTGGTCGCTTGTGATGTATTCGTCGTACTCCATCATCTTGTCGATGATACCGTTTGGAGTGAGCTCGATGATACGGTTCGCAACGGTTTGGATGAACTCGTGGTCATGCGAAGCGAAGAGCACATTACCCTTGTAAAGCTTCAAGTTGTTGTTGAACGCCTGGATTGATTCCAAGTCCAAGTGGTTGGTTGGAGTGTCGAGAATCAAGCAGTTCGCATTGCGGAGCTGCATGCGGGCAATCATACAACGCATCTTTTCACCCCCTGAGAGCACGTTCGCCTTCTTCAATACTTCTTCACCACTGAAGAGCATACGGCCGAGGAAGCTCTTCATATACACTTCGTTACCTTCGCCGAACTGGCTCAACCAGTCTACCAAGTTGAGGTCGTTTTCGAAGAACTGGGTGTTGTCTACCGGCAAGTAAGCAGTTGTGATGGTTACACCCCAAGAGAAGATACCTGCATGAGCCTGACGGTTTTCGTTGATGATTTCGAAGAGGGCAGTCATGGCACGTGGGTCGCGGCTGAGGAAGACAATCTTGTCGCCCTTTTCCACGTTGAAGTTCACGTCGCTGAACAATACTTCGCCATCTTCGGTCTCTGCACGGAGGCCAGACACTTCGAGAATTTGGTTACCCGGCTCACGATCCATGGTGAAGATGATGCCCGGATACTTGCGTGAAGAAGGCTGGATATCGTCCACATTGAGCTTTTCGAGCATCTTCTTACGGCTGGTAGTCTGCTTGCTCTTGGCCACGTTGGCACTGAATCGGCGAATAAATTCTTCCAATTCCTTGCGCTTTTCTTCAGCCTTTGCCTTCTGGTTCTGAGCCTGA
>JAFYPV010000029.1 GCA_017559935.1 Bacteroides sp. | reverse complement strand
TTCTGTATTGACTTCTTGCACGTAAAGCCAGGTAAGGGTAACACATTTATGCGTACTAAGTTGAAAGACGTAGTAAACGGTTATGTATTGGAACGTCGTTTCAACATCGGTGAAAAGTTGGAAGATGTACGTGTAGAACGTCGTCCGTACCAATATTTGTATATGGAAGGTGCTGACTACATCTTCATGAACCAAGAAACTTTCGATCAAGTGCCTATCGGTAAGGAATTGATTACTGGTGTTGACTTCTTGATTGAAGGTATGGTTATTGACGTTGTTTCTGATGCTTCTACAGAAACTATCCTTTATGGTGAATTGCCAGTAAAGGTTCAGTTGAAGGTTACTTACACAGAACCGGGTTTGAAGGGTGATACTGCTACTAACACATTGAAGCCGGCTACAGTAGAATCAGGCGCAACAGTTCGCGTTCCTTTGTTCGTTAACGAAGGCGAAACTATCGAAATTGATACTCGCGACGGTTCATATGTAGGTCGTGTAAAGGCATAATATTGAAAGATAAATGAATCAGAAAAGGGGAACTTGTTGCAAGTTCCCCTTTTTTTGTGTTCCTTTGTCTATAAATGTATAAACCATGAAATACTCTTTTATTATACCGGTATATAACCGTCCTGATGAGGTAGATGAGCTACTTGATAGCTTGACCCAACAAACATTGCGTGATTTTGAAGTTGTGGTGGTAGAGGACGGTTCAGCTGTCCCTTGTAAGGCTGTTGTTGATAAATATGCCGATCGATTAACTATACATTATTACAATAAGGAAAATTCAGGGCCAGGGCAGACCCGTAATTATGGGGTAGAACGTGCAAATGGCGATTATATGTTGATTCTGGATTCTGATTGTATTCTTCCGGCTGATTATTTAGCTGCTGTTGAGGCTGAACTAAGCACAAAAGGAACCGATGCCTTTGGTGGACCCGATCGCGCCCACGAATCGTTTACTGATGTGCAGAAAGCCATCAATTATGCGATGACTTCATTCTTTACGACTGGTGGTATTCGTGGCGGAAAGAAGAAATTGGATAAATTCTATCCTCGCAGCTTCAATATGGGGGTTCGCAAAGATGTCTATCAAGCTTTGGGTGGATTCTCGAAGATGCGTTTTGGAGAGGACATTGATTTCAGTATCCGTATATTCAAGGGAGGATATGCCTGCCGATTGTTTCCTGAAGCTTGGGTGTGGCACAAACGTCGTACGGATTTAAAGAAATTCTTTAAACAAGTGCATAATTCGGGAATTGCCCGTATCAATTTATATAAGAAGTATCCTGAATCATTAAAATTGGTACATATGCTTCCAGCTCTGTTTACATTAGGAGTGGTGTTTCTACTTTTGTGTGCTTTATGTTGGGGGGGTAGTTTATCTTTATTGGTGCTTTTTGCTTTGTTTATTTGTATAGACTCTTCATTGCAGAATCGAAGTCTCAAAATCGGACTTTTATCCGTTGCGGCTTCGTTTATTCAGTTGATAGGTTATGGTACGGGTTTTTTGCGTGCTTGGTGGAAACGATGTGTGCATGGAAAGAATGAATTTCAGGCCTTTGAGAAGAATTTTTATCAATAATTTATAAGAAGAACAAATATGACTGAACGATTAACAATTACTCGATGGGCGGAAGAAGACCGACCTAGGGAGAGAATGATGCAACATGGGGCTTCTGCACTTTCTAATGCTGAATTATTAGCAATCTTGATAGGGTCTGGAAATACGGAAGAATCGGCTGTGGAGCTGATGCGCAAGGTGCTGGCCGATTATCATAACAATCTGTCGGAATTGGGAAAGGCTTCGATTGATGAGCTTTGTCGCTTCAAGGGTATCGGGCCTGCTAAGGCCATAGCCATCCTGGCAGCATCCGAATTAGGAAAGCGACGCAAGGATGAAGGAGTGGAGGAGCGCAAGACCATTGCTTCATCCAAGGATGTGTATGAATGTTTCTATCCGTTGATGTGTGATCTGCCTACCGAAGAATGTTGGGTGTTGCTTCTTAATCAGGCTTCGAAAGTTATAGATAAAGTCAAAATCAGTGCCGGAGGTCTCACGGCTACGGCAGTGGATGTGCGTTGCATTCTTCGGGAGGCCTTGTTGAAAAGAGCTTCATCTATGGCTCTGTGTCACAATCATCCTTCGGGAAGTATTCGCCCAAGTCGGGAGGATGACCTTTTGACACGTCAAGTAACTCAAGCAGCCGAATGTATGAATATCCGTTTCATTGACCATATAATTTTGACTGACGGTAAATTTTATAGTTATGCCGATGAGGGACGAATATAGAAATTGCTTATTTTTGCATTCTCAAAAATATAGAAGATTATGAACGCAGAAGAACGTTTAAAGATAGAAGAAAGAATTATTGCAATGCTGAAGACTGTATATGATCCTGAAATCCCAGTGAATATTTACGATCTTGGCTTGATATATAAGATTGATTTGCAGGATGATGGTGAGGCTATTATTGATATGACCCTTACAGCTCCGAATTGTCCGGCGGCTGACTTCATTATGGAGGATGTCCGCCAGAAGATTGATTCTGTAGAAGGAGTGTCGTCTGCAGTAGTCAATTTGGTTTTTGAACCAGAGTGGGATAAGGATATGATGAGTGAAGAAGCAAAGCTTGATTTGGGATTCTTATAATATAGATAAGTATGAAGAATGTCTATTTCCTTTCCGATGCCCACTTGGGGTCGCGTGCCATAGAGCATAGCCGTACGCAGGAGCGCCGATTGGTGAACTTCCTCGATAGCATCAAGCATAAGGCAGCAGCTGTCTACCTTTTGGGTGATATGTTCGACTTCTGGTATGAATTCAAGCTCGTAGTGCCGAAGGGTTATACTCGCTTCTTGGGAAAGATTTCCGAATTGACGGACATGGGAGTAGAAGTGCATTTTTTTATCGGTAATCATGATATTTGGTGCGGTGACTATTTGGAAAAGGAATGTGGCGTTATCATTCATCGTGAACCATTGACTTGCGAAATTTATGGCAAAGAGTTCTATTTGGCTCATGGCGATGGATTGGGCGATAAAGATTGGAAGTTCAAGATGCTTCGAGCCATGTTCCGTAGCAAGACTTTGCAATTTCTTTTCTCGATGCTTCATCCTCGTTGGAGTGTGGATTTCGGTTTGGAATGGGCCAAACATAGTCGCATGAAGCGTAAGGATGGTCGCGAACCTGAATATATGGGGGAACATGAAGAACCACTAGTGCTTTATACTAAAGACTATTTGAAGACGCATCCAGATATCAATTTCTTCGTCTATGGTCATCGTCACATTATGCTTGACTTAATGTTGAGTCGTTCTGCTCGCATTCTAATCCTTGGTGATTGGATTCATGAGTTTTCTTATGCTGTATTTGATGGCGAGAACATGTTCTTAGAACAATATATTGAAGGTGAGAGCCAATTGTAAGATTTTTATAGAAGGTATTATGGCCTATTTCTAGCTTTGTGGAGTAAGAAATAGGCTTTTTTGTATTTGCTATTATGACGAGAGTAGGGGGGGAGGGCGTTTTTTAGAGTTAATTATTGATAAACGGTTTGAAGTTTATGTAAATATGTTATTTTTGCATTTTAAGAATAACCCTGTTAAAACTAAAGGTATGAAAACAACAAAGATTTTTCAAACGTTAACTTTTTGCCTGCTTATCTGTTTGTGCGCTTGTAATGATAAAGATGTGCCTAATGGTAGTGATAACGTGAATACTACGTTTTCTTTATCTTTCTTAAAAGAGACGAATCAAGGAGCTGTATTGAAAGATGTTTATGCTACCATTGAAGGAAGCGAGATACTGGTAAGTACTCCTTTTATCAGTAAACCACAATTAATAGCCACTTTTGAAACAAATGCAAAAACAGTTCTTGTAGATGGGAAAGAACAAAAGAGTTCTGTGACGATCAATGATTTCTCTTCTCCTGTAACTTATAAGGTGATTTCTGAACGGGGTAAGGAAAGGGAATATACTGTTACTGTGTCTTATTCCGGACTTCCTGTCGTTATCATTGATACGCCTGATAAAAAGACTATTCCTAGTAAACATGAAGATTGGCTAGAAAAAACGACTATTACTATTCTTAATCCTGATGGTAGTGAAGATTACTCAGGAATAACTAGCATTCGTGGTCGAGGAAATTCAACTTGGAACTTCCCTAAAAAACCGTATGCCTTGAAATTGGATGAAAAGTCTGAAATATTAGGTATGCCAAAACATAAAAGATGGGTGTTGTTGGCTAATTGGTTGGACAGAACTTTGCTACGCAATAGAGTGGCTAATCAAATCGCTTATTCTACAAGTATGGCTTGGAATCCTCATGGAGAATTTGTGGATGTTGTGTTGAATGGAGAACATGTTGGGAATTATTACCTTTGTGAACAAATCAAGGTAGATAAGAATCGCGTGAATATTAGTGAATTGGATGAGGATGCTACGGAAGGTGAAGCTATTACGGGTGGTTATTTGATGGAACTTGATGTTAACTATGATGAAACTTATAAGTTTGAATCCAATATGTTCCAATTACCTTATATGTTTAAAGATCCTGACGAGGTGAATGAATCACAGTTTGCCTACATGCAGAATTATATCAATTCTATGGAAGCGTCAATTTCTGATGACGAGGAGTTGGCTGCAGACAAATTCATGGAATATATGGATCTTGATTCTTTTATTGATTGGTGGATTGTGCATGAACTGGTAGGAAATGGAGAACCGAAACATCCTAAAAGTGTATATATGCATAAGGATAAATCTGGTAAATTATTTGCAGGCCCTATATGGGATTTTGATTGGGGAACGTTTAGGAATAAAACCGGTTTTAGAGTTAAAGAAGCATTGTATTATTCAAGGCTTTTTCAAAATTCTACATTTGTAGCACGAGTAAAGGAGCGTTGGTCGTCGCTAAAGCCAGAGTTTGAGAAAATTCCAGCATTTATTGATGATGAAGCGGAAAAAATTAAGCATTCAGAAGAAATGAATCATTTGATGTGGCCTATCACGAAAGTTGTCAATGAAGATGAATCTTTGTCTTTTGAAGATGCTATTCAAAGGATGAAGGATAGATTTGAGGTAAGATTTAGTTGGTTGGATAATGAGATAAGCAAAATGTAATCATATTTGAGATAAAAAAAGATCGCCATGCAAATCTGCATGGCGATCTTTTTATTTAATGAGATTCAAATTACTTTGCGCTCAAAATATCCATTGTGTCGCTAGCAATCATCAATTCTTCGTCGGTTGGGATAATAACTACCTTCACCTTAGAATCATCAGTAGAGATGATAGCTTCTTCGCCGCGAACCTTATTCTTTTCGAGGTCGATCTTCACACCCATGTATTCCAAACCTTCGCAAGAACCAGAGCGAGCATTTGCTTGGTTTTCGCCAACACCACCAGTGAAGACGATTACGTCAACACCACCCATAGCAGCAGCATAAGCACCGATGTACTTTTTGATGCGATAGAAATACATGTTTTCAGCCAATACGGCACGAGGTTCGCCAGCAGCAGCTGCGCTTTCTAAGTCGCGCATATCGCTTGACTTTTCAAATACGCCCAATACACCACTCTTCTTGTTCAAGAGGTTAGAAATACCTGTTGCATCCAAACCTTCTTTCTCCATCAAGTAAGTGATTGCACCTGCATCGATGTCGCCTGAACGGGTACCCATCATCAAACCTTCCAATGGAGTCAAGCCCATGCTGGTATCAACTGACTTACCATCTTTGATAGCTGAGATAGAACCACCATTACCTACGTGGCAAGTGATAATCTTAGTACCTTCTACCGGAATGTTCAAGAATTCACAAACACGCTTAGAAACGTAACGGTGAGAAGTTCCGTGGAAACCATAACGACGAACACCATATTTAGTGTAGAGTTCGTAAGGAACAGCGTACATGTAAGCGTAGTCAGGCATTGTCTGGTGGAATGCTGTATCAAATACACCTACTTGCGGAACATTAGGAAGGATAGCTGTTACTGCATTTACACCCTTCAAGTTAGCAGGGTTATGAAGCGGAGCGAGGTCGCTACAAGCGATGAAGGTATCCAATACTTCCTGGTCGATCAATACAGACTTAGCAAACTTTTCACCACCGTGTACCATGCGGTGACCTACTGCGTTGATTTCTTCCAAAGACTTGATTGCACCATATTCTTCGCTTACCAAAGTGTTAAGGATGAAATCGATACCTGTAGTATGTTCAGGGATATCCTTTTCGAGGATCTTCTTTTCACCGTTAGGCAAAGTCAACTTCAAGAATGAACCAGGTAAACCAATCTTTTCGATGCCACCCTGAGCCATTACTTCCTTAGTAGTCATATCAAACAATTTGTACTTGATAGATGAACTACCGCAATTCAATACTAATATCTTCATGATTCTTTATTTTCTTGTTTATGGATTAATTATTCTTAGCAGCGATAGCTTGCATAGCTGTGATAGCTACCATGTTATAGATGTCATCGATAGAGCAACCGCGAGACAAGTCGTTCACTGGACGTGCGATACCCTGGAGAACTGGACCGATAGCTGTAGCGTGGCCCAAACGTTCTACCAACTTGTAAGCGATGTTACCTACTTCCAAGCATGGGAAT
>JAFYPV010000028.1 GCA_017559935.1 Bacteroides sp. | reverse complement strand
TAGGTACTCGATTGCGACTTCACGCTTAAAGGCCTTCGATATACGGCCGCGTTTCTTGGTTGCCATAAATTTAACTTTTAGCATTTAACAATTTAACTATTATCGCAGCTAAAAGTGTAAACCTATATCAGTACAAGACAAGTTGCGGGTTGCGTTTTTGGCCAAAATCGCGTCTGTAGCATACTGTAGGGGCGAAATGAAGCGCAACCCGCAACTTTGCAACCCGCAACCTTCTACGTTTATCTGTTTAGAGGTTTATCTGCAAACATGAAGACGTTTCAGTCAAAACGAAAAGACGTTTTCAACCTACCCTTTTACCAAGAAATCGATTGTCAAATCAACGAGCGACAAATCGCTTATTACAAGTCTATTTTCTCCTTTAGGGATTTGAATATCTTTTGTACATTCCTTCAGAACATCGTTAATGATATGCAAAGTCTTATTGATAGGCTTATCTACTTCCTTGTGATGAATCGCCATATCAATCGTTTGAGCAGCGTGCATATATTCGCCTGCTATTATAGAAGCGATTCCAAAAAATGTTTCCACTAACGTCTTTCCATAACTGATGACAGACAAGAAGTCCGAAACAGTCAATTGTTTGTCATTTTCCGTATATAATACATAATCATGGGATAATGGCTGGGACTGGAAAAATATCTTTTGAACAGCCGCTAATGACACAGTCCAATTGTAATATTGATTAATCCGTTTGTTTATTACATGTAAATACAAATCTAGATTAGCATTAGTGCCTATAGGAGTCAATTTAAATACGCTATTATGAAATGTTAGTCCTCCATCTGGATATTGCTTATACCATTCATCTAGCACCTCTTTGGCTATATCTGGGAATTTATTATTTATTTGATTGATCGCCTGCTTCTTCATAAAATCATAGTTGAAAAAGGTTGCTTCATGCAGCAAATTCACATACTTTGTCAATTCAACGATGTAGTCTTTATGCCTCATAATATTCAATATTAATGTTTAATCAGAAAAACAATCTCATTATTCTTTTGGTTCGCTTCACTTTTTTAATCCAAACCACCATTCCATTTGTTAAGGATGTAGAAACTAAACATCCTTAAAACAATGAAAACAAGCTTTATCCTCTTATCACTTTGTGCAGCCCTAACAGCTTGTGTCTATAACGAAGAACTAGACGATATTTCAATCGTCAAAGGGGAAACTATTCTTGCGTATTCGATGTCGACTACTACGCAAGATAAAGAAACATCCAATAGCCGAAGTATTCCAGACGAAGCATTTGCCCAAGTGAACATCCGTATCCGGAACCAAATGCCCGACCTTCATCTATCGATAGAAGGCATCCGTTTGTGCAACATCCATCTCTCCGGCTCATATCACTTCGCTAATGAACAACAAGCCTCCTATTGGGAAACCGACACAACACAAAGCACTATAGCCTTTGATACAGGACATCTTTCAATCGCTCCTAACGAAGAAGCATTGTTTCCACAAGAAGGAAGCATCTCTTTCATTCCGCAAACTGCCAAGGCTTGGAATCCAACCATTCTTCCCCAACAAGGTGAAGGATGTTATCTGCTGCTGAATTGCAAAGTATTCAACAAAGCGATAATATGGGGCGATGAAAAAGGGAACTGTGCCGAAGCAGCAATTCCCCTTTCTGTTCATTTCCAAAGCAATCAGCCGTCCGTCATCGTGCTGACATTGGCTCCTAATTGTCCTTGGTATGATATTCGTGGTACCAGCCCTCAACCCCTGTTTGTACCGATTACTTTCGATGTGAGTGTAGAGGACTGGAAATAGTCCTTTTTACGCTTTCTTATCCTCTTCCCAATGGAATGGTTCAAAATTGGTGGAAGTATCCTTCCACGAAGGCTTACGCATGGCATAGATAATGAGCGGAGCTACAACCACTACGATACAGCCAATGACCAGCACTGAATACCACATGGCATTGCTACCAACTGCAATCTGTCCCGGTGGAATGAAGCTGAGGATGAACGCCAACAACGAACCGAGGAAGCCCAATCCGCCAATCAGCCACATCAAACCATTACCCTTGCCACCAATCCGGAACGGACGGGCAATATCCTTCATGTTATATCGAAGATAGATGGCTGCTGCAAACATCATCAAGTACATGATGAGGTAAAGCAATACGGTGAGTTGAGAAAGGATTTGATAGAAGCTCTGTACCGATGGCATGACCACGAAGAGCAAGCCCAACAAGGTAACAATGACTCCTTGAATCAAAAGGATGTTGCGTTGTACACCAATCTTGTTGGTCTTCTGGAAGAACGGTGGTAAATAGCCGGCACGTCCTACAGCAAAGATACCTTTAGAAGGACCAGCCACCCATGTCAACACACCGGCCAGCACACCGAAAGCCAAGGCAATGGCAATAATCGGTGAAAGCCAGGAGGCCTTGATAAAGGCGAAATAGTGGTCGAAACCAACAAGCAAGCTTTGTGTCAAGTTGATGTCTTCTTTCGGAATGATGATGCCTAACGAGAAAGTACCCAATACGAAAATCAGTACGGTAACAAGCGAGCCTATCAAGACAGCTTTCGGGTAATTTCGTGATGGATTATCGACTTCCTTCACATGGATACCGCCCATTTCCATCCCTGCATAGAACAGGAAAATACTGGAAGCCAACACGAGGTTATTAAAGTTGGTAAGGTCGGGAAAGAAGCTTCCGTGAAAATCCATGTGGGGTGCTCCGCCTGCCAAGAGGTAGATAATCGCCAACACCACCAACAAGCCTGCCGGAATAATCGTACCTACCAAACCGCCAATTTTCGAGACTTTACCTACCCACGACATTCCTTTCAACGAAATGAAAGTAGCCAACCAATAGATGCCCAATACCACCACAAGGGTATAAAGGCGATTGGAAGCCAAGGTCATGTCGTACGCATCGTTCATACCGATAAAGGCGAGCGACACCGCACCGAAGGTCAATACGGTAGGATACCAGATGGTACTTTCCACCCATTGAAGCCAGATGGCCAAGAAGCCCATCCGCTTGCCGAAGGCCTCGCCTACCCAACGGAACACACCTCCTTGTTTATCGGAGAACATAGCGGCCAATTCAGCGGCTACCAAGGCCGTAGGAATCAAGAAGACGATGGCCGCAAAAAGATAATAGAATGCCGAACTGACTCCATATTCAGCCTCGGCAGGTAGTCCACGGAGCGACACAACGGCCGTTACGTTCATGATAGCGAGTGTTGCCACACTCAGTTTGGTTACTTTTCCAATATTTGCCATTGTTTTAGGTTTTAAAAGTTACTTGGGCTATAACAAGATAGGATTACGAAATGTTTATCCTTCAAAGATTTGAACATTCCTTACCTTTCCGTTGTTTCGGTCTAAACTAATTTGAAATGAGACCTATGAACAGAACCATTGTTACCAGTATGCTGATTACCGCATGCTGCCTGTCCGCCCACCAAGCGGATGCACAAGACACCCTTGTCGTCATCACTCGTCCAGCCATTATCATCACAGATAGCGAGCAATCGAGTGATAGTGAAGTAATCCGGAGAATGTACGAGCAGAACGGGCGTCACTTCCAAGACCCTCGTGCTCCTCGCTTCCTCTTTCTCGACCGTACCGGAAAGGTAGCCTTAGGTATCGGTGGATATGTAAAAGGTACTATGTCGGCTGATATGGGTGGCATCTCCAACAACCTAGACTTCGTGACTGCTGACATTCCGGTGCCAACGCAACCCGCAACCCGCAACCAATTCCAGATGGATGCTTCCACTTCCCGACTTTTCCTTAAACTCGTAGGAGCGAATACTTCCGTGGGTGATTTCACCGTATATGTTGAAACTGACTTTCGAGGAAAGGACGGCCATCAGTACGATTTGAGACTACGTCAAGCTTATATCCAGTTTGGTGGTTGGAAATTCGGTCGTGCACGTAGCACCTTCGACGATGGTGCATCTGCCCCTCCGACCATCGACTTTGAAGGTCCGTCAGGAAGTATCAGCAAGAAGAATACCATGATTCAATACACGCAGAAGTTCGGCCAGCATTGGAGCTTCGCTGCTTCCATCGAATCGCCTTCCGAAAGCTACACCGTGGACAAAGGGTATTCCGAAGCCATCAAACAACGGATTCCTGACATTCCTACCTATGTTCAATATGCATGGAATGGTGGAAAGAGCCATATCCGCTTGTCCAACTTGTTCCGTGCGCTTTCATACCGCAATTTGACAACTGCTGAAAACAAGTTTGCCATCGGTTGGGCTAGCCAATTGAGTGGGGTAATTACCGCTTCGCCTCAATGGACCTTCTATTATCAAGCTGCCTATGGTTGGGGATATGCCGATTACTTGAACGACTTGGGAGGTTCAGGCTTCGACTTGATTCCTGATGGTGATTCGGGCAAATTGAAAGCTCCGGCTTCTATGGGATTGGTGGGAGGTATCCAATACAATTTCAACCCCAAATTCTTCGTATCGGCATCTTATAGCCAATGCCGTTTGTACGACCAATCTGCCATGGCTAAAGATACCTATAAGTATGGTCAATACGTAGCAGCCAATGCGTTCTATGTTCCATTCAGCAATTGCATGGTGGGATTGGAGTATCTCTACGGAAACCGACATAATATAGACGGTACTTCGGGAGATGCACACCGCATCAATGCGATGATACAATATCATTTTTAATTATTAAAACTAAAACAAGTATGGAAAAATCAGACTTCAGCACCGATGTTTTCGGTTCAAAAGAAATGTTACAACCCTCGCCAGTAGATAAACTACCGACTCATGGTACGCGTCCAGACATCGCCTACCAGATGGTAAAGGACGAGACCTTTGCACAAACTCAACCACGACTCAACTTGGCGACCTTTGTCACCACTTACATGGATCCGTATGCTACTCGTTTGATGAATGAGGCCATTGCCCTCAACTACATCGACGAGACAGAATATCCGCGTGTGGCAGTAATGTGTGCCAAGTGTATCAACATATTGGCCAACCTTTGGAACTCACCCGAACAAAACCAATGGAAAACCGGTGCTTTGGCTATCGGTTCGTCCGAAGCATGTATGTTGGGTGGTGTAGCTGCCTGGCTCCGATGGAAAGAACGCCGTGAAGCTCAAGGAAAGCCGACCGACAAGCCGAACTTTATCATCTCCACCGGCTATCAGGTGGTATGGGAAAAGTTTGCCGACCTTTGGCAAATCGAGATGAGAACCATCCCGCTTACCCTCGAACAGATTACGCTCGACCCGAAAGCCGTTATCGAACAATGCGATGAAAACACCATCTGCGTAGTACCTATTCAAGGCGTAACTTGGACAGGCCTCAACGATGATGTGGAAGCACTCGATGCCGCCCTCGACGAATACAACCAACGTACCGGATATGACATTCCAATCCATGTGGATGCAGCTTCGGGTGGTTTCATCCTTCCGTTCATCCATCCTGAAAAGAAGTGGGATTTCCGCTTGAAGTGGGTACTTTCCATCAGCACTTCCGGCCATAAATACGGTCTCGTTTACCCGGGTTTGGGTTGGGTAATTTGGAAAGACAAGAAGTACTTGCCAGGCAAGATGTCCTTCTCCGTGAATTACCTCGGTGCCGACATTACCCAAGTAGGCTTGAACTTCTCTCGTCCGGGAGCTCAAGTATTGGGTCAATACTACCAATTTATCCGCCTCGGTTTCGAAGGTTACAAGGAAATTCAAGAAAACTCCATGGCTATTGCCCGCTACTTGCACGAAGAAATCGGCAAGATGAAGCCATTCGTGAACTACGGCAAGGAAGTGGTGAATCCGCTCTTCATCTGGTACATGTGCAAGAACTATGCCAAGAATGCCAAGTGGACACTTTTCGACCTTCAAGACCGCTTGAAACAGAATGGTTGGATGGTACCAGCTTACACTATGCCGAAGAATATTGAAGACAGTGTAGTGATGCGTATCGTTATCCGTCAAGGATTTAGCCGCGATATGGCCGACATGTTGTTAGGGGATATCCGCAATGCTATTGCTGAATTAGAAAAATTGGAATACCCTACTCCTTCTCGCCTTGCTTATGAACGTAAGGAAAAGGTAAAGGGTAGCATCTTTACCCATACGGGTGGTAAGAGACATTAAAAAAATTCCCCTGAAGAAGCTAACCTCTTCAGGGGAATTTCCTTATGTAAATGGATTCAGATTATCCGAAGAAACCTACAGAACCCAACAATACCAACATACCGTAACCCAATACCAAGCCGATGATACCCATGATCAAACCAGACTTAGCCATGTACTTCTGTTCAATCATACCTGTACCGTGAGCCAATGCATTAGGAGGTGTAGAAATCGGAAGAATCATAGCTACAGAAGCAGCGATTGCGATACCGATCAACAAGCAAGCTACACCACCGATAGGAGCTAATTCTGCTGTCATACTCT
>JAFYPV010000027.1 GCA_017559935.1 Bacteroides sp. | reverse complement strand
TTAGCAATTATTGGTCTGTATACATGCCTTCTCTTGACAATTGGTGCTTCAAGTTAGCTACACCGAGAGCAACGATTGCTGTAACAACCGAAGTGTGTTCCATATATTCTGGAATACTCTTGGTATAAAGGTCACGTTCTGTATGCCAGATTTCGCTATAGTTGAAGTTGTATCCTTTGAAATCCTGTTCACGGAAACCATAAGTTGGTACACCCTTTACAGCAAATACAGTTGCATCTGTACCTCCCATTTGGGTTGGTTTCGGACGTGGTTGAGCTACAGTTACTTCGAATGGATATTCTGGATTTACATCCTTGATAGGTTTGCAGATTTCAACAAAATCATCGTACATAGCTTTTGGTACAGAAATACCTACTGGAGGAGTTGGACCACCATCTCTGTTGAAGAGGTTAGCGATTTTGCCTAACTTATCTTTGTGTCTTTCGCAGAATGCTTTAGCACCGAGCAAACCGAATTCTTCACCAGCAAAACCAACGAACAAGATGGTACGCTTTGGTTTAGCACCAGACAAAGCAATCAAGCGGGCAGCTTCCATCATCGGAGCAATACCTGTACCACAGTCTACACCACCAGTGGCTACGTCGAATGCATCGAGGTGACCGCTGATGATTACGTATTCATCCGGATATTGTGTACCCTTAATGGATGCTACTACGTTATGATACTTGATTGGACCAAGCTTGAAGTGGTTACGGATGTCGA
Organism: Bacteroides sp.; assembly: GCA_017559935.1. Lineage (GTDB taxonomy): Bacteria > Bacteroidota > Bacteroidia > Bacteroidales > Bacteroidaceae > Phocaeicola. Next base: position 8,680 of record JAFYPV010000027.1, on the reverse strand, counting down.
ATTCCAACCAAAAATCACGTCTTTCCTGAGCCATCTTCTTGATAATGGCAAATTGGTTTTCGTCTAACTTGATATCACATACTTCCGGCAAGTTGTCGAAAGTAGTGCTCTTGTCGTTGATCATCGGACGGTCATACAAAGCACGGATAGGTACTGCTGATGCTTGGATGAAGCCCAATACACCTGCTTCAATCATTTCGCGGTAGTACAAAGCTGGAATTTCTTTCAACTCCAACATCGGTTCGTTGGTGTTGTTCGCACGGTTCTTCATGCGGATTTCCATGTTCTTCTTAGCGATTTCAGCATTCTTCAATTTTTGTTCTGCACGGATAGAGTCATCCTTTGCAGAATGAGGGATTGGCCAACCGCTATTCAAGCCACCTACCAATACCCAAGCACCCTTCAACTGATGCTTTATACGTTCGAATTCTGCATCCGATTGAGGTTCAATCAATACATGACCGCGTTGTACACCCTTTGTACCAGAAGTGTGTGATGGAGTACAGAAATGGAGAGTCATCGGTTGGTCACCACCAATCAAGCGGCCAAACCAAGGACCACGGTTAAAACCTACAGGTACTTCGCCTGCTTCTTCCAAATGAGCTTCAATGCCCCATCTCTTGAATTCGCGCAACATCCACTCTGCAGCATTTTCATAAGCGTCAGAACCAATCAGACGGCCTCCGAAACGATTGCTGAGAATATCCAGGTGGTGCATTGTTTGATTGTCAGTCTTTGCCGTTTCTATAATTTTCTTAACGGCAGATGATTGTGCAAAGGCATTGCCAACACATAAAGTTGCAGCTACAAAAGCTGCCATAATCATTCTTTTCATCATATCGTTTTTTTAGTGTTTATTTTTAAAGGGTTGCAAATATAAAGAAATTCAGTTGTCAAAGTTAACATCTATTGCGATATTTTTCATATTTCGTTGTAATTTTATTCTTTTTCGAATATATTTGCAAATAATTTTTTAAATATATTTTATTGCTATTATATGATTAACAAAGAATTTGGACGTAGAGGTTTCTTGAAGAAATTGGGCATGGCTGGTGCTGTAATTTCTGGAGCATCTCTAGCAGGTTGTTCATCGGACAACAAGTCCAAGAATAATTGGACTGTAGAAGGTACGGGAGGTAAGCCGACAGGCGAAATGACTTACCGCACGAATCCGAATACAGGCGATAAGGTTTCATTGCTTGGCTACGGATGTATGCGTTGGCCAATGAAGAAAGATGAGAATGGCAAGGACATTGTTGATCAGGAAAAAGTGAATGAACTAGTGGATTATGCCATCGAACATGGTGTGAATTTCTTCGATACAGCTCCGGTTTATCTTCAGGGACAATCGGAAACAGCTATGGGTATCGCATTAAAGCGTCATCCGCGTGAAAAGTTCTTCATTGCAACGAAGATGTCGAATCCTCGCATGCCGGATTTCAAGCAGTCGGTAGAGATGTATAAGAACTCTTTGAAGAACCTTCAAGTGGATTACATCGATTACTATCTCCTTCATTCCATCGGTGGCGGTAAGGGGATTGAGACATTTAAGGAACGTTTCATCGATAATGGTTTGCTCGATTTCTTATTAAAGGAACGTGAAGCTGGACGCATCCGTAACCTTGGATGGTCTTTCCACGGTGATGTCAAGACTTTCGATTATGTATTGGCCATGGATGTAAAATGGGATTTTGCCATGATTCAGCTTAATTATGTGGACTGGCGCCATGCATCCCGTAACAACCATGCCGAATATTTGTATAATGAATTGGCTAAACGAAACATTCCGGTGAATATCATGGAACCATTGTTGGGAGGTCGTTTGGCAAAGATGAGCGACCACTTGGTGGCTCGTCTCAAGCAGCGTCGTCCTGAAGCGAGTGTGGCATCTTGGGCTTTCCGTTTTGCAGGACATCACCCGGGTGTACTCACTGTGCTTAGTGGTATGACTTATAAGGAACATTTGATTGATAATCTCAAGACTTTCTCTCCGCATGAACCGTTGACGGATGAAGAACTGGAATTCCTGGAAGAAACAGCCCAGATCTATAAGCAATATCCTATTGTGGATTGTAACGACTGTAAGTATTGCATGCCATGTCCGTATGGTATCGACATTCCGGGCATTCTTCTGCATTATAATAAATGTGTGAATGAGGGTAATGTAGCTAAGAGCAGCCAAGATCCGAATTATGCGAAAGCACGTCGTGCGTACTTGGTAAGCTACGATCGTACAGTAGAAAAACTCCGTCAGGCAGATCATTGTACGAGCTGTGGACAGTGTAACGAGCATTGTCCGCAACGCATCAATATCCCAAGGGAAATTGAGCGTATCGACAAGTTCATCGAACAATTGAAACAGGAAACTTTATAATTAGCTAAAGATATGAATAGTAAAATAAGAAAAATATTGGCTGGTGTATTCTTTGCCTTGATTACACTGCTTTTCCTTGACTTTACAGGAACAATCCATACTTGGTTCGGCTGGATGGCTAAGATTCAGTTCTTGCCAGCTGTATTGGCATTGAATGTGATTGTGGTGATAGCATTGGTTTTGCTCACTCTCCTCATGGGACGTATCTATTGTTCGGTCATTTGTCCGTTGGGTGCATTGCAAGACATATTTGGCTGGTTCGGTAAGAAGGCCAAAAAGAATCGTTACACTTATTCCAAACCGTTGAGTGTACTTCGATATGTTATGTTGGGTGTATTAGTCATAGCATTGGTTGCTGGTTTTACTTCTGTTGCTGCGCTTATAGCTCCTTATAGTGCTTTCGGACGCATTGCTTCGAATCTTTTTGCTCCGGTTTATTTATGGGGTAATAATCTGTTGGCAGCTGTGGCTGAAAGAGCAGATAGCTATGCATTCTATCATGTGGATGTATGGTTGAAAGGTGGAATCACTTTCGTTGTAGCTTTGGTAACGCTGATTGCATTGTTTGTCTTGGCATTTAAGAATGGTCGTACTTATTGTAACACCATTTGTCCGGTGGGTACTGTGCTTGGATTCCTTTCTCGTTATTCTATCTTGAAGCCAATGATTGATACTTCCAAGTGTAATGGTTGCGGACTTTGTGCAAAGAACTGCAAGGCTTCTTGCATCGATCCGAAGAATCATGCCATTGATTATAGCCGTTGTGTTGTATGCTTGGATTGCATTGACAAGTGCCGTAAGGGTGCTATCAAGTATGTACCAAGAAAGAAAGTTGCTCAGGAAGCTGCACCTTCAGGAGCAACTGCAGATAAGGGTCGTCGTGCTTTCATCACATCGACTGCTATTTTTGCGGGTGCAAGTGTGGCACAAGCACAGAAAGTGAAGATGGATGGTGGTTTTGCTACCATTGAAGACAAGAAGATTCCGAAGCGTGAAACACCGATTACTCCTCCGGGATCTCTCAGCGCGAAGAATCTGGCTCAACATTGTACTGCTTGCCAGTTGTGTATCTCGGCATGTCCAAATCAAGTGCTTCGTCCATCGGGAGACTTGATGAATTTCATGCAGCCGGAAACATCCTACGAACGTGGTTATTGCCGTCCGGAATGTACCAAGTGTTCGGAAGTCTGCCCTACTGGAGCCATTAAGCCGATTACCAAGGAAGAAAAGACAGCTATCCAGATTGGTCATGCGGTATGGATTGCCGATAACTGTATCGTAAATCGCGATGGTCAGAAGTGTGGAAATTGCGAACGTCATTGTCCGACTGGTGCTATCCAGATGGTTCCGAAGGATGTGAATGATCCGAAATCGTTGAAGATTCCTGTGGTTAATACCGAACGTTGCATCGGTTGTGGAGCATGTGAAAATCTTTGTCCTTCTCGTCCGTTCAGTGCGATTTATGTGGAAGGTCACGAAGTACATCGCGAAATCTAAAGCTATCTTTAGTGAATAATCAATAACGCCCCGGCATTTCTCAAGGAATGTCGGGGCGCTTGTTTAAAAAACATCCTTTCATTCTTGCTGTTTCGAATATAATGTGTAATTTAGAACGTTTTTCGAATCTAAAACAAGGTGTGTATGGATATGACCATTTTTCAAATAGAATCAAATAAAGTACTTCCACGTCAAGGAGGTCTTTTGATTTCGGCTCCTTTCTTGCGTGACTATCATTTTGCACGCTCGGTGGTATTGATGGTGGAGCATAATGAAGAAGGTAGTATGGGAATTGTCCTGAACAAGAATTTCAGTGCCTTGATGACTTTGAATGATTTGGTTCCGGAACTGGCTTCTTTAGCTCCTATTCCTTTGTATAAAGGAGGACCTATCAGTCGGGAAACCTTGTTTTATTTACATCGGATTCCATACTTGAAGCATGCGCTTCCTTTGGGTAACGGTCTCTATCTGAATGGCGATTTCGAAGAAATGAAGAGATACCTTCTGGCTGGTGGACAAACAAAGGGCGTGGTACGTTTCTTTGCAGGATATGCCGGTTGGCAGCCCAAGCAGTTGATGCAGGAAATCAAGGACAATACGTGGGTGGTGAATAACGACAATAACGTGGATTTATTGAACTTGTATTTGCGCGACTTGTGGCGGGAATCGTTGATAGATATGGGAGGCAAATATGCCATTTGGGCTCGTTATCCTAAATACCCTATTCTGAATTAACCGTTCATGCGTTGTACCATGACAACGTCTCGGTAGTTTTTCCCTTGTCGCATCCAGTCCTTGAGATAGGCACATTCCTCGAATTCGCATTTCTTGAATAATGCACGGCAAGGTGTATTGGTTACATCTATATACGCATAAAGTTGGTGAATGCCTAGATACTCGAACGTATGTTCAATCAGCAGTTGCAAAGCCAACTCTCCTATCCCTTGACTGCGGAATGCTTCATCAATGACTATTCCTACTTCGGCCCGATTATGGAAGGGCTCAAAATTACATAAGTCAATGATTCCCACAACTTTGTTTTGGGGCGATTCAATCATCAAGCGAAGCTGCTTGTCTTCGTAGAGGTTGTTCGTGCTGCTTGCAATGTATTGCTTCAAAGAATAACGCGAATATGGCCCCGTTGCATTGCTTACTTCCCACAACGAAGGCGTATTTTCAAAGCGCATCATGCAGGCCAGATCCTCAGGTTCGGGAGCCCGGAGCACATATCCGTTTCTTTGTAGTAATTCCTTAGGCATTATTCAGTGATGTTTTCCGGTAAATCAAGTTCGTTCTTGATACGGTTTTCAGACGGAATGCAGAACAAGGTAGCAATCAGCGCCATGCAAGCACAAAATAAGTTAGTAGTGTTCATAGTGAGGTAGTAGAACGATACACCGAGGATAGCCGGTACGAAGAGTAGACCTAAACGTACATCGCTCCACTTCTGATAACTCTTCAAAGCCTGTTCCATAGGAAGTTCCTTGATGCGTTTCACCAAGTTCAAGTTGAACATACGGAGAGCAAAAGGAATCAAGCCGATAGTCAGCAAAATGCTTACGCTTTGGAAGATGTATTCCATTTGGGCATTGCCTTCGTAGATTCCTTTCTGAAAGGTTTCGGCTCCACATTCATAGAGGGCAGCAAGCAAGATAGGTGCAGCCCATACCACTATGAATGCACTCTTTTGAAGATTTAAAATTCGTTTGATTTTTTCTTTCATAATCTTTACATATTTCCTGTAAACAATGTTCTATTCACAATGGAGCGTCCTAGAGTCACTTCATCGGTATATTGCAGTTCGTCACCGATAGAAATACCTCGTGCAATCACGCTCATCTTCACATCAAAGGGAGCCAGTTTACGGAAGATAAAGAAGTTGGTTGTATCCCCTTCCATGGTTGAGCTAAGTGCAAGAATCACTTCCTTGATACCCCCTGCTTTTACTCGTTCTACTAAACTTTCTATTTGTAAATCCGAAGGCCCAATACCATCCATTGGCGAGATCACTCCACCCAGTACGTGATAAAGTCCCCGGAATTGTTGGGTTGCTTCCACGGCCATTACGTCGCGTACGTTCTCCACTACGCAAACAGTTGAAGCATCACGGTTGGGATTGGCACAAATCAAGCACGTTTCCGTATCGGAGATGTTGTGACAAACCTTGCAATACTTCACTTCACGCTTCAGGGTTATGATGGCTTGTCCGAACGATTCGACTACCGGCTGTTCCTGACGAAGCAGGTGAAGAACCAGTCGCATGGCTGTTTTTCGTCCGATACCGGGTAGTTTAGCAAATTCGCCAACGGCTTTTTCAAGCAGTTGCGAAGGATATTGTTGGCTCATTCTTTGAATTCTTCTGTGATAATGGTTGCAAACATACGCATTTTTAAGGGTTTTTGTGTACATTTGCGGAAGAAAAAGAAAGACTATGGAAATAAAAAGTGCTGAATTCGTTATCAGTAATACCAAGGTAGACCTTTGTCCGAAAGGCAATCTGCCGGAATATGCATTTATCGGACGCTCTAATGTGGGCAAGTCGAGTTTGATTAATATGCTTACCAGAAAGCCGAAACTGGCCATGACTTCTGCCACTCCAGGTAAGACCTTGCTCATTAATCATTTCCTCGTGAATAAGGAATGGTACTTGGTCGATTTGCCCGGATATGGTTATGCGGCACGTGGCAAGAAGCAGGTGGACAAGATCCAGAAGATCATTGAAGATTATGTGTTGGAACGTGAGCAGATGACCAACCTTTTCGTGTTGATCGACATTCGTTTGGAACCTCAGAAAATCGATTTGGAATTCTTCGAATGGCTGGGCGAGAACGGTGTTCCTTTCTCTATCATCTTTACCAAGGCCGATAAGTTGAGTGTGGGTAAGTCGAAAGCTAACGTTGATGCCTACATGAAGAAACTTGGCGAGCAATGGGAAGAACTTCCACCGGTATTCATTTCTTCATCGGAAAAGAAGATAGGCCGTAATGAGATTTTAGATTATATTGATGGTATTAACCAAAGTCTGAAAGGATAACGATGGCCAATCCCTATTTGCAAGTAGACGGACTCACCAAGTCGTTCGGCGATTTGGTGTTGTTCGAGAATATCAGTTTCGGTGTGGCCGAAGGTCAGCGCATCGGTTTGATTGCCAAGAACGGTACCGGAAAGACTACCCTGCTGAGCATCCTCAGCGGTAAGGAAGGTTACGACGAAGGTAGCATTGTCTATCGTCGTGACTTGCGTGTGGGCTATCTGGAACAAGACCCTCACTATCCCGAAGAACTCACCGTGCTCGAAGCCTGTTTCTATCACGGTACCCCTGTGGTGCAGCTCATCAAGGAATACGAGAAGTGCATGGAGACCGAAGGCAATCCGGGTTTGGAAGACCTTCTCGCCCGCATGGAGCAGGAAAAGGCTTGGGACTACGAACGCAAGGCCAAGCAGATTCTTTCGCAGCTCAAGATCCGTAACTTCGACCAGCAGATTAAGCACCTCTCGGGTGGACAGCTCAAGCGAGTGGCTTTGGCCAATGTGCTCATCACCGAACCGGACTTCCTGATTCTCGACGAGCCTACCAACCACCTCGACCTCGAAATGACCGAATGGCTGGAAGGATACCTCAGCCGTGGAACCTTGAGTTTGCTCATGGTAACGCACGACCGTTACTTCCTCGACCGTGTGTGCTCCGAAATTTACGAAATAGACAACAAGCAGATTTACTCCTACAAGGGTAACTATAGCTATTATCTGGAGAAGCGTCAGGAACGCATCGATGCCACCAATGTGGAGATAGAACGTGCCAACAACCTCTATCGCACCGAATTGGAGTGGATGCGCCGCATGCCACAAGCTCGTGGACACAAGGCACGCTATCGCGAAGAAGCCTTCTACGAACTCGAAAAGGTAGCCAAGCAACGGTTCGATAACCGACAGGTGAAGCTCGATGTAAAAGCTTCCTACATCGGTTCCAAGATATTCGAAGCCGACCATCTCTATAAGAGTTTCGGCGATTTGAAGATTCTCGAAGACTTCTCCTACATCTTCGCCCGCTACGAAAAGATGGGTATTGTAGGCAATAACGGTACCGGAAAGTCTACGTTCATCAAGATCCTGATGGGCCAGCAGAAACCGGATAGCGGTACGCTGGACATTGGCGAAACCGTCCGTTTCGGTTACTATTCGCAAGAAGGCCTGCAGTTCGATGAGCAGATGAAGGTTATCGATGTGATTCAGGACATTGCCGAAGTCATCGAACTCGGTGGCGGACGCAAGCTCACCGCATCGCAGTTCCTCCAGCATTTCTTGTTCACACCGGAGCAGCAGCACAACTATGTGTACAAGCTCAGCGGTGGCGAGAAACGCCGTCTTTACCTCTGTACCGTGCTCATGCGCAACCCTAACTTCCTGGTGCTCGACGAACCTACCAACGACTTGGACATCGTCACCCTCCAGGTGCTCGAAGAATACCTGCAGAACTTCAAGGGATGCGTTATCGTGGTAAGCCACGACCGTTACTTCATGGACAAGGTGGTCGATCACCTCTTGGTATTCAAGGGACAAGGCGATATCCGCGATTTCCCGGGCAACTACTCCGACTATCGCGACTGGAAGGAAGCCAAGGAACAGCACGACAAGGAGCTGGAAAAGCCGAAGGAAGAAAAGACAGCCCGTGTCCGCTTGAACGACAAGCGCAAGATGACTTTCAAGGAAAAGAAGGAATTCGAAGAACTGGAAGCCTTGATTGCCAAACTGGAACAAGAGAAAGCCGATATCGAAGCGGCTCTCTGCAGCGGTACGCTTTCTGTCGAT
>JAFYPV010000026.1 GCA_017559935.1 Bacteroides sp. | reverse complement strand
GTGTACACCGGTTTTCAACATACGAATTTGGCTTTCGATGGATGAGCCTCCGTATACAGGTAACACTTTTAAGCCGTCGATATACTTGGAATAGTCATTCAAATCGCCTGCTATCTGCAAACAAAGTTCGCGGGTAGGGCAGAGGATAAGTGCTTGTGGCACTCTATGCTTTACATTTATCTTTTGGATAAGGGGCAAACCGAAAGCGGCTGTCTTGCCGGTTCCTGTTTGTGCGAGGGCTACAACATCGTTTCCTTCGCCGAGCAAATAAGGGATTACTTCTTCCTGTACAGGCATGGGATTCTCATACCCCATTTCTTCGATGGCGTGGCGTATTTCGGCAGAAACGCCTAATTCTTCAAATGTCTTCATTCAATGTTTTTTATTACGGGTACAAAGATACGGAAAAAGAATGAAGATATAAGTGTGAATATAATCTTATCTTATGAAAACGTCGAAGAGTCTTGATTAAAATGCCTAAGCGTTTTATATCAAACGCTTAGGCATTTATTATTCTTCATTTCTAAATTCCAAAATATCTCCCGGTTGGCAATCCAGCTCCTTGCAGATAGCTTCGAGGGTGGAGAAGCGTACGGCCTTGGCCTTTCCCGTTTTCAAGATGGAAAGGTTGGCGGGAGTGAGGTCGATTCGTTCGGCCAGTTCCCCCAGCGAAATCTTCCGTTTCGCCATCATTACATCAAGGTTTACTATAATGGGCATAAGTTTAGTTTTTAGATGGTTAAGTCTTGTTCTTCTTTCATTCTTACGCCTATAACAAAGCATTCCGCCAAAATAATCATCATGATAACTGGTAACCATGCAGGCGATGCTTCAGCATGATCAATGATTTGATAACCCGGAATCTGTGTTTGGGCGATGGCTGCACCTCCCGCTATCCATGCAAAGAGTTCCATGCTTACTATGATAGCTGTATAAGAGTAAACAAAGAAACGGATTCGCCATACATTTGCTTCGCAAAATACATTTCGTTTGGAAACTTCGAAAAGGAAACGGATGAAGAAATAAAAACCAAAGATAAAAGCAAACATGCTGAGGGCACTTATAATCATCACAAGGATAATCCATGGGGATGGCTGGGCATAAGTGGTGATTTCACTTATCTGATAAGGAACTTTTTGTTCAGCTACTTGATTAAAGATGGAGTCATTGGCAATACTTTCCAAAGGCTTTACTTCCAATGATACACGATAGAGATTATCTGGAACAGATTTGTAGGAGCGTGCTCCTTCGTGGTATCCTTCCAAAAAACTACTCCAACCATCTTCAAAGTTGAAGGTTATGTTTGCTATCATCACAAGGATGGCGATGATTCCTAATATTCTGAACTTTTTCATGTCTGATAAGATTTAAATGGTTAATTCTTGTTCTTCCTTCAAACGATAGCCGTAACGGAAGATTTCAGCCAACAGAAACATGAAAGTTCCGGCAGCAAGATAAAGCGCAAAGTCCAATTCAATATCAATTTGGCACAAGAGGCGACCTATAATGGCATAACTTAATATAGGCAGATAGAAAGCGCATCCCATGATATGGAAACAAACAAAGTTACGTTTGGTAAAGAACAGTCCCTTACAGATATTCTTGATTATCAGAATAATGCTTGTAGCGATGGCGAGGATGCTCAACAATTCCAAGCCGAACATGATGACCATCGGGATATTTCCATCTATAATGCTTTGTTTCAGCGGTGTATAAATGTTTTCAGCATGATTGTAATACGATACAAACAGGAAATAGACAAAGAAGCCTGCTGTAAAACTTAATGACGTGGTGCTTTTCATGGCTTTACTCTTTTACAATGTTGATAACTTCTTCCTCCTTATAAGAAGGAGCAGCCGGAAGATGCTTCTTTAAGTAAAGGAACATCCCGATCAGTACGACAAACGAGAGAGCAAAGAGAGCATAAGTAGGACCTTCTCCCAACCATTCGATGGTAGTGGTGTTGAACTCTTCTTTTGACATATTGGCCATTTGGATACAAGCAATAGAGTTGTTGAGGAAGTGACCGACGATGCCCGGTACAAGACTTCCGGTACGATAGTACAACCAACCGAAAATCATACCGATAGCGAAAGCGAATGGTATCTGGATTGGGTTCATGTGGATGATGCCGAAGATAGCAGAGGCAATGAAAAGAGCAGCCCAAGGATTCATTCCTTTTCTTAACAGATGGCCCTGAATGGCGCCACGGAAAAGCAACTCTTCTACCAAAGGAGCCATGATGGTGATGGAAATAATTCCGAATACGTTACGACTCATGGCAAAGAAAGTATCCTGCATCAAGTCGGGTAATCCAAGGAATTCGCTACAAAGGTTGAGGAAAAGCATGCCTGCTATGATAAGCGGGATGCTCAACCAAATAAATTTCGAAGGGACTTCAGTAAAGCTCTTCATATTGAACTTGACATACTTGAAATGAATGAGGTGCCAAATCATGGCGATGCCCGAAAGCACCATGGAAAGACCAATCATATTGGTACTGCTTCCTGCTTCGGCATAAGAAGAAAGATCGCCACCGTTTTGCATCAATTGGTTCCAGATGCTTGGTAGAGTAACGAGGCTTGTGAATAGCAACTGATAAAGGAAATAGTAGATGACAAGCTTAATGGTTCGTGACATAATTCAAAGGATTTTATTCGTTTAACATTGATTATTTATCGTTTTTCGATATGCAAATGTAAAGTTAATTTCGAACAATGCAAAGAAAAACAAGAAATATTTATCGAAAAACGATAAAATTAGCCTTTCGTGGGAATGAAGAATGAGGGGATAAGCTTATCCGAGTATTTGCAAAGCAGCTTCTTTGTCCTTTTGAATCTGCAAAACGAGTTCGTCTACGGAGTGGAATTTCGCTTCGGGACGGAGGAATTCGATAAATTCAATGCGCATCGGACGATTGTAGATATCGCCTTCGAAGTCCAGGATATGAACCTCGATGCTTAAGTCTGTACCATTATTGATGGTCGGTCGGTGTCCGATGTTCAGCATGCCTTTATAGTGCTGTCCGTTCACGGATGCACGAACGGCATAAACCCCGATGGCAGGTATCAGCTTATTCGGACAATCCACTTGGAGGTTGGCGGTAGGGAAACCTATCTTTCGGCCTACTTGATAACCGCTCACGATGGTTCCTTGCATGAAGTAATTGTATCCAAGGTATTTGGATACGGTAGAAATTTCGCCGGAAAGCAAGGCATGACGGATGGCTGATGAGCTTACCTTGTCCTGCTCTTGGGTGTAAGCCGTAGCTTGCATGATGTGGATGCCTAATTCACGTCCGTATCGGCAATAGTCCTCGAAGGTTTCGGCACGGTTATGCCCGAAACGATGGTCGTAACCGATGACCAGCATACGTACCTTATAATTATCATAGAGCAATTGCATGAACTCCCGAGCCGTGAGTTGCGAAAGTTCTCGGGTAAAGGGGAGGAGGATGCAGTTGTCTATCCCTGTAGTACCTAGCAGCTCGACCTTTTCTTCGGGTGAGGAGAGAAGTGAGGGCTGATAATCGCTCTGGATAACTTGGCGAGGATGGGTTGGGAAAGTAATGATGGTAGAGCACCATCCGTTGAGCGACGCTGCCATCTTTACCTGATTGATAAGGTGGAGGTGTCCCAAATGCACTCCGTCGAAGAAGCCGATGGTGGCTACCGACGGGGCAAGTGCTTGCGGATGAGTGTCTCTTATAATATTCATTTATTCAAAAATCTTGCTTAAATCATCGCCAATGTGATAATGGTGTGTGTGGATGCCAACTTCTTGAGCCGCTTTGCAATTTGCCTCCAAATCGTCAATGAAGAGTGTCTCTTCCGGTAATAAGTTAGCGTCTTTCAACATCTTTTCATAAATAGCCTTATTGGGCTTGGCTAAATGCATTTCGAAAGAAAGGAATGTTTCTTCAAAATAGTCTTCCATACGGAAGCCGCGGTAGTTAAAGGCATTCTTGCACACATAATCCCAGTGAATGGCATTGGTATTGCTCAGCAAATATACCATATATTTACTACGCAACTCCAATATCAGCTCCAATTTTTCACGAGGAATTTCCAATAGCATTAAGTTCCACAGTTTGTCAATCTCTTCATCGGTCAGTGAAACAGTGGAATTTTCGCGGATTGTGGTACGGAATTCATCCGGGGTTACGTTACCCAATTCGAATTTCTGAAAGATTCCTTCATGGTCGAGGTTTTGCAATTCTTCTTTTACGTTGGTAAATCCAGTTTCTTGGAGTGCTTGAATGGCACTTTTGAAATCTAAATCTATCAATACGCCTCCCAAATCGAAAACGATGTTTTTAATGTTTTTATCCATAACTCTTTATGTTCTTTTTACCTATTCCCTAATATAATTATACCAAATTTACTTGCTAACCTTCATGCGTTTAATCCATCGCCAGATTTCACCTACCCAAAGAACGATAGAAGTGCTGCCGATGATATAGATCCATTCGATGAATGTCAATGGTACAGTACGAAAGACTTTACCTCCGAATTCCACAATAATAATCTGACCAATCAATATAATTCCGGCTACGCTGACCATACCTATGGCGTGGCGTGCATCTTTGAATACAGAATGGTTGGTACCGAATACACTAGCATTAAACAAGTTCCAGAATTGTAACATCACGAAGATGGTGAAGAAAGCGGTTAATGCGGTGGGAACTTCATCCATTGGTAATCCTTTGATATAAACGATGAGGCTCATTAAGATAATCAAGAAGCAGGTTGCTACTCCTAGAATATTATAACGCATGGGCTTTGTAATGATAAAGTCGGATGTTTTACGCGGTTTCTCCTTCATCACATCGGCACTTGGCGGGATAGATGCCAAAGCCATAGCGGCAAAAGTATCCATGATGAGGTTTACCCAAAGCATCTGTGTTACGGTTAGTGGAAGTTCGGTTCCTAAGAAAGCACCAAGCAAGACGCTAACTAAAGCCACGACGTTGATAGTCAATTGGAATACAATAAAGCGCTGTATGTTCTTGTAAAGTGAACGTCCCCACATTACTGCCGTAGCAATGCTATGGAACGAGTCATCAAGTAGGGTGATGTCGCTAGCTTCTTTAGCAACAGAAGTACCTGTACCCATGGAAAGACCTACTTGTGCATGATTCAATGCTGGGGCATCGTTGGTTCCGTCGCCGGTAACGGCCACTACGGCTCCTTTTTGTTGGAGGAGTTGTACCAATCGTTGTTTATCCATTGGACGGGCACGGCTCATAACTTTGATGTCAAGCACTCTATCCAATGCTTCCTCATCGGTAAGGGCAGCAAATTCTACACCGGTAATGCGGTTACGTTCGGTGTCTTCTGCTTTCCATAAACCGATTTGACGGGCGATTTCAGTAGCAGTTCCTGGAGTATCACCGGTAACAATCTTTACACCGATTCCTGCTGATTGGCATTTGCCGACAGCTTCCGGTACATCTAGACGAATAGGATCGCTGATGGCGAAGATGCCTAAGAAGTTTAAACCACCTTCATTAACTAATTCTGCACAATCGTTACTTGTACCTTCTTTGATAAATTTATAAGCAATACCAAGAGTACGCATCGCTTTGTTTTGGTATGCTAAAAGCTGTTCATTATTTTGGTTAATGGTTTCTGCAGATAAGGTACATTTGTTCATGACGATTTCCGGTGCTCCTTTGATGTAGAGAACCTTTTGACCTTGAATTGGCGATTGTACCAAAGTGGCCATGTACTTTCGTTCAGTAGAGAATGTAAGCTGATTGATTACTTGGGCATTTTCACGAAGCGAAGCATAATGTTTTCCTTGACTATTCAACCATAAGAGAAGAGCAACTTCTGTTGGGTTTCCTACTCCTGACGGTTTCTTTCCCTCTTCGACTTCTTCCAAAAATGCTGTTGAGTTGGTGCTGATACCTTCGGCAACCAAATCCAACTGTGTCTCATCGATTTGGGCTTCGTGTACCTGCATTAGGTTTTGAGTCAATGTTCCTGTCTTATCGGTACAGATGACGGTAATGGCTCCCATGGTTTCGCAAGCATGCATCTTGCGTACCAGGTTATTGGTCTTCAGCATCCGGCGCATGTTCAATGCCAAGCTGAGGGTGACGCTCATCGGCAAACCTTCGGGTACTGCCACTACAATCAAGGTCACGGCCATCATGAAGTATTTCAACACGATGCGGGCAATGTGCATCCATTCGTGCCAACCGGTGATGCTTGTAATCGAGAGATATTGATAGAGGTCTTTACCCGTGAAGATAATAAAGGTAAGGATGGCGATAGTGAAGCCTACCTTTTCGATGAACTTGGCAAGCTTCGAGAGCTGGATGTTCAGCGGGGTTTCCTCGCCACTTGCTTCGGTTGCTTGGGTAGCAACCTTGCCAATCTCGGTAGCGTCTCCCACCTTGTTTACTCGCATCACACCATGACCATCGGTTATAGTGGTTCCTCTCATTACTTCGTTGCTAGGGTAAGTTGCTTCGTCATCGAATGAGGATTCATCGGTGGTCTTGTTCACCATCAATTCGCCAGTTAAAGTCGATTCGTTGATTTGTAGAGAGATGGCCTCCAGTAGAGTTCCATCCGCAGGGACTTCTTCTCCTGTGTTTAGAATCACAATGTCGCCTACCACCACTTCTTTGCGTGGAATTTCTTGAATCTTTCCGTTTCGGCGGACGGTTACAGGTGTTTCTTCGCCTACTGCATTCAGTAAGTCAAACTTCTTGTTGGCATCATATTCAAAATAAAACCCGATACCTGTAGCCAAGAAGATAGCGAAGAATATACCGATAGTTTCGGCATATTCACCTTCAATCATTGAGATGACAAACGAGAAAAACGCTGCCACCAACAGGATACGGATAACGGGGTCATTGAATTTTTCTAGATAGAGCTTCCACATGGAAGGTCGTTTGGGTGGTGTAAGGAGGTTCCACCCGTGAGTTTCCCTACTTTTTTGGACTTGTTGGTCCGAAAGCCCATGGAGGACATTTTCAGGTTTCGTGTGAGCCATAAATATATTTATGTTTGAAATAGACTGCAAAATTACAATTAATATTCGGTAGAATGAGACTCTTTTATTCTTTTTATTAAAAAATGAGTATTATTTCCTTGTGTAATTCGAAGAAAACATCTACTTTTGCACTCGCTAAGGAGAAATCCATTTAGCTCGGACTTGTAGCTCAGTTGGTTAGAGCAACAGACTCATAATCTGGAGGTCCCTGGTTCAAGCCCAGGCTGGTCCACATGAAAAGGAAACGCTAATTACTGGTAATGAAGTAGTTAGCGTTTTTCTTTTTATATTCCTTTGATTTAAGTCTAGTCTTGAAATCTCTACTTCTTTAGGTTTATAACGCATTTGTTTCCTAATTGTTTCCTATTTTAAACGCTTGTAAAATGTTGACTATCAATGCGGAAATCAAAAAAGAAGAAAAGAAGTTGAACGGAACTTATAATGTGAAGTTGCGGTTTACTTTGAATCGAAAGTTTAAAAGGCTTGCTACAAGTCTGTTTGCTACCTCTAAAGACCTAACTAAAGAATTGAAAATCAAGCAAACTTCACCATTGAGACGAGAAGTGGATAATCTTGTACATGCCTATCAAGAGAAGTGTACCAAACTCCAAGTCAAAAACCATTGTCGATGTTATGGACTATCTCAATGGTGAGCGCGAGAAACGGCAAACATTACTCTAACGGAATGTCGGGGTGCTGTACCGACAACGGCAAATCGCCCTGTGAGAGATAGAACATATACAGTACAACCGGCTCTGTTCCACAACTCTCGCCGTGATGTACGGCGTCAACCATCTCCACCACCACATCGCCTGCGTGCAGAACGGTGGTCTTGCCGTCCTGACCAATGATTTTGAGTTCGCCCTGCACAAGCACACCATGATTCATTGATACATGGTGATGCCAACCCAACTTTTGGCCTGGGGGGATAACGTATTTCACTGCCACAAGTTCGGGACGCCCCTGTGGGTAGTCGGGCAGTTCCATTCCGTTCCAACTTTGATTGGTACGCAAGAGTTCCGTACTCTCAACGCATGTAACGGCATTACCCTTGCCACATGAAAAGAGCATTCCAATGCCACAGCAAACCACCACGGCAAGTGCTATAAATTTAAAAATCCTCATACTCTTAAAAAATAGATTTTATAATGATTATAAATAATTAAGGTGTAAAGATACTACAATTTCAAAATACATTCAAAAATCAGAAGTTTAACTATACATAATACAATAAGAAAACCTGTCCTCAGACGGGCTTTCTTACTAATTTAACGCTACGATTTCATCATTCCTTCGGGCATATATTTCTTCAAAATACTTAAAGGGATTGGTTGGTAAAAGTTTTCAGTTATTATTGTTTCTTTCACATCGGCAAGAATGTAGGCTATTGTATCATGCTACTTGTTCTTTTAGGTTTGAGTTGGGCACTGCCTTTCGAACCGCATTTTTTCTTTTTACTAATTTATTGTTTGCCATAATTTATGAATTTTTGCTTATTTCTAAAATTGATCTACAACATTATATTCAGCAAAGCTAAGATATGGCAAAGGTTGAATATAGAATGTGGTTGATAGCTTTTTGTTTAATTTTGAGTGATTATTTATTGGTAGATATAATATAGACTCGTTGCTCAGTTGGTTACACATCTAAAATCCGCAGGGTTTTGGATGATCGGCAACAGATTCATTATCTGGAGGCCCCTGGCTCAAGCCTAGACCGCTCCACTTACAAAAGGTTCAATTCTAATTCATTAGAATTGAACCTTTTTTGTGCCCAATTATCAGATTGTAAGTGTTGTTCTAACCAACTTTTTCTCCATATTTATGGATTTTGTTTTTAAAAAGTTACTTCAAGACCGTCATGGGCTGCTTTGAGAGGGTAGGGTAATGATGCATCAAGTTCGGCTTGTGTACCGTGTAAGGTACGTGCCATGTGAGTTAAGTACACGGGATGATTGCTAATCGGAGAGTACCGTTTGGTTTTCTGAAGTACTTCTACAATATGCTGTACCATTCCCACACTGGAATGGGTGAAGATTCGATAGTCGTTGTTGTGTTCCATACCCATTGTTGCTTCCATAATAAGTCCTGTTATAGGCTTCCCGTTACGATCGTGGGCATCAATTCCTGCCAATCGTGCAGCTACGGCAGGGATACCGGCGGTGTCGGTTGCATACATGACTCTTGCTTTTGATTTTTCTAAGAGGTAAATTAGTGTCTGCTCAAAGGTGTTGGAGGTTGCGTGGCTGGCGGGGAGTGGAGTAATTTTTAGATTACCAATGTGTACCGCTTGTCCAATGTACAATGGAATTATTTCAGGCATTGGCATATTTAACTTGTCAGCTGCTTGCTTGAAATCTGATTTGGCTATATCGTGCCAAGTTTGACTTAAATAGACGGTTTTAATACCAATTTTCAATGCACTTTCAGGGTGATAATGGTCTTTGTGAGAATGGGTATAAAACACCGTTTCCGGTTTACAATCTGAAGGAAGCATTTCGATGTTGCTTGCTGTGAAATCAAACAATACTTTCTTATCTACTAGAATACTTGACAAGCGGCGTAGTTCCCCCCGATTGTCGCGACCATTCCAATCGGCTGCACCTGTTCCGAGGAAACGGATTGCCATTCCTTCTTCCTTTTCTTCCGAAGGTACAAATATGTTTGCTGCAGCTTGGGTTGTTCCCATTGCCATCACTGATGCAGACGATACTTTTAGGAAGTCTCTTCTATTCATTTGTTTGTTTATTTTTCAGCCTTTAAAAGGGGTCAATCTACTATTTGTTTACAGAGAAACGATACTCACAAGTGTGGGTATATTCTTCTCCTGGTTTTAGGAATGGATCAGGGAAAGAAGGTTTATTTGGAGCATCCGGATAATTCTGGGTTTCAAATGTAAAAGAAGAATAGCGTTCCAATGGTTTACCACATTTGCCAATTTCCTTACCATTGATCCATTGACCGCTATACAATTGAAGTCCAGGTTGATCTGAATATACTTCCAAAAAGATGCCATTCAAAGGATTATATAATGAAGCAGCTTTACGGAAACCTTCACCATTGATGCAGTAATTATGGTCAAATCCGGTGTTACTTCTTTTTATGAATGGATTATCACTTTCGAGAGCATCTCCAACACGATGAGGAGTGCGGTAATCCATTACTGTTCCGTCCAACGGTATAAGTTCTTCAAGAACATCCAATCCAGAAGTTCCCACAAATTTATCTGCATTTACATACATTATGTAATCGTGGCAACTACCATTAGCTTCACCTGAAAGATTGAAGTAAGGGTGGTTGGAAATATTTACAGGACGCGTTTTGTCTGTTTTTGCACTATAATCGATTCTCCATGTACCGTCTTTTAGTGTATAAGTCATATATATGTGCAGATTTCCTGGGAAGCCTTCTGTTCCGTCAGCATGGAGATAATGAAGAACGATTGATGATTTGTTAACTTCCACTACATCCCAAACAACAGAATCAAGTCCTTTGAAACCTCCATGTAGGGTACCTTTTCCCGAGTGGTTTTTGCAAAGGTTATATGTTTGTCCGTCATAAGTATATGTCGCATTGCATATACGGTTGGCTACCGGACCTACAACAGAGCACAAGAATCTCTCTCGCTTTGGATTTACATATTCATCCAAAGTATTATGCCCGAGCATCACATCAACAAGATTCCCATCTTTATCTGGTACGAACAATGATACTACACGTCCTCCGAAATTTGTAACCTGCATTGTTAGAGTCGAGGATTTCAAAGTATAAAGTCCTGTTTCTACGCCATCGATTTCTCCAACAAAGCCTTTAGGATCCACCAATTGTGGCTTAGGTCCACATGCATTCAGGAACAATACGGTTCCTAAAGCAATAATTATTTTTGTAATCTTCATCATAATAATGTTTTTACTGTAGTACAAATATATCATATTTTTCACTATTGTTTCGTTGGTTTTTCTTGTAAAGAAAGCAACAGACTAATTACTTCCGCATAATTTTTCTTTCCAGAAGCAATTTTATTTCCTTTCAAAAACAGGTTATAGGTAAAGTCTTGTATGTTTCCTATCAAAGGGGAGTATCGCTCTTTCCAATAATTGTTCTTTTCATTGTATTGTGCAATCACTTCCGGACGGATGGATTTTATCCATGCCTTAAATTCTTCTTTGGACAAGAGATAGGAGGCATTGGAGATGACATAAGGCAATAATCCGAAGTAACCGCAATATTGCAAAGAGAGTGATGATGATTCGGTACAAGCTCGATATGCCCAATAGTTGGCTTCTGCTTCGTTACTCACTCCTAACAGATGCGAGAATTCATGGGCATAAGTAAAAGGATATTGAATGGCCGGCAAATCGGCATTTAGTTGGGCTTCGGCAAAGAAAGGCCCCATGGAGCCGAGTACACCAACCTTTGAATAAAGTGGGGTAAAGATAAAGCCTTTGGGTTCTTGCCATGACTTTGGTTGTGCCAATCCGTAGGATATAGGAAGATTAGCATAGAAAGCATGGACATATTGTTTCAACCCCTCCTTCTCAATTTGGGTAGAGGGCTGATAGGTTGTGTTCAGCTTTTCGGTATAATCTTTTAGAAAATTATTGAAGTGTTGCTCTTCGTATGCAACGGGCGATGTTTGTAATCGGGTGTATATGTTGTGGCGGTAATAGTTCATTCCCCAACCCAAATAGAACCAGACATATACCCATGCCAAAATTTCGCCTTCGCTCAACATAATTTTGCGGAGGCGAATTCCTTTTTTACGGAGGTGTATCGGATAAATGATGAGCCAAAGGATGAGGCTTACCACGAACACTTCCATCAGAGGAAAAGGGAACAAGGATGAAAGGGCAGACAATGCAGACGACAATGGAGGATAAATCGTTCGGGCATACCATTCCGCCATGTCCGGCATATAGCGGCAGGACATGGTGAAGATGATGCCTCCAAAAAGCAAAATCCAACGGATGATGTTTGCTTTCTTTGTCTGCATGATGGCATTAATGGTTGCTTGTCAAATATACATTGCGGAACTCAATCGGTCCACCTTCGCTTTGCAAAGCGATATAACCTTCCGATGTCTCGCTGGTAGCCTGGTTTTGGAGTTGGCCATTGATGTATACGGTGATGGAGTTTCCTTCGCATACTACTTCTGCGGTATTCCATTCGCCTATCGGGTTTTCAAAATTACCGATACGATCTTTGATCGGGAATTCTCCTTTACATTCTACTTCAGCAATCTTGGAGCCACCCAACATCACGAAATCACCGGCCTTACCATTGCACAATTGGCATTCGATGGCATTTGGCCAAAGCTTGTCTCCATCTTGTACATGGATGAAAAGACCGCTATTGGTGCCTTCGCCCACCCATCTCCATTCCGCATGGAGTTTGTAGTTGCTATACTTCTCGGTGGTGCGCATGTAACCGAAAGGATTGCCGATAATGTGTATGTTTCCATCCTTTACACCATAGATTTCACTAGTCGGAACGTTGCTTTCTTGGTCCAAAATGCAAGTCCAGCCTTCCAAGTTTTCACCATTGAAAAGTACTTGTTTCGAGTTGTTTTCTCCGCATGAGCTTAACATAGCCATCATGGCCAATGCTGCAATTACTAATACATTTTTCATATACTTGTCTTTGATTGATTATTTGCATAAGAACCATTCTCCCCATCCCATAACCACATAGTTACGCTTGATTTCTTCCATCTTTTGGAAAGTCAGCCAAAAGGCCTCGCGGTGGTCGATGGTATGTCCCATTTCGTTTTCATGTCCGGTAATGACGTATTTGGGAGCAAATCCTTCCACCAAATCATTCATGCGGTGAGTCCAACAATTTACCAATAAGGCATCGGGGCGTGGAATCTCTTGATGAATGTTTACTAACCAATTCATGTCTTCCTTATTATATTGGTCGCCTGTTTGAACGATGGTTTGCTTGTCTTCTGTGGTTACTACATAAATATTGTTCATCATGTCGCTTTGATGGCCGGGAAGAATCTTGACTTGAAGCTTCTTTCCATTCTTCAACGCAATTTCTTTGTCTATGATTTTATCTGAACGGAGATGTTGGATACTTTCATCGTTTGGCCAAATTTCAGTTGGGGCAATGACCGGCTTCCCTGCCTCAATAAATAAATTGGCCACAAGGCGATCTGCATGGTCGCCATGGTTATGGGTAATGAAAAGAATATCGCAATGTTCAACAATCTGCTTGATGAGTTCTTCGTGTATAATTTCTTTTCCTTGAATGACTCCACGTACGACATCGAATGCAATGGTGGCCGATTTGGTGTGGGCAATGAAACCATCGTTGTACACTTTGAATATTTTCAAGCCTTTTTTCACGGGTTTGTCCAATTCGGCCAATAATTTTTGCATGCGTGAGTCTACAAAGTTGTAGAATGGCTCCGTATCGTCATACTTCGTTTCATGAAGCATGGCATCGAGATTGTAGAGGGCAAGTTTGCGAACCATGGGCGCACCAACTACCGGAGGGTTTTCTGTCAAAGCCTCATCGATTAGTCCGAACATTTGGAAAGCTTGTTTATGCAGGTAGGCTTCCGACTTTCCCCAGAATTCTCCGTTCTTAACATTTGTCTTTTCTTGTGCCATCACTTGCATGGTGCAAAGCAATAGGCAGAGTAGGAGTATGTTTCTCATCGTATGGTCCAATTAAATCACATTAAAATGTTTCAGTGCCTTGAAGATACCGTCTTCATCCACGCTATCTGTTACATAATCGGCAGCTGCTTTTACTTCATCATTGGCATTGCCCATGGCTATACCAATACCTGCATGCCGAAGCATTCCAATATCATTTCCACCATCGCCAAAGGCCATCGTTTCTTCCAATTTGAATCCAAAGTGTTTGATAAATTCATCGATGCCGTTCTGCTTGGTGTTTCCTAGAGCTGTAATATCTACAAAAGCCGGATGCCATCGTCCGAATTCGCAATGATGGACAAGTGGAAGCAGTTCCTTCTCTTCTTCCGGATTGAAGAAAGGAGTTATCTGATATACATCCCGTTGGATAGCCTTTTCGAAACTTTCTTCTGGAAATTCCTTTACTCCTAAATGCTCATAGAAGATATAACGGAGCAAATCGTTGGGTTGACAAACGGATGCATCGTGTTCTCCTATGAAGATACACGGATAATTGTTGGCATGACAAAGATGGGCAATAGTTTGCACATCCTTTGTAGGAATGTGACTTTTGTAAACGATTTCATCGCCCACATAGCAATATCCACCATTCATCGTGATGTATCCGTCTATCAAGCCTCTGTTTTGAAGTTCATCCAGATTGTTAATGATAAGGGTAGGACGACCTGTGGCGATGAATATTTGGATACCTTTCTCGTGTGCAAGGGTTAATGCCTCGATGGTAGAGGTAGGGATGACGTGTGTCTGGAAGCTGACCAGTGTACCGTCGATGTCAAAAAACAATGCTTTCGTCATAATGTTCCGTTTGGTTTTTACAAAGGTAAAGAAAATCTGTATCTTTGTCGAAAGTAAAAACCTGAATTATGCAGTTGTCACCCGAAACCATTCATTTTATTGAAGAAAATGTACATGCCGATGTTCGTTCGTTGGCTTTGCAGGCAAAGAAATATCCACAAGTCGATATGGCTATGGCTGTGGTGCAAATAGCCGGCCGGCAGATAGCCGAGGCCAAAGTACCTTCGTGGTATCGGGTGGATGGTTTGCTTTATCCCAAACATCTGTCAATGGAACAATGCTCATCGGAGGCAACAGCTCGATATAAGGCTGGTTTGGTGGAAGGAGCGTCTTTTGCTGATTTGACAGGAGGATTCGGTATTGATTGTTCGTTCCTTTCCCGGAAGTTCAAGCAAGCCGACTACGTAGAACGGCAAGCAGAACTTTGTGAATTGGCAAAACATAATTTTCCTCTGTTGGGACTAAGCATTGGTGTGCATAACGAGGACGGAGTGGAATACTTGAAACAGATGCAACCGGTGGATTGTTTGTTCCTCGACCCGGCCCGTCGGGATGGCCATGGAGGAAAGACGGTAGCGATAGCCGATTGTGAGCCGGATGTCTCAGCATTGGAAGATTTGTTGGTAGAAAAGGCGAAGAAGGTGATGGTCAAGCTTTCGCCTATGCTCGACCTCTCGTTAGCTTTGAAGCACTTGAAATATGTACGGGAAGTTCATGTTGTATCGGTAAACAATGAATGTAAGGAACTTTTGCTCATCTTGCAAAAGGAATTCGCTTCAACGGATATCACCATTCATTGTGAACATATTGTCAATGCATCCGAGCATCAAAGCTTCTCCTTTACTCAAGAAGAAGAACGTACGTCCGATTGTTCATTGGCTACAGAAGTTGGGGCTTATCTCTATGAGCCAAATGCTTCAATTTTGAAAGCTGGGGCGTATCGTTCGCTCACTCAAACCTATGCTTGTAAAAAGCTTCATGCAAGCAGTCATTTGTACACATCGGAACTATTTTTGAAGGATTTCCCGGGGCGTCGCTTCCAGGTTGAATCGGTGAGTGGTTTTGGAAAGAAGGAATTGAAGGATTTCTTGCAAGGGCTGGAAAAGGCGAACCTTACCATTCGTAACTTCCCTTCGTCCGTTGCTGACCTTCGCAAGCGGTTAAAACTGAAAGAAGGAGGCGAGGATTATGTCTTTGCTACTACTTTGGCGGATGAAAGCAAGGTCTTGATAAAATGTAAAAAAGCCCCTTCAGTTCTTCAGGAAATTCAGAGTTGTTGAAGTTCAGTTTGTTATACTGAACTTCCTGACTTGAGAGGATTTTCCATATTCCGAAATTTTTCGTTCCGATATCTTTCGCAAAGGTACTGTTTGTTTCTTTAAGTCCCAAGAAAGACCTGCTATTTATATTCGATTTCTAGCATGTATAGTAGAAGATTCTGACTTTTTCTGTATAAGAAATATTTTATCTCTTCATCCTAAAGTTAATCACAAGTTTTGATTGGTTAATCGTAACTTGTGATTGTGTGATTATAACTTATAACTGCTCAATCATAACTTGTAATTAACTTAAGGATGAGGTCATTCATCTAAATTATATTTAGCGATACAGAATTCTTCTTGTACACCAATAAAATAGACTATGTTGTTATTTCCACTTGCAGCTAGTCTGAACATCGGAATACGTGTATGAAGAATTTTTAGCAGTTGAAAATCATAGTTATAAACGAATAGCGTTTGTGGAGCTTTTGAAAAACTGCGTAGGAAACGGTTCTTTGAATGATTTTCTATGGCAACTTCTTCCGTTTGTTCATCTCTTTCTATTGTAATGATATAATCCTTGGTCAAAGCTATAGAACTTGGTGCAGGGTTTTGTACATTGTTTATTCTTAGTATTCCATCGTTGTCTATTTGATAATCTACCCCTGGGCGTCTTTTTGTCCATTTTTCTACGAATTGGTTTTCTGTCAATTTATAACATGTTACTTGTGATAACTCAGGAAAACTTTGTACCAAATAACCTGTGTGAGGGTTGTATGCATGAATACCTTGAAATACCTCCTCTACATTGTTTACATTTTCATTGTCCAAAGGATAACAGCCGAAAGGAGTTCCTGTATCATTTACCCAAAAGGTAAAGGGATAGTCTTTTCGCGTGCAACTTTGGACGAATAGGTTTTCACCGACACATTGCAAGGATTTCTTAGAAAAAGGAATATCCAAAGGTTTCATTTGTGTTATGCTGTCTAAAGATAAAATCATAGCTCGTTCGGCAAAGCAGTCTGTGACCAATACTTTTCTGTTTGGAAACCATGAGATAAAAGGTGCAGTGAAATCTTCCGGACCTCCACCTAATCTTCCGATTTCTTGAATGTTTTCGCCTGTCTTAGCGTTTTCTATATGAAGGAAAGCATCAGGATTGAGGTCGAACCAGACAAGTTTGTCCTCAAAAGCCAATAATTCTCCTGGCATAGAGGTCATTAATTCTGTTTTGACCATTGTAGGTTCTATGGAGTGCCTTTCGACCGTATTATCTATAGCTGTTGAGCAGGAGGATGTATATGATAAAAGGCAAATAAATAGACAAGTAATAATTAAATAATTCTTCATGTTTTTATAGATTAACTTTTGAAATATACAAATAGTAAATCTCCTTTATAATATATGAATGGTTTAAAACGGGTAATCCATTTTGTTTAAGAGAGATAAAGACTAATCAATTGTTTTTTTAGTCTTTATCTCATTTGATTTATTTAGTGAACTGCTGAACACAAATCGCAATAGCAAGGAGCAGTGCTTTCATAAATATAGACTTTACATTTTTTATTGCAAATCGTAGGATAACATCCGTTTGCTCCTTGTTCAGTTTGTGCCAATGCTTCCACATTAGCCATCATAATATCGGACAATCCTTCAGTTTTTACATTCGCTTGGTACACATTGTATCCGGCAAAGATTGCAACGGCTGCAACCATGGTTGATTTGATAATATTCTTTTTCATGATGTTCTTTTGTTTTTAAATGAATAACTTGTTATATCCGCTTTACATTATAATAAAGCCTTTGTTCATTTGTTTCTTTTAAGTGGAATCCATATCTTTACACCTCCTTTCGTGGGAGAACCTGTGGGTGGAAAGAATTTTCTCGGGAAAAGAAAACGGTTTCTTTCCACCCTGTTTTTATAAGGTTCTCGAATAATTGTTTAACAATCGGTTTATTTCAAGTTGTATCTTTTTATATAACCAGCAACCAATTTTCCAGAGTAAGGGCAACGTACGCTGCCTGTTCCATAACAATAATATTGATTCTCGGCTCCTTCATTGTCAGCTAATGCTTCGACATTTGCTAATACTATATCACTCATTGGCTTTGTTCTTTCTGCTTTGATTGCAAGAATGGTTGCGACAATAATTATCGCCGTTGCATACATGATGTTTTTCTTCATAATTCCTGTTTTTTCTTTCGAAATTATTGAATACAATTCTCATAGTCAAATATTTCCGCTTAAATAAAATTTAATCCGCCTTAAATATTTTTTAAGGTGAAATAAGATCCCATTTCATCGAATTTTATACATTTGCGTAAAAATATTTAAAGGATGAAGAAAAAGAGGGTTTCAGTAAAGGTAGTCGTCTTGAGTGTGATGTGGCCTGTGCTCTTGTTGAGCCTCAGTTATATATATATGGATGCAAGGAAAACGATGATTGCTTCGCTAAATGTAGCTTTGGAAGATGCTATCTTGAAAGATTATCGGGAAAGGCACGATGAAGAGTTGAAGTATTCTAGTGGAAGATTGGGACGGAAAGTTAAGGGAGTTACAGTCGTTACGGAAAAAGGAGAAGAGAACTTCGAATTTAAGGATAGCATTGATGAAGCTATGGCAGATAGATTGGCAGCACAGTATATGTTGGCACAAATCCATCCGATTCATCCCGACACTTTGAATGGCCTTATGCAGGAAGAATTGAAGAAATACGCCATTGAAAGTGAGACAGGCATCATCTATACCTATAATGGGAAATCTCAATATAGCAAGAATGACTCTTTGACAATTCATCGTTCATCGGTTCATTTCGATATTTCCCGTACGCTCGACATCAAGAAAACCGTCCGTGTACAGGCTTGGATAGATATGCCTTTGGGGACTGTTGTAAAGAACATGCACGACGGGGCTTTCTGGAGTCTGCTGCTATTCTTTGGGATATTGCTTTGGGCATCTTTTTCTTCGTGGGAAGTGGAAGATCCAGACAAGGTGAAGTTTGGAAAGATGCTTTTGAATAAGGAGGCAAAGAAGATGACGATAGATGGTAAGGAATGTCCGTTGCGTAATCAGGAATTTCAGTTGTTATTGATGTTCGTGGAGAAGCCCGACCATACTTTGTCCCGTGAAGAAATCAAGAATGCCTTTTGGAAAGAAGAACAAGGGGTGGATAATCGGGTAAGTAATCTGATTAGTACTCTTCGAGGCTCATTGAAAGAATATCAAGGATATCAGATTGTTACGGAGGGAAATGTTTTTCGTCTATGGACGAATTAATGTTAGGTAAGGATTATCTTTATTAAACAAACAAAAGCACGGTCAAACCGTGCTTTTATTGTCTTATGCCATTTTTGCTTTGAATGCCAACGCATACATACGCATTTGCTTCACCATGGCCAAAAGTCCGTTGCTGCGAGTAGGTGAAAGGTGGTCTTTCAATCCGATGGCCTCGATGAAATAAAGTTCATTTTCCAAAATTTCATCCGGAGTGTGACCGGATACGACTTTAATTAAAAGAGCAATGATACCCTTTACAATTAAAGCATCACTTTCGGCTTGAAACTCTACTTTACCGTCTACTAAATCTGCTTGCAACCATACACGGCTTTGACAACCGTCTATCAGATTTTGGTCGTTCTTATATTCAGGAGCAAGTGGTTCCTGTTCATTGCCGAGGTCAATCAGCAATTGGTACTTGTCCATCCAATCGTCGAAGTCGCTGAATTCTTCGATGATTTCGTCTTGTATTTCATTTATTGTTTTCATATTTGGTGTTTTTATTTTTCATT
>JAFYPV010000025.1 GCA_017559935.1 Bacteroides sp. | reverse complement strand
TATCGCTCACGCTAAGCTGAAAGAACGTATCGACAATGGTGAAGATTTGCCACAATATATCAAGGATCATCCTATCTATTATGCAGGTCCTGCTAAGACTCCGGCTGGTATGGCTTGTGGTTCTATGGGTCCTACAACTGCTGGTCGTATGGACTCTTACGTTGACTTGTTCCAAAGCCACGGCGGCAGCATGATTATGTTGGCAAAGGGTAATCGTAGCCAGCAGGTAACTGATGCTTGTCAGAAGCATGGTGGTTTCTATCTCGGTTCTATCGGTGGTCCAGCTGCTATCCTTGCTCAGAACAACATCAAGAGCATTGAATGTGTGGAATATCCGGAACTCGGCATGGAAGCTATCTGGAAGATTGAGGTAGAAGATTTCCCGGCATTTATCTTGGTTGATGATAAGGGTAACGACTTCTTCAAGCAATTGAAGCCTCGCTGTTCTTGCAAATAAGAATATATAAATAGTAAAGGTTGAGGATTTTCCTCAACCTTTCTTTTTAATCTTACACTATATGATGAAAAAACTCATTTCTCTTTTTTTCTTGTTGAGCTGTATCGCTACACTTTCAGCCAATCCTATTCATGGTTTGTTGGAACGTATCGACCAAGGCGCTTCCAAGAAATTCATTATTCAGCAACAGAAGTCGGATGTGGATTTCTTTGAGTTAGACCAGAAAGGCGATAAGGTGGTGGTACGTGGTAACAATTATGTAAGCATTGCTAACGGTGTCAATTGGTATTTGAAGTATCATGCCGGCATTCATCTTTCGTGGAATGGTATGACTGCCGATTTGCCCGCAGTGCTTCCGGCAGTAAAGCAGAAGGAACGCCATGAAACCAACCTCCCATATCGCTATGCCTATAATTATTGTACTTTTTCCTATTCCATGGCTTTCTGGGATTGGGAACGTTGGCAACAGGAAATTGACTGGATGGCATTGCATGGTGTGAACCTTTCGTTAGCATTGACCGGTGCGGAAACCGTTTGGAAGAATGTCTTGACCAAGTTGGGCTATTCGAAAGACGAAATAAACGATTTTGTTTCCGGTTCGGGATTTACCGCTTGGTGGTTGATGAACAACCTCGAAGGGTGGGGTGGACCGAATCCCGATAGTTGGTATGTGCAACAGGAACAACTTCAGAAGAAGATTGTAAAGCGTATGCGTGAGTATGGCATTCATCCGGTGTTGCCGGGGTATTGTGGTATGGTTCCTCACAATGCCAAGGAGAAATTAGGCTTGAATGTGGCCGACCCCGGTTTGTGGTGTAGCTATAACCGTCCGGCTTTCTTGCAACCTGAAGACGAACGCTTCGAAGAAATCTCTTCCATTTATTATAAGGAGTTGACCAAACTTTATGGCAAGTCGAAGTTCTATGCCATGGACCCGTTCCACGAAGGTGGAAATACATCGGGTGTGAATTTGGATGCAGCTGGACAAGCGGTAATGGATGCTATGAAGAAGTGCAATCCGGAAGCCGTTTGGGTGATTCAAGCATGGCAGGAAAATCCTCGTGTGCCGATGATTCAGAACCGCAAGGCTGGCGATATGTTGGTGCTCGACCTTCATGCCGAATGTCGTCCGCAATGGGGTGATGCTTGGTCGGAATGGTATCGTAAGGATGGATTCATGCAACACGATTGGGCCTATTGTATGTTGCTGAATTTCGGTGGCAATGTAGGTTTGCATGGCAAGATGGATATCTTGATCGATGGATTCTACAATGCTAAGGCTGATGCCCGTGCATCGCAGACCATGAAGGGGGTTGGTATTACTCCAGAAGGCATTGAGAACAATCCGATGATGTACGAACTCCTTTTCGAACTTCCATGGCGTGCCGAACGTTTCACTCGTGAAGATTGGTTGAAAGAATACGTGCAGGCTCGTTATGGTGCTGACAATAAGATTCTTCAGCAAGCATGGCAACTCTTGGGAGCCGGTATTTATAATAGTCCGAAGGAAAAGCCTCAACAAGGAACACACGAGTCGTTGTTCTGCGCCCGTCCGGGATTGAATGTATGGAAAGCTTCTGCATGGGCGGAATCGAAGGACTATTACAACCCGAAGGAAGTGATGGAAGCGGCCCGTTTGATGATTTCAGTAGCCGATAAGTTCAAGGGAAACAACAATTTCGAATACGATTTGGTGGACGTGCTTCGTCAGGCATTGGCAGAGAAAGGTCGTTTGACTTTGAAAGTGGTCTCGGCTGCATATAAGGCAGAAGACAAGGAACTTTTCAGTCAAGCATCGAAGCGTTTCTTGGACCTCATCCTTTTGCAAGACGAGCTTTTGGGTACTCGTAAGGAATTTCGCGTAGGCAATTGGACAGAGATGGCACGCAACATCGGTAACACTCCTGAAGAAAAGAACCTTTACGAATGGAATGCTCGTGTGCAAATCACGACCTGGGGTAACCATGCTGCATCCGAACGTGGCAACCTTCATGACTATGCTCACAAGGAATGGAATGGCATCTTGAAAGACTTCTACTACATGCGTTGGAAGACTTATTTCGCTGCCTTGACCGCTACTTTAAATGGTAGCCTTGTTCCGGTGATTGATTGGTATGCCATCGAAGAACCATGGACCAAGGTCTCGGATACTTATGCTGCTGCTCCGGAAGGTGATTGTGTAGAAATTGCCAAACGTGTCTATAAGGCTGTATTCGAGTAAATCTATTGTTAGAAAGTTCATTCTTTCTATTTGATATGGTTTATCAGAAGTTGTAATCGTATGATTATAACTTCTGATTCTATAATTAAAAGTTATGATTCTGTAATAAGAAGTTCTGATTTGCTAATATGTAGAAAGGAAGACATCTTTTCATTTTGAAAATAAGGCGAAGACTCTGTTTAATGGATAAATAGTAGTCTTTATATAAGAATTAGGGCTGAAAGCTACAATATGTTGCTTTCAGCCCTGACTTTATTTGTTGAATTATGAAATCGGGAAACGATTCTTAATGCTTAGTGCGTGTCTGCTTCCACATTCTCCATACATAGTATGCGCAATGCGTGAAAGCGAATACGAATGAGATAATCAGCAAAGTTTTATCACTATCCCAACCGGCAGTCTGCTGATGCCACAACCCGGTAATGACGGACAATACACTCAAACCGATACCAATGGAGTTCAATACAGTCAAGCCCTTACGGCGAGATACATTCTGCTCTATTTTGCTATGCTTCACCCCATAGACGGCATAGATATCCAGACCAACGAGCATCCACAAAACCAATCGGATCCAAGTGTCGGCTGGGAGGAAAACCATCATGCAAAGGCAGGTCAAGATACCCAAAATCGGAACCAATGGCACGAACGGAGTCTTGAATGCGCGTTCCACATTTGGCATGCTCTTGCGGACAATCAGGATGCCTGCACATACCAAAGTGAAGGCAAACAAGGTGCCGATACTTACCATTTCGCCGGCTACACGGGCAGGGATAAAGGCTGCCATCACACTTACGATAACCATAAAAAGTAGGTTGCTATGTGCTGGAGTACGATATTTCTCATGAATCTTCGAGAAGAACGGAGGTAACAAACCGTCACGGCTCATGCTTAGGAATACACGGCTTTGGCCAAGAAGTGTAACCATAATCACTGAGCAATAACCAAAAAGAATAGCTATGACGATGGCACGGTTTAACCAGGGATAAGCTGGAGTGATGACACCGGCAGCATCAGCAGGACCCATGTGGTCGATGGCTACGGCAACAGGAGCAATACCTTGTTGGCCGGCAAAATCGGTGTAGTGTGCTACACCTGTCATCACATGGGCAAAGAGGATGTAAAGTACGGTACAAACCAACAATGACATCAAGATACCAATAGGCATATTCTTTTCAGGATTCTTAGTCTCTTGCGCAGCTGTACTTACGGCATCGAATCCTAAAAAAGCGAAGAAGACTACAGCTGCTCCACGGAACACACCACTAATACCAAATTCCCCTAAAGTACCAGTATTGGTTGGGATATAAGGTGTGAAATTTTCGGCATTAATGAATTGCCAACCCAATGCAACGAAAATCAAGATGACAGATACCTTGAGGAATACAATGATGTTATTTACCAATGAGCTTTCTTGGGTACCACGTACCAAGAATAAACTCATGATGATAACAATGGTAGCTGCTGGAATATTGGCAATACCTCCATCCCAAGGACAAGCTGTCCATTCGGGTGGTAAATCAATACCTAATCCTTGTAGGAATACCACTAGATATCGGCTCCAACTGATACT
>JAFYPV010000024.1 GCA_017559935.1 Bacteroides sp. | reverse complement strand
TACAATGGCTACAATCAGTTGAAGGATAACCGACAATCCCTTGAACCAAAGAGAAACAGGCTTTTTCCATTTGGTAAGTACACATGCCACTATTAAAAGCAGAGGTAACGCTATCCAACTATAATATAGGATAACTTCTCTTGCCAATCGGTGGTTTGTATAAGCATCCGGCAAGAATATGAAGCGGGCCGCATCACTATGTGCGATGAAGTAGGCATAACAAGCTGGTAAAAAGGCTATTGGAAGAACCCAGATTGAAACCATTATAGGCAGTTCCCGTTTGTACCCTTCATAAATAACCGAGCAAAGGGCAAACATGATAAATGCCGGACCAGCCAAATAAAATAAGAACCAAGATAAGAGTATTCCCGAAATGATTCGATGAATTGGACGAATTATTCGGATTTGTGCATTTAAAATCCAGACGGTTAAGGCGAAGGCTAGTGTACCTTCCAGGTGATAATTGAAGTCGATTCCAGCCAGAAGCAATAGCAAAGCCGGTAGCAGATAAGCCAATGGCACCTCTACCTGCGGTGTAATACGTTTGAATAGCTGTTGCATGCCTATTCCGATGGAAAGGAGTAAAATGGCAATTGTTCCACTTCCTACGTATGGCTCGTTAAAATACTGTATGAAGAAAGTGGCCATATATTCTATCAGACCAGATGGATAAGAACAATGTTCGATAAAATAAGCTGCGCTGAAATGGAACAGGCGAAATTGTTCAATATATGCATAGTGGAAGGGTAGGTGTTTTTCTTGCCAGAGAAAGAGTAATATGCCGAAAACTAGCCATCCAATGATGCTTATAAGGGTGTGCTTTTTCATGATTCAGGATAATCTTTTGTATTTTCCGATGCAAACGTAGTTAAATTATTTAATTAAAACAAATAGATTTTTACTAAGATAAAAAAACTCTCCCCGCGGGGAGAGTTTTCAAAAGTGGATGAAACCCTCTTATTTAATGAGTACAATGTCTGTACCAACTTCCAATTTTTCCTTTTGTGTTGGGTCTGAAACAAGTACTTCCGGTTGTTCTGCATTCGTTTGTCTTACCATCACCACACATGGTTTGTTGGCTTTCAGTGTCATATTACCTACTTTCAATTCGCCCGGTGCATAGAAGATAGCTTGTACGATATGGAGTTTTGTGTGTTGTACGGCCTGTAATTCGGCAGTGTTGCTCAAAATTTGTACAGTATTTAAATCGTAGCTTGCCAATGAAGCCGGTGAAGCAATACCTGGCATAATCATGTATGCATACTTTCCGTTATCCGGGTTCACACCATGTTCTATCCACATGTTGAATATCGGGAGCGTTACTTCATCGCCCGGTTGGTTGAAGTTAATTTTCGACCATTTACCGGTTTGTGTACCGTTCTTCAGGTTCATAGTAACAGCTTCTGGGTAATAATAAGCTACTTTGTTATGCCAAATCCATCCCTGATGCGAAGTCTTCACATGATTACCTGTACCAATCTTTGACAATTGTCCGTTGTTGGTCATATATACATCACCTACCAAATGACATTGGTTGATTGCTGTGTGAATGTTTCGATCTGTTGCGCTCTTAATGCCAGCACCCAAACACATGATTTCATTGTCAAACATGAACCAACCCTTATGAGCTTGCGTATCGTAGTCATTCATGGCATAAGTCATCACCCCATACATACCGTCCGATACACCGCCTACGAATTCAGCAACACCCGGAACCCCCCACTCGTTATGGTTTTCCACTTCTCCTTCAGGAGTGGTTGTACCTGGAATTTTGTCCCATTCCCATACCGGGAAAATGTCCAGGTATTCGTCTCCAGATACGCGGATATTAGTAGCACCTTCGCTCACATAAGTACCCCAAAGGTTTTCCCCGTTACCGCTTTCCGAACGGCAAGTACGTTTCGATACGGCGCGTACCGAGAAGTCGTAACGCTTGCGGTTATGCAACATATAGTCCGAAGTATAGTAGAACTTGTTGCGGTTGGAGCGTCCGATGGTCGGATTCTTGGTGGCAAAGCGGGCAGCTGCATCTTCGTATTCTTTCGCATTGGCTGGGTCTATCAATTTCATGTTATTGAAGAGGGTAGTATAGTTGCCAAAATCGAGTGTCTTTTGGCGGGTAACACTTCGACCGCATACACCAAAGTCTATATATCGGGAACGGAAAACATTCAAATAGGTACTGCGTACGAATTCCGAGAACAGATTGGCTTGTTCTTCATTCAAAGCAAATTTGGTGCCTACGAAGAGAGGGGCTATTTGTGCAATGTTATTCACGAATACAGTTCCATAGCCACCAACGTACAACTGTTTATTGTGTTGTTGATAGGAGAGGTCTTCGCGGATACCTTCAAAGTCGGTGATGCACACAGGTTGGAAGAATTCGCTCACATTGGTATTTACAATACTGTCGTTTTTCAGTACACAACCTCTAATCATGTGGTGCAAGGCGATGTCTTGCTTGTTAGCACCCGTCCATTTACGAGGGTCGCTTTGCTCCATTATATGTATTTGTTCTTCTTGTATGCTTGGATGGAATTTTACGGGTGATGCATCCATTAAAGCCAAGATATTAGCCAAGGTTTGTGGTACTGATATTTGGTTAAACCACCAATTAAATGAGGTCGGCTTTAATTCGTTCCATACGCGTAGAGCCTTATCGATAGCGCTGAACAACACTTGGTTGCCATATAAATTAGATTTAGGATGAGTATATGCCGTGAGCATTTTGCATACATAGGTCAAATGTTCTTGTGGTTCCCAGTTGGTACGGAAGAAACAATTGTAATCGATGCTTGGCCACTTTCCTTCAGAAGTCATTAACTTCATCAGATTGGTGGCTTCTTGGTCGAGTGTTTCTACTGGAGTAGCTTCGTGTATTTGTTGGCGTACACGTTGTAACACTAATTCGTAATCATCCTTAGGTTCTTTAGGCTTGTAGGTAGCTTTCTCACCTTTAGTCGGATCGAAGAAGTTTACGTACGGATGTTTGGCCAATTTAACCTGACCAGTAATAGTCAAGGTTGCATCAGCTTGTTTTCCGTTGGTAAAGAACACTTCTGTAGGAATACTCAGCGATTCCATCTTGCGGTTATCTACATGATAGGTGATGCGTATAACCCCTTTAGCTCCCGGTTTATACGGTTTGTCACTCCATTTGGCAGAGGTACATCCACAGCCGGTTATCACTTTTTTAATGACAAGCGGTTCGTTACCTGTGTTGGTAAACTCGAAGTCATGGTGTACATTTCCCTCCAATTCATCTATCATTCCGAAGTCATGCTCCGTTTCTTTGAAAGTGATTTTTTGAGCTTGTACGTTGATTCCTAAAAAGAAGCAGCTCAATAGCGCTAGACAGATTTTTTTCATAAGTGTTTTTCTTGTAATCGTTTTTACAAAGTTACAATAATTTTGATGATTACCAATAAAACAGTGGCTGTATACTTCATGAAATATACAGCCACTGTTATATTAATATAGTAGAATCATTAAAGATCTGCTAACCATTTTTTTCCAGACTTAGTGAAGGTCCATACACATAATCCAAAAGCAATGATACCTACACCACCTAATACTATTATTAAACCTTCCATTGTGATTATTTTTTAATGATTTTATATCCAAAGAATGCTAAACTCGTTGTTGCTAATATACCAATAATAAAGAGAATTAAATATTCGGTATTATTCCTTTCCGAAAACCAAGGAACAACTACTCCTAAAACCATTGCTCCAAATGAAAGTTTGGATAAGTCGTAAAAGTATTTTCCTAATGTTTCTCTACTAATTTTTTCTTTTTCTTTAGTAACTTTTTTAATTTCCAATTGTCTTTCCCAATTTCCCATATCTCGTTTCTGTTGATTTTGAACATTGCAAATGTATGAAAAGTTTTGTGGTATGCAAAATATTTAAGAAAGAATTGCTTTTATTGCTGCCATTCGTGCAACATACACGTAACTTCTTGTTTTACAGACTTTCTATGTGGCAGAAACTCTGTTGCACGTTCTTTAGCAGTGCAACATTTAGTATTATTGAATATTAAAAATAAAACGCCGAAGCGTTTTGGATGAAACGTCGAAGCGTTTTAAGTCAAACGCCGAATTGTTTTAAAAAAAGCTGGCGGTCTTTTTAAAAAAGGCCGCCAGCTTTTTTATGTTTATTCCTATATTAATGATAGGATAGATGCTTTTCTAAAAGGAATGAATTATCAAAGGATAGGTTCGCCTTTTTCCAAGCGTTGTTTCTTGATCAAAGCTTCCAAGAAGTAGTAGTCTGCATAATTGATAGGCACGTCGATTTCGTGACCGTGAGGAATACTACCTACTGAGTGCATAAGGATGAAGTTGCCGTTTGTTCCCACTTCTGCACGATAAGCTGGTGAGCTCAAGCTTTCAACAATCTTATCAGCAGTTTCCTTGTAAGGTGAGTTTGGAATGTAAGTGCTCATTTCATACAAAGCGCAAGCGGTTACTGCTGCTGCAGAAGCATCGCGTGGTTCGTTTGGAATTTCAGGAGCATCATAATCCCAATAAGGAATCAAGTCTTCTGGCAATCTTTCATGGTTGAAGATGAACTTATATACATTTTCTGCATGATCCAAATATCTCTTATCGCCAGTATAGCGGTAGCACATAGTGTAACCGTAAATAGCCCATGCTTGTCCGCGAGCCCATGATGATTCATGTGCATAACCTTGAGCTGTATGTTTATTGCGTGCAGAACCATCAGTCAAACTATAGTCAATTACGTGATAACAGCTATTGTCTGCACGGAAGTGGTTAGCCAATGTTGTATTAGCATGATCAACAGCAATGTTATACAAGTTAGAATCACCAGAGAATTTAGCAGCTTCAAACATGAGTTCCAAATTCATCATGTTGTCAATGATGACCGGACATTCCCAACCGCGTTCTGCTTGCCAGCCTCTAATGTCCCATGATTGGATAGCTTTAACTGTTGGACGGAAACGAGTTGACAATGATTGAGCGGCAGTTACAATTACATCTTTGTATTCTTGCTTGTTGCTGATACGAAGACCGTTCAAATAACTACTACCAATCATGAAACCTACGTCATGATGCCACTTCAAATGTTTTACAGAGTCCAAATCTTCGGTGTATTTGATAGCTAAATCTTCCCATTTCTTATCACCTGTCAATTCATGGAGATACCACATAGAACCAGGGAAGAAACCTGAGCACCAGTCATCAATTGGAACATATGAAACACTTCCATCTTCAAGAACTGTGCGAGGATTCAAAATCTTTCCGCTTTGTTCAATAATGTCGGTCATTAAAGTGTACTGTGCAACTGCATTTTCTACGTTGTCAGCGATAATGTCTTTGTTGCTTTTTTCTTGGTTTCCGCAAGCCGTAAATACTAATGAAAGCAATAAGGCCGGAATCCACTTGGATTGTTGAAGTTTGTTTCTCATGATTCTTATTATTTAATATAATTATAATTTGTGGCTAAAATTACACTTTATAGAAATGTGAAAAGGTTATAAACGTACATATGATGTTTAAAATTGTCCGTTTGCCGGACTTTTTCTTAAGCGGGTAATTAGTAAGGTGGATAATTTTATTTGTTTTATGGACGATTTGTGTATTTTAGGAGAGATAAAATTTTGTTTCTTTGCGTATCTTAATTAAATCTTAATATTATGAATCAGTTTTTAAATTTCTCTTTGGAAGGTAAAGTGGCTCTTGTAACAGGTGCTTCTTATGGTATTGGTTTTGCTATTGCATCGGCTTTCGCTGAACAAGGCGCAACAGTTTGTTTTAACGATATTAATCAAGAATTGGTTGACAAGGGTTTGGCAAGCTATGCTGAAAAAGGAATCAAGGCTCATGGATATGTTTGTGATGTAACTGACGAACCGTCTGTTCAAGCAATGGTTGCAAAGATTGCTGAAGAAGTGGGTACTGTTGATATCTTGGTAAATAATGCTGGTATCATCCGCCGTGTGCCTATGCATGAAATGGACGCTGCAGATTTCCGTCGTGTGATTGATATTGACTTGAATGCTCCGTTTATTATGGCTAAGGCTGTATTGCCGGCAATGATGGAAAAGCGTGCAGGTAAGATTATCAATATCTGTTCAATGATGTCTGAATTGGGTCGTGAAACAGTTTCTGCTTATGCTGCAGCTAAGGGTGGTTTGAAGATGCTTACTCGCAATATTTGTTCAGAATATGGTGAATACAACATCCAATGTAATGGTATCGGTCCGGGTTATATCGCTACTCCACAGACTGCACCGCTTCGCGAAATCCAACCAGATGGTAGCCGTCATCCATTTGATACATTTATCTGTGCTAAGACTCCAGCTGGTCGTTGGTTAGATCCACAAGAATTGACTGGTCCTGCAGTGTTCTTGGCATCTGAAGCTTCTAATGCTGTCAATGGTCACGTATTGTATGTTGACGGTGGTATCTTGGCTTATATCGGAAAGCAACCTAAATAAATGATTATATGGGAAGGATAATTGGGCATATTTATGCCTAATTATCCTTTTTTGTTAACTGCCTACTATTAATGAAAACTCACATCTTTGCTATAATTGTTGCTGCCATTTTGTTCGGGGCATGCAGCGGACCAGATCGTTCATTGGAAATTTCGGTAAAAAATCCATTGGATTTGGAACGGGTGGATGAAATGATCGAGATTTCAATGGATCAAGTTGCTAGTCAGCTTTCATTGGATGATGCTGATCAAGTGTTTATTTTGAATGAACAAGGTACAGAGGTGCCTTATCAGATAACTTATGATAAAAAACTTATTTTCCCTGCATCAGTAGCCCCTTTGGCCGAATCAAAATATGTGGTTAAGGTAGGTGAACCAACTAATGTGCCGGTTAAAGTTTGTGGAAAAGTGTATCCGGAACGTATGGATGACTTGGCTTGGGAAAACGACTTGGTTGGATTTAGAGCTTATGGACCGACTTTGCAGTCGAAAGGAGAACGAGGATTTGGATATGATTTGTTTGTTAAGCGTGGAACAACCGAACCGGTCCTAGAAAAAATGTATGCCATGGAAACCGATCAGGCAACTTGGGCACAAATCAACGAATTGAAAAAAACAGATCCAGCTGCAGCTGAAGAACTTCGCAGATCCATCACTTATCATGTGGATAAAGGATACGGTATGGATTGTTACGCGGTAGGCCCTACATTGGGTGGTGGAGTAGCTGCTTTGTTGGAAAATGACGAAATTGTATATCCATGGTGTTATAAGGATTATGAAATCTTGGATAATGGTCCTTTGCGTTTTACCGCAAAACTAGTCTTTACTCCGTTGTCAGTGAAAGGAAAGGATAATGTAATTGAAACACGTGTCATTACTTTGGATTTAAACAGCCATTTGAATCGTACCGCAGTTTCGTATACTCAATTGGAGGAATCAATGCCTATTGTTACAGGTATTGTGATGCATAATACTGATGGAGCTGTCGTAACGGATGCAGAAAAGGGCTATATGACTTATGTAGATCCGACTACAGGACCGGATCAAGGACGTATTTTCATGGGTGCTGCTTTCCCTAACGAGGTGAAAGAAGCTAAAACGAGCTTGTTCTCTGATGCAGAAAAGAAACAACGTAACAATGCGTGTGGTCATGTATTGGCAGTGAGTGAATATAATCCAGAAGCAGAATATGTATATTATTGGGGATTTGCATGGGATCGTGCAGATATCCAGACACCGGAAGCTTGGAATGCTTATATGCTGAATTTCGCGCAGAAGGTACGAAACCCGTTGACGGTTTCTGTCAAATGAAATGTTGAAACATAAATTTAAAAATAAATAGATGGAAGCAGTATTTAGTTATATTATTGGATTGGGTGCGGCTGTGATGATGCCTATCCTTTTTACAATTTTAGGAGTTTGTATTGGTATTAAATTCAGTAAGGCGCTGAAAAGCGGTTTGTATGTGGGAGTCGGTTTTGTAGGCTTGTCTGTCATTACAGGATTGCTGACCAGTAGCTTGGGACCGGCTTTAAGTCAGGTTGTTGAAATTTATGGCTTGCAGTTGAAAGTATTTGATATGGGTTGGCCTGCAGCAGCTGCAGTTGCTTATAATACTTCTGTAGGTGCGTTCATTATCCCGGTTTGTTTAGGCGTAAATATTTTGATGTTGTTGACAAAGACTACTCGTACCGTAAATATTGACCTTTGGAACTATTGGCATTTTGCCTTCATCGGTGCTGTAGTTTATTTTGCTTCTGACAGCATTCTATGGGGATTCTTTGCTGCTATCATTTGCTATATCATAACCATGATTTTAGCCGATTATACAGCTGATCGTTTCCAGTCTTTCTATGCAAACATGGAAGGTATTTCAGTTCCGCAGCCTTTCTGTCAAGGTTTTGTACCTTTTGCAATCATCATCAATAAGCTCTTGGATAAGATTCCAGGTTTTGATAAATTGGAAATTGATGCAGAAGGAATGAAGAAGAAATTCGGTTTGTTGGGTGAACCTTTGTTCTTGGGTATTCTTGTTGGTGCTGGTATCGGTGCTTTGTCATGTAAGAATGGTAGCGAAATGGTAGACAAGATTCCTTATATCTTAGGTTTAGGTATCAAGATGGGTGCTGTGATGGAATTGATTCCGCGTATTACCAGCCTTTTCATTGAAGGTTTGAAGCCGATTTCTGATGCTACTCGTGAATTGATCGCTAAGAAGTTTAAGGGTGCAGCTGGTTTGAATATCGGTATGAGTCCAGCGTTGGTAATTGGTCATCCAGCTACACTTGTGGTATCTTTGTTGTTGATTCCAGTTGCTTTGTTGTTGGCAGTTGTGTTGCCGGGTAATGAATTCTTGCCTTTGGCGTCATTGGCTGGTATGTTCTACTTATTCCCTTTGATTCTTCCTATTACAAAAGGTAATGTGTTGAAGTCGTTCATTGTAGGATTGGTGATTTTGGCTATCGGTCTTTATTTCGTAACAGACTTGGCTCCTTACTTTACACAAGCTGCGCATGATGTGTATGCTAAGACTCAAGACGCTGCTGTTAATATCCCTGCTGGTTTTGAAGGTGGTGCTTTAGACTTTGCTTCTAGCCCATTCTCATGGATTATTTTCCATTTGACTTATTCGTTTAAATGGATTGGTGCTGGTATTTTGGTACTTATTACCCTTTTCTTGATGGTATTGAATCGCAGAGCTATCATCAAGTATCAGAAAAATGTAAAAAACGAACAATAATAAAATTTGACTAAGATGAAAAAAATTGCTGTAATGATGTTGGTGGGTATGGCTGCTCTTGCATCTAATGCCCAAGTGAATTATACTGTTCAAACTGCTTGTCATCCACAGGATGTGAAGCATTATGATACAGAACGTTTGCGTGAGTCTTTCTTGATGGAAAAAGTAATGGCTCCAGATGAAATTAATGTGACTTACACATTGTATGACCGCTTGATTTATGGTGGTGCAATGCCTGTTAACAAGGTGTTGAAGTTGGAAGCATTCCACGAATTAAAGGCTGAACATTTCTTGGATCGTCGTGAATTGGGTGTTATCAATGTAGGTGGTGACGGTATCGTAACTGTTGATGGTAAGGAATATGCAATGAAGTTCAAAGAAGGTTTGTATGTGGGTTGTGGCAAGAAGGAAGTTACTTTCAAGAGCGTTGATCCTAACAATCCGGCTAAGTTCTACATTAATTCTACTCCTGCATATAAGGAATATATTACTCAGTTGATTACAACAGACAAGAAGGCTGATCCTAAGAAGTATGCTATTGCTCAGAGCGATAATTATGGTAAGATGGAAGACAGCAATGACCGTGTTGTCAATCAGTTGATTGTAAGTTCTGTTTTGGGTAAGGCTAAAGGTGGTGGTACTAACCAACTCCAAATGGGCTTGACAGAATTGAAGGCAGGCTCTGTATGGAATACAATGCCGGCTCACACTCATACACGTCGTATGGAAGCTTATTTCTACTTCAACGTGAAGGAAGGTAATGCTATTTGTCACTTGATGGGTGAACCTAAAGAACAACGTTTGGTTTGGATGCAGAACGAACAAGCTATTACTTCTCCGGAATGGTCTATTCATGCAGCTGCAGGTACCAGCAACTATATGTTTATTTGGGGTATGGGTGGTGAAAACCTGAACTATGGAGATAAAGATGAAATTAAGTATACTGAAATGCGTTAATTTAAGATATTAAATACTATGGGAAAAATTGTAACCTTAGGTGAAATCATGTTGCGTCTTTCTACACCAGGAAATACTCGCTTTGTTCAATCGGATTCGTTTGATGTTGTTTATGGTGGTGGTGAGGCAAATGTTGCTGTAAGCTGTGCTAACTATGGCCATGATGCTTATTTTGTGACTAAGTTGCCAAAACATGAAATTGGTCAATCGGCTGTCAATGCTTTGCGTAAATATGGTGTAAAGACAGATTTTATTGCACGTGGTGGAGATAGAGTGGGTATCTATTACTTGGAAACTGGTGCATCAATGCGTCCTAGTAAGGTAATTTATGACCGTGCTAACTCTGCAATTGCAGAAGCTGATGTTAATGACTTTGATTTTGATGCTATCATGGAAGGTGCTGACTGGTTCCACTGGTCAGGTATTACTCCTGCTATTTCGGATAAGGCGGCTGAATTGACAAAGTTGGCTTGTGAAGCAGCTAAGCGTCATGGTGTGACTGTTTCTGTAGACTTGAATTTCCGTAAGAAGTTGTGGACAAAGGAAAAGGCTCAGTCTATCATGAAGCCTTTGATGCAATATGTTGATGTTTGTATCGGTAATGAAGAAGATGCAGAACTTTGTTTAGGTTTCAAGCCAGATGCTGATGTAGAAGGCGGTAAGACTGATGCAGAAGGATACAAGGGTATCTTTAAGGCAATGGCCAAGGAGTTTGATTTCAAGTATGTTATCTCTACTTTGCGTGAATCGTTCTCTGCCACTCACAATGGTTGGAAGGCAATGATTTACAATGGAGAAGAATTCTATGAATCTAAACGATATGACATCAATCCGATTATTGACCGTGTTGGTGGTGGTGACTCGTTCTCT
The DNA here is from genome assembly GCA_017559935.1 of Bacteroides sp. Classification (GTDB taxonomy): domain Bacteria; phylum Bacteroidota; class Bacteroidia; order Bacteroidales; family Bacteroidaceae; genus Phocaeicola. Next base: position 874 of record JAFYPV010000024.1, on the reverse strand, counting down.
GGCGGTGTAATCCATGGTTTGTTGACTAAGCCTAATCAGGGAGAAGCGCTTGAGTTTGCTGTGGCTGCATCTGCTTTGAAGCATACAATTAATGGAGACTTCAACTTGGTTTCAGTAGAAGAAGTGGAAGCATTGGCTGGTGGTGATGCTAGTGGTCGTGTACAACGTTAAATCTTAAAAAGTAAGATATGGCTAGATTTGATAAAGTTACCGTATTACAGAAAATCGGTTCTACCGGCATGGTGCCTGTATTCTATCATAAGGATGCTGAAGTAGCGAAGAAAGTTGTGAAGGCTTGTTATGAGGGTGGAGTACGTGCTTTTGAGTTTACCAATCGTGGTGATTTCGCTCATGAAGTATTTGCTGAAATCGTAAAATTTGCAGCAAAGGAATGTCCGGAGATGGCAATTGGTGTTGGATCGATAGTTGATCCGGCTACAGCAGCTCTTTATTTGCAGTTAGGTGCTTGTTTTGTAGTAGGCCCATTGTTTAATCCAGAAGTAGCGAAGGTATGTAATCGTCGCTTAGTAGCTTATACACCTGGTTGTGGAAGTATTTCAGAAGTTGGTATGGCACAGGAAGTGGGCTGCGATTTGTGTAAGGTATTCCCTGGTGATGTGCTTGGTGCTAACTTTGTTAAGGGATTGATGGCTCCGATGCCTTGGTCAAAACTGATGGTAACTGGTGGAGTTGAACCAACCCGTGAAAATTTGACTGCATGGTTTAAAGCTGGCGTATATTGCGTCGGTATGGGCTCTAAACTTTTCCCGAATGACAGAGTAAAGACTGAGGACTGGAATTATGTCACAGAAAAGTGTAAGGAAGCATTAGCGTGCATTGCAGAGCTTAGATAATACTTGTTTATCATATAAAG
>JAFYPV010000023.1 GCA_017559935.1 Bacteroides sp. | reverse complement strand
TTACCAGTATATTCTATGTAGAATAATATAGCTAGTAGGCTCCCAATGCTGTATCTTAGTATTTTATTCATGTATGTAAATTTAGCAGATAAAGATAGGACACTTCAGACAGAGTAAGTGTCCTATCAAAATAATCATTTATATATGGTATTAATATCCCTCATTTTGTGTCAGTTTAGGATTCAAATCTCTTTCCGATTGAGGAATTGGATATACATAGTTGTAATCATCATACTTGCTACCTGTTAATACAATGTTTTCACCTTCATATAATGTGCAAATTTCATCGTCCAACGTATATTTTAAACCTAAGAATGGAGCATTCAAAACCTGTTTAGCGATACCCCAACGACGGATATCCCATTGGCGCTTGCCACCTTCCAATGCAAATTCTACACGCCATTCATTACGGATACGTTGACGTAAGTCATCTTGAGTTGCACAATATGTTGGTTTAGAAGCATCGGTGTTTTGTAAATCTGGCATACCTACGCGGCGACGAACTTGATTGACTGCATCGAATGCACTTGCATCCAAACCAATCAATTCATTCTTTGCTTCTGCATATGTCAACAATACTTCTGCATAACGGATAACTACAGCATCCTTACCCATATCCCAACCATCTGTACCAGGATAGATAGATGGATCCAACCACTTTTGTTGGTAGTAGCCAGTTGCAGTAGCATCTCCGTGTTGACCGATACCTGTGTTGCCGCTTGTCTTTAATGGAGCTACTTTGATAGTAACACCATACATTTCTTCGCTATCGTGTAATACATTTACTTCCAAACGTGGGTCACGGTTTTCGAATGGATTCTTTTCATCGTAGATAACTGATTTTGTAATCGGAGCACCTTCGATGTCTTCGAAAGCATCTACCAAACTCTGAGTAGGGTTGATGCCTCCCCAACCTAATGTCGGGAATGCTTCCCAGCCAATCAAATACCAACCGTTTGTACCAGCTTCAAATTGCCTTACACAGACGAATTCGTCGCAGCCATCAGCCTTTTCCCAAAACAATTCAGCATATTTACCGGTGTTGTCTTTGTCATATAATTCGTATACACCCAAGTCCATACATTTCTTGGCATTGTCTGCTGCAACTTGCCAGTCACCATAGTATAAAGCTGCTCGAGCTTTCATTGCCAATGCAGCTCCCTTGGTGATACGACCGTAGTTAGAGCCATCCCATGAGATAGGTAAGTATTCAATGGCTTTGTCAAAGTCGCTCATCATCTTACTATATACTTCCGCACGCGGAGTACGAGTAATACCTTCTTGGTCAGCTAATGTTAACGGTTTGTCAATGTATGGTACATCACCGAATGTACGAATCAATTCAAAATAATGGTAAGCGCGGAAAAAGTAGGTTTGTCCCAAGACCTTGTTTTTTTCAGTTTGGTCATAATTGGAAATTTCGTCAATTTTACTGAGAATTAAGTTTGCTTGGCGGATAACACTGTATGTACCACTCCAACTTTGGTCTTGTGGATCATAAATACCTTTTGAAATGTTACCGGCAGCCCACTTGATACCATGTACAGCATCGTCAGAGTTGATAGCCTCATCTACATCCCAATATGGCAATGAAGAATAAAGGTCTGAAATTGCCATTTCTGCATCGGTAGCTGATTTCCAGAAACTAGCGTCAGAGAGTTCTTCTAATGGATAGCGGTCAAGATCTACACAAGAAGAAAATCCCAATAAAATGGCTGCAACTATATATAAGAAATTCTTTTTCATATTTATTTTATTATGGATTAGAATGAAATTTTAAGACCTAATGAAATCTTTTTCACGTTAGAGTAAAAAGCACCACGAGTATCTGATGGAGATTCAGCATCCAAACCGTCGAGACCTGAGAATGTCAATAAGTTTTCACCAGTAACAAATACCTTTACTTTTTCAATACCCACTTTTGTTAATAGTGATTTTGGTAAGTTGTAACCTAATGAAATGTTTTTCAAACGAACGTAAGAAGCATCTTCCAACCAGTATGAAGAAGTTTGGTAGTTGGTTTGATCTTTTAATGATAGACGTGGGAAATCACCATCAGGATTGTTATTTTCGTGGAAACGATCCAGATGTTTTGTCAATACCTTACCACTGTTGAAGAAGGCGTAAGCTGCTTCACCTGTATAGTAAGCATCTACATCGAATGCTCCTTGCCACAACATCGAGAAATCAAAGTTCTTGTAATAAATAGCTACATTTAGACCACCGGTCCAAGTCGGAAAGTTCTTACCAATTACTGTACGGTCATTAGCAGTAATTTTCTTATCACCATCTAAATCTTTAAATTTGATATCACCTATCTTCTCAGCTCCAGTACGTTTGGGATAAGTAGCTAATTCTTCCTGTGTCTTGAATAAACCATCTGCTACATAACCATAGAATGAACCGATAGGATGACCTTCCAAACGCCAGAATTTAGAGTTGTCTGGGTCTACACCTTCTGTTCCAGACATGTCTGTTATTTCATTCTTGACATAAGCTACGTTGAAATTTACAGCATAACTCCAATCCTTGTTAATCTTGTTGTTACAGAAGATACTTAAATCAAATCCTGTATTTTCTACGCTACCTGCGTTCTGTGCCGGTGCACTCATGCCAATAACACCTTGGATAGGTAAGTAAAGCAACATATCGTCAGTTTTCTTTTTATACAAAGAAAGTTCGAAACCAATTTTGTTATTCAAGAAGCCTGCTTCAAGACCAAGTTCATAGTTGGTTACAGTTGCCCATTGTAACTGATCGTTTACATAACGTGATTCGTATGCAGTAGAGTAGAGGCTACTACCAAGCATTGTACTACCATAAGCGTATGTAGCTATTGCAGGATAGATATCGTTGTCTTTCAATTCTTCATTGCCAGTTCTACCCCAACCCAAGCGAATCTTCAAATTGCTTAACCATTCTACATGATCCTTAATGAATGCTTCTTCTGAAACTCTCCAACCTGTAGAGAATGCTGGGAAATATCCCCAACGGTTGTTCTTCGGGAAGCGTGATGAAGCATCGGCACGGAAGTTGGCTTCGAACAAATATTTGCTCATGTAGTCATATTGCAAACGGCCAAAGTAAGATAGACGGGCAGTTTCGTAACCACCATCGTATGTCTTTTGTGATGAGGCATCGAGCGTGTTGATAGATTCACCCAATTCGTTGTTACCACCACCTGAGCGATATACGCCTGTGTAACGATAAGTATATTCTACTTGTTCGAGTCCTGTCAATATGTTAAAGTTGTGCTTGCCAAAGCTTTTTATGTAGTTGGCAATTAACTGAGTCGTATACCAATTCCAATTGTAGTGATAGTGTTGACCTTCGCGCTTACCGCTGTCCTTGCTACTTGTTTCGTTACCATATACGTAATTCTTCTTAAAAGTAGCATAATCGCGATAGTCGTGACGCAGGTTATAAAGCCCCTTAATGCTTAGACCTTCAATTGGAGTCAAATCTATGTAAATAGTAGCATTCAATTGTTGGTCCATTTGACGGCTAGTACCACTGTTTCCTTGGTTAGCTACAGGGTTGTCCAAACCACCAAAGTGATAAGAACCGTCTTCATTGTAAACCGGAACTGTTGGAGGAATACGGTTAGCCCATTGTAACAATGAACCGAAACCTGAATATTCGTCTCTGTTGATACCACGATATGCAGAAGCATTGATACCTGTGCTGATCCAATTCGTAATTTGGGAATCTAAGTTGATACGGCCATTGTATCGTTCGTAGTTTTTTTCTTGTGACAAACCATCTTGGAACAAGTAAGCCAAAGAAGCCATGTAGGTAGTCTTTTCAGTGCCTCCGTTGATAGATAAATTGTGTTGAGTTTCTAGAGCACTGCTTTTAAATGTTTCTTTGTACCAATCGGTGCTTTTTTTTGTTCCATTGCGGTATGCTTTAATATCTGCATCAGAATACAAAAGAACAGCATTGGGATTGTCATTCAATGTCGCTTCGTTATACAATGTCGCATAACCTGCAGCATCCAAGAATTCCAAAGTTGCAGTTGGACTAACCCAAGAAACAAGACCTGAGTAGTTGATACGAGCTTTTTGGTCTGATTGTCCCTTTTTAGTTGTAATCAAAATAACACCATTTGCTGCTTGCACTCCGTAGATAGCAGCTGATGCAGCATCTTTCAATACAGAAATGCTTTCAATATCTTGTGGATCAATGTTGTTCATACTACCCGGAACACCATCTACAATAACTAATGGGCTGGCAGCATTGATCGAGTTTTTTCCACGGATAGTAATAGAACCTGTTTGTGCACCTGGAGCACCTGATGTTTGGATAGAAGTTACACCTGGCATTGTACCTGCCATTGCGGCAGAAACACTGGCAATAGCACGGCTTTCCAAGGCTTCAGCATTGATTGAAGCGACAGAGCCTGTCAAGTTAGCTTTCTTTTGTACACCATAGCCGACAACAACCAATTCGTCTAACATTTCTGTGTTTTCTTTTAACACGATGTTGATGATTTTTCCATCAAACTTGATCTCTTGAGTTGCGTAGCCTACAAAAGAGATTTCCAGAGTAGCGCCTTTGGATACACCACTCAACTCAAAGTTACCGTCAAAGTCGGTAATAGTACCATTGGTAGTACCTTTAACAACAACAGATGCACCGATAAGGGCTTCACCTACAAGATCTTTAACAGTACCCTTTGCGATACTATTCTGTTGAATAGTATTCACTTTGGAAACACTAGAACCCGTTGCTTGTGTTACGACGAACGGTGCTCCCATCAAAAGCAGCATTAAGCTGACTGTCTGTAGATTTTTGACCATAAGCTTTCGTTTAATTAGTGTTGAATTAAAATCTCTAAATAGATAATATACTATAGAATATTATACATATAAATACGCAACGTTGATGGAAATTATTTAAATTAGTTTTATTTTATAATAACAAAACGATGGAAATATTGTTTAGCTTATAACTTCTATCGAATATTGATAAATAAAAAAGCCATATACTTTAAAGTATATGGCTTTTTAAGAAAAAAAGGGTGCTTTTACATGGTAAACTTAACTGCAGCCCAATTGTTCTTTTCCCGATAATGTATAAATGTCATGCCTAGACTTTCTGCCTTTTCGCGAATGAATGGAATATCTTCCACATAGAATCCGCTCATGTAAAGTTCTGATCCTTTATGCATACAGGCAGCGTAGCGGTGCATATCTGCCAATAGGATATTACGGTTGATGTTGGCAATAATCACGTCGAATGGTTCACGACCTTCCAATAGGCTGGCATCACCTAATTCTACTGTAATGTTGTTAATTCCGTTCAATTGTATATTGTCGCGCGAATTGTTTACACACCAATCATCGATATCGATAGCAGTTAACGGATTGGCTCCACGCATAGAAGCAAGAATAGCTAGAATGGAAGTACCACATCCCATATCAAGTACCGATTTCCCTTGTAAATTGGCATCCAATAATTCGCTGATGATGGAGCTGGTAGTTTCGTGATGTCCGGTACCGAAAGCCATTTGCGGATTAATCAGAATTTCATATTCTGTTTTGGGAGTATCTTTGTGGAAAGTACTATATACAGCAACGGTCACCAATTACAATCGGTTGGAAGAAGTTTTTTTCCCATTCGTAGTTCCAGTCTTTGTCTTCTGCTTCCTTAATCTCATAGGTTACTTGTGTTTCAGGTAAGGGAAAGTTGATTACCATTTCTTTTAGAGCCTCTTCATCAAATAAGGATTGCTGTACATAGGCTTGTATCCCATTTTCCCATTCTACAAAACTTTCGAATCCGATTTCGCCAGCCAATGCTGAAACGACATCGTTTACAATTTCATTGCAAGGTGATGTAGTGAATGTAACTTCAAAATATTTCATATCTTTGTACTCTTTTTATTTGAGGGCAAAGATAGGTAATTTATCAGAAATAGGGAAATCCCTACCAAAGAATAGGGATTTCCCCTCTTTTTACTCATGTTTCTTTCCTATTTTTGTTCTAGTAAAAGAAGATAAAATTAAAAGTAATGAATATGCGTATGAAAAAGTCTGTTTTAGTTACGCTGTTGTTGGCTTGTATGCCTTTCTTAGTAATAGCACAAACCAATGATGACCTTTATTTCGTTCCTAAAAAGAAGAGTGAGAAAAAGGTGACAAGCGGTACGTCTGCTAAAGTAGTAATAGAGAAGGATCATTCTCCGACTACGGTTTATGCTTCTCCTGGTTCTACTGTAGTGGTTAAAGATGTAAAAGGAAATTTGCGTGATGTCGATGAATACAATCGTCGGTATACTTCCCGTGATAATACATTCTCAATGGAGAATGATACTTTATATGTAGAAGAGAAGCCTTACAATGAACGAGGCGAATGGGTGAATGGCTTTGAAGGTTCGCAAAGTGATTATGAATATGCTATGCGAATTGTCCGTTTTCGTAATCCGCGTTATGCAATTCCAGTGAGCAGCCCGTTATATTGGGAGGTGGTCTATACTCTACCTTGGTGGGAATGGAATGTGTTTGATGATGGCATGTATGCTTATGCTTTTCCTACTTATAGTAATCCTTTGTGGTGGAACTGGCGTTTAAACTATTCTTGGGGATGGCGTTCTCCATGGTATTTTAATAGTTGGTATTATCCACACTTTCACCACTATCATCACCATCATCATCCTCATTATGCTTGGGGAGGTGTAGGTGGCTATTGGGGAGGTGGCCATGGCTGGAATGGTTCTAGTGCTCGTAATCCGGGTATTCATGCTGGAAGATATAGTCATAATTATGCTACCATAGGTGTTTCCAACCGCAGAGTGGTGACAGCAAGAAACCGTAACAGTCGTGATAATTATGTGAATGGTGTTCGTCAGGGAAGTAGGAATGAAGGTGCTGTAAGAAGTCCTGGGCGTGTGGTAACTGCTAAGGATGGTTCATCATCAGTTCGTCCGCAACGATCGGCAGTAAGAGGTCGTGAGAATAATTCCACTTATACTCGTCCTACTCAAGGTAGAAGTTCTTCGTATAATCGTCAGAGTAGCACTCGTAGTACGGTAAATAATACAGGTTCTTCTTCTTCGTACCAGAGAAAGAGTGGTGCTGCAGAAAGAGGGGCTTACCGAAGCAATTCTTCATCTAGGAATTCGGAAAACCATTCTTCGTATAATAGCAATCGTTCTTCTTCCTCATCAAGAAGCAGCTATTCGAGCGGAAGCAGTAACTCACGCTCTTCTTACAGTAGTGGTAGTAGCAGTTCCCGTTCATCGGCCGGTGGTGGAAGCCGAAGCGGTGGAGGCGGTAGAAGATAAACGTTGAACAACAAAAACTAAGATTATGATAAAGAAAGGAATAATGGCAGTTGGTGCAATGATATTGGCCATGCATATCAATGCGCAGAATGCTTACGATGCCGAACGCTTGTTGGGCAATGATTTGAATGGTACTGCTCGTTATGTGGGTATGGGCGGTGCAATGAGTGCTTTGGGAGGAGATATTTCGGTGATAGGTTCCAATCCGGCTGGTATTGGTATCTTCCGTAGCAATGACTTTTCGGTTACTTTAGGATTGAACAATGCTACTACCGTTAGTTTGTTCAATGGTACCACTATGGAGGAAAACAAAACACGCGCTTCTTTTGACCAGTTGGGTTTTGTTTATACTTATAAGGTAGGTAACAATACTTCGTTGCGCTATGTGAACTTCGGTTTCAACTACCATAAGAGTAAGAACTTTAATCGCTTTTTTTCTGCAGGCGGACAGTTGAACAACTTTTCCCAAAGTTGGCAATTAGCAGAGGAGATGAATGTAGCTAACAAGAATCTTAAAGATTATGGTCCTGAATTTTATTTCGATAATTATCAAGCTTTCGAGGATAATTTATTGAATAATAAAAATCCTTATGAAAAGTATTGGAATAAGTTACCTGTCTTAGGAGTTTTGGGTGCTACAACCGGTGTGGTAGATTATTACGATGGTGTTCTTGGTTGGGATGGATATAGTAACAACTTTTTCAGTAAGGAGTCGGGATACATTAGCCAGTATGATTTCAATATTTCTTTCAATTTGGAAGACCGTTTTTACTTAGGTGCCACATTGGGTATTTACGATGTGAACTATGATCGTTATTCTTCATATACTGAAGTACTAAACGATGATTATGGCGATGAAAATGGCGGTTATACTTTGGATAATTATTATGGTTTGGATGGTGCGGGTGTTGATTTGAAGTTGGGTGCTATTTTTCGCCCTATCGAAGATTCACCTTTTCGTATGGGGTTGGCTATCCATACACCTACTTGGTACGATTTGACTGAAAGTTACAATGCTACCCTTTCATCAGACATTTTGGCTTACGATTCCCCGTATAGCCAGACCTTGAGTGACTATTTGGATTACGGCTATTTGAGTTACGACTATTGCATGGTTACCCCTTGGAAGTTCAATGTTAGCGCAGGTACTACTTTGGGAGGTTTGGTAGCATTGGGAGCTGAATACGAATATGCTAATTATGGTTCTTCCAAGCTGATGGACATGGAAGGATATGAGTTGGGTAATCAGTCTGATGTGGAAGCCTTTTTAAAGGGAGTTCATACACTCCGTGTGGGTATGGAAGCTCGTTTGTTACCACAGTTTAGTTTGCGTGCAGGCTATAACTATACTTCTGCAGTCTTTACAGATGATGCTTATAGCGCTTTGACTACTTATCGAACTAGCACTGACTTTAATAACATCAAAGGAAAGAATACATTTACCTTCGGATTGGGCTATAGAGGCAATGTTATATATGCGGATTTAGCTTACAAGTATGATATGTACAAATCTGATTTTTATGCTTTCGATGATATTGACTTGCCTGTAACTAAGGTGGATAACGAGCGTCATCAGTTACTTTTCACTTTGGGAGCACGCTTCTAAGATTAAATAGAACAACGTTCTTTTGCAGACTTTTTTGTTTGTCTAGATTTGAAAAACGCTTAGGCATTTTGATTAAAACGTTTAGGCGTTTTATTTAAAATGCTTAGGCGTTTGGTTTTACTATTTACACCTTTTATTTCTTTCTTTCCCTTTTCCAGAAATTAAATCCGGCATATATGCGTAATGTACCGAAGGAGTTGGTAACAGAAAGATTTGGTTTTCGATAGTCGTAAGTGTGGAGAACTAGCGAGGTACCTACGAAATATTTTGCGTTGTTATAAACAATAGCTGCTCGTGTGATGAAATCGAAGTTTATATCTTTGATCCAACTTTCATTCTTGAAATCATTGTCGTCAATGCGGGATTTTTTATAGCCGATACCAGGTAACAAGGATAGATTTGATACCCAGTTCTTTGCGAATACCCAATTGTAACCATATCCGACCCCGAGGCTGTAATCCGAATACTTGATATGATTGAATCGTAGGCCTAGACTTAATTGTTGAAGAACAGAGGAAGGAAGTTTCTCGCAATTAAAGGAAATATTATGTCGTGAATGTGAGAATCCGGCCATAAATGAACCGGCACTTTTTCGTTGGTTGGTAGATTGGCTATAAGCGGCTGGATAGGAGAATTTTTTGTGATTGAATATCCAATAGGCGTTTAATCCATTGATAGTGCTTCTCAATCCGTCGAAATGAAGGTTTTTCAAGGACGGAAATTCTTGTGGAAAACCATTTATGGAGCGGAGTTTGAAGTCATTGCCAGTCTTACGGTAATAAAGGTCAATGCCAAACTTGGAGCTATAAATGTTGAACGACATTTCTTTTTTCTTAGACTTGTTTCCTCCAAACAGATCTTCTATATCGAAGGTATAACCTAAGAATATCCAACGCCAACCAAAGTAAACACCTAGCTTAGTACCGAGGCTAGGAGAAAAGTTGAGATTTTGTGATTTTGTTCCTGCATTGTTACCCAACTGATAGTGCTCGTACCAAGTACTATGTTCCAACATGAAAGCTAAATTATAAATGTTGGGCGATATATAGAGAGTATCGACAGCATTGAAATCCTTCACTTTCTCTGTTAATTCGATGACACCATCTTTCATGATGGATATATACTTGCCCCGTTCCATTGTAATGCTATCTTTTTTTCCGTTCTGTGCATGTACGCAGAAAGGGAAAAGAAGAATCATTACAAATAAGATGGAGCGGAGGGGAAACATATTTTTGCTTTATAATTTGTTTAAAATGCGGTCCATTACCCAATTGGTCGTTGTAGCACTCAGTCCGTCACAGGTACAGATGGATTTTCCTTGCAGATGTTCTACCACAGCTTGAATAAGTGGTAACTGTACATGTGGTGGATTCTGTGGAAGGAAGGTTTCTTCACCTCGCTCCGTATGCAGAATAATAGGATCGTAAGTGAAAACGGAGAAACTAAGCATTCCCTTGTCTCCAATGATTTCGATACGGTCTTCCTTAGCCGATTCGTGTGCCACAAAGCACCAAGAACCTGAACCTGGTAATCCGGACTCGAACTTGAAGCATGCACTTACGGTATCTTCAGCATCATATAGTCTACCTCGATTACTCTTATAGCCTTCGGCCTCGAGAATGCAACCGAACATGTCTTGCAATAGGTCCAATTGGTGCGGAGCCAAGTCATAAAAATAACCACCACCAGCAATGTTGGTCTGTACACGCCACGGACGGTTGGTATTGTTGTAATCCATATCACGAGGTGGCTGGGCAAAACGGATTTGTACATTGATTACATTACCTATTTCGCCTTGAAGTACCATTTCACGAACTTTCTGGAAATAAGGTAGGTATCTACGATAATAGGCAACGAAACATGGAACACCTGTTTCTTTGGAAATACGATTGATACGGGCACAATCTTCATAGGTGGCAGCCATCGGCTTTTCAATGTATACAGGCTTACCTGCCTTCATGGCCATGATGGCAAAGGTAGCATGCGAGGAAGGAGGAGTAGCAATATAAACGGCATTTACATCTTCATCGCCTATGAGAAGTTGGGCATCGGTATACCAACGAGGAATATTGTGTCGGCGGGCATACGATTCAGCTTTCTCTGCATTACGGCTCATTACTGCTACTACTTCAGAATTGCGAATCATACTGAAAGCCGGTCCGCTTTTCTTTTCGGTTACTTCTCCGCAACCAATGAATCCCCATTTGACTTTTTCTAATGTATTCATTATTTCCGTTAGTTAAGGGTGTATTTTTTGATCAGTTCTTGAAAAGCTTCTGTTTGTTTGTAGGTTTCCAACCATCCATTTAAACTATCCAATAGTGTGATATTTTTCTTGTTAACCCCCCAAGAATAGAATTGGGTAAAACTGATGGGGGTTTCAATATCGAGTTGTGGCATGTTATGGATGGCTGCTTGTGCTATGTTCTCATCACAAATTGCATAATCAATATCTCCATTGGCAACCATTGCCAATAATTGTTCCTGACCATAGCGTTCGATCTCTTGAATATAAATGGTATCCCCAATCTCATTACTTAGATGCTGTATACGGAGTATGTATGGAGAGCCTTTAACTATATGAACTGTTTTATGGGCTAGTTCCAATAAACTTTTGATAGGTGTACTATCGTTTTCATTTTGAGGTTTCCGTTGTACCAAAACCTGTCTACTCAGGAGGATTGGGTGGGTAAATAGGATTGAATCAGTACGGTCGCTACTAACTAAAACGTTGTTGCCTAGAATATCATAAGTTCCATTTAGAATTCCCTGCAACCGTTTTTCAATACTCATCTCTGGTGTGATTTTGACTTTTAATCCTTTGGCTTTGGCAAAGGCATGTAACAATTCGTAATGTAATCCGCCGATGGTATCTTCTTGAGCGTGATAACTGATTGAATTATATTCAGTGACAGCATGGAGAACTCCTGATTGTACGATTTCTTCATAAGCTCGTGGGGAACAGCTTTCTTCTTTAGGATGGGAAGGGAAGATGATAGCCGAAATAATAACGGCTATTATCCCCATCATTCCGTATTTGAGATATTTCTTCATGTGTCCAAATTTTAATCAAAGAAATTCCAAGAGATTCCCATTTTTAAAATTCTTGGACTGATCGGGTAATGAGGTGCCAAGAAATAACGTGAGTTACCGGAATTTTGGTTGACATTATACATCATCAAGAAGATACGTGTACGCTTCCAATGAAAGTTGGCATATATGTTAACCATTGGACATCCACCAATGGCTATTTGGTTCTGTGGGTTTTGTAAATAGAATTGACCGATGACTGGTGAATAGTCAGGGGCATTATATTTTGTGAAATAGCGGACATCTGCTCCCAATGATACTTGTAGTACATTCTTAACTAATCCTGTATGGAGATAAAGATTTCCATATGCAGAAAGTTCTGGTAATGGAAGAATGGTTTGATCGCTTGATTTTTGATAAGCTACTTCACCATCTAGGTGGAAAATTCCATATTTAATTTTTTGCTGGAGCATTGCTGTGAATACTTGGATATTTCCATTGTATTGTTTTACGTCAGCATTATTCTTGAATGAAAGAATTTCTCCATTGCTATTTGTTATAGGTACACTTGTATTGGTTAAATAGGTGTAATTTTTGATATTTTCAACACCAACTCTGACTGTGGTACCTAAATTTTTAAAATTGAGCTTTCCTTCCACTCGGGTACGCATAATCTTGGATAAATCAGAATTATCCCACCAATAGTGTTTGGAGTGGAAATGGCGGTAAAAGAATGTTGGATTCAGGTTCTTTACGTATGCATTTACGTCCAAGCGTACACTATCTCCTAATATGTTCAGGTTTAGGTCTCCATTACCTTCTACACGGAATTGACCTGCATCTTCACCTGCTACAGCAAATTCTCCCAATACTTTGTAGTGCAGAAGCTTTCCTTGTTCCTTAAGTAATTCGCCTCCTACATACACTACATTTTCCTTATAGTGTTTAACTACTCTTTGGTCAGGAATGTCCGTAGAATCTGGTAACGTGAAATCCCGATATTCATGGGTAAGAAAAGCTGTCAGTCCGGCTTTGGCCCATTTATTGAATCCTTCACGTAAAGAGATACCGAATGTATTTCGTATAGAAGTACGTTTGTCGCGGTCTATAGAGTCATTTCCAAAATAGGTATGTTCGAAATATTCCTGATTTTGTGTATGATCTTGGGTAATATACTTACGTCCATTAAAGTCCATTTCCAATGTATGAATGAAACTAGTAACAGGAATAAATTCTTGTGGAAGTTCAACGGATTCATTGGTTGTTGCGATACTGTCTGTTGGTTGGTTCTCAGATTTTTTCTGGTAAAAGCCAAGGTTGTATCGATGGGTTAAGAATGCATGATAACTGGTGTTGTGATTCCAAACCTTATTCAGTACAGTGGGAATATCTGTAGATGCATATTGCTTTTTACCTTCTGCCATATCCAGTGGATTGGTGATGTATCTGTCATCTGTAATCCCACCGTTCTCACGCATTTTTAGATTATCATTGTTGAATATGAAATGCATGTCATATTTGTCTCCTCGATAAGTGGAAAACAAACCGCCATTGAATAAGGCAGTTGATTGATTATTATACATACCACGTCCGTAAATATAATCAATATAAAAACCAAATCCGAACTTTTTATTAGCATTGACTGCAAAATAGGATTTGAACCGTTCTTCACTATTACGACTATTGAAGCTTTTGTAATAGGTCAGATTAGTATAAGGAGACAATGTATTGGTGAATGTTACATCCTCTGGACGTAATACCGATTGGTCGTATAAATCAGTAAAGAAGAATTGACTTTCTTCCTTACGATCAAAGAATATGCGTGACATGCGTGGTGCACCCAAATTCCCTAGATAATTATACTGTCCAGTAGGACCGGCAGGATCATTTGTGTTCTGGAAACCGGCATGTAATGTATCTACAGCTATCGGTATAATATTACCTAATCTTCTTGAAACTTTCCATTGATACAATCCGATGGGAATTGTTTTGGCATCTGTTACTGCTGTGGTATCAATGGGGTTACCATTACGGTCGTGTGTACCAAGGCTTCTGCCGCTAGCTGATGAGCCGGTAGAGTTACTGATGAGGTTCTGTGCGGAAGCCGTTAATAGGCAACATAAAGCACATATAAGAATAGATATGTATTTCAGTTTCATTTTCATAATGTCGCAAAGATACAATATTAAACGAAAAGGAGAAACTTTCCTTTCAAGAAAGCTTCTCCTTTTTACATATCCTTTAAAGTTTATTATACTTCTACAGACTTGATAATCTCCATTCCGATACGCAATGCTTCTTCGTTCAACGGAATAAGTTTATGGTGACGTTCTGGTAATGTCTTGCGTAAAGCTTTTAATACACTTTCGATTTCAACAATCGGACGGAGTTTAAGCAAACCACCCAACACAATCATGTTGAATGTCTTTGCCATACCGCGTTCGGTTGCTTCGTCCATTGCATCGATGCGATACACCTGAATATCTTTGCGGGTAGGAGGTTCCATAATGCCGTAACCGTCATAGATAAGGATACCACCTGGTTTTACTTTATTCTCGAATTTTTCTAAAGAAGGTTGGTTCAAGATGATGGCTGTGTCGTATTGACTTAAGATAGGGGAGGATATTCGCTCGTCGCTCACAATTACGGTTACATTGGCTGTACCGCCACGTTGTTCAGGACCGTATGCTGGCATCCAAGTTACTTCCTTGTCTTCCATGAGTCCGGAATATGCCAAGATTTTGCCCATAGACAATACACCCTGACCACCGAATCCTGCTATAATGATTTCCTGTTTCATAGGTATTTTTTTTTATTCTTTATCTTTCAAGTCGCCCAACTGATAGAACGGGAACATATTTTCTTCCATCCACTTGTTAGCAGCATCTGGAGTCATCTTCCAACCTGAGTTACAAGTAGATACAATTTCTACCAAGTTAGAGCCTTTACCATTCATTGAATTTTCAAAAGCTTTGCGGATAGCTTTCTTTGCCTTGCGGATAGCTGGTACGCTGTGTACAGATTGGCGGGTAACATAAGCCGTACCTTCCAATGTAGCAGCAATTTCTGTCATCTTGAGTGGATAGCCGTGGATAGCTGCATCACGCCCGTAAGGACAAGTAGCTGTCTTCATGCCAAGCAATGTGGTAGGAGCCATCTGTCCACCAGTCATACCATAAATGGCATTGTTGATGAAGATGATAGTAATGTTTTCGCCACGGTTCAATGCATGGATAGTTTCGGCTGTACCGATACAAGCCAAGTCCCCATCGCCTTGGTAAGTGAATACCAAACGGCTAGGCCAAAGGCGCTTGATAGCGGTAGCTACGGCAGGAGCACGACCATGGGCAGCTTCTTCCCAGTCGATGTCCAAGTAGTTGTATGCGAACACGGCACAACCTACTGGTGATACACCTACAGTCTGGTTTTCCATGCCCATTTCTTCGATGACTTCTGCTATGAGTTTATGAACTACACCATGGCTACATCCCGGGCAGTAGTGCATCGGATTATCATTCATCAACGTTGGTTTCTTGTAAACCAAGTTTTCGGGTTTGATTATTTCTTCTTTAGTCATAATATTTCCTCCTGTTAACACATGAAGCGTAAAAAGAACTCACACAATTTGCAAAAAATGGCTGCCGCACATACATAGATAAATGTGATGTAATCTTCCGCTATAAAATAGGTAATAACGGATGCGATGGCCAAGATGATGAATATACTATTTAGTATGCGTCTAATCAAATCGGTGTTCATACGCTTGTTATTTAATCAGTTTGGTCTTAATTGCATTAACCACTTCGTCCGGATCAGGAACGATACCTCCCAAGCGACCGAAATGTTCTACTGGTACCTTGCAATCTACTGCCAAGCGAACGTCTTCTACCATCTGACCGGCATTGAGTTCGACTGTCAAGATGCCTTTAACTTGAGCAGCTCGGGCTGCAATAGCCTTCGATGGGAACGGCCACAAGGTGATAGGACGCAACAAACCAACCTTAATGCCTTCTGCACGAGCAAGTTCCATACTCTTTTGTGCAATTCGTGCACAAGATCCAAAAGCTACGATGAGGTATTCTGCATCTTCGCAATTGATTTCTTCGAAACGTACTTCGTTTGCTTCAATTTCAGCATACTTTTTCTGCAAATGGATGTTACGCTTTTCCATTTCAGCTGGGTCGAGTTCCAAAGAGGTAATGATGTTTGGCTTACGGCCAGCAGTCTTGCCATTGGCTGCCCATGGGCAACGTGCAATTACTTCTTCGTCTGTCAAGCGAGTACGTTGTTCAGGCAATACCACCTTTTCCATCATCTGACCGATAACACCGTCAGCCAAGAGGATAGCCGGATTGCGGTACTTGAAAGCAAGGTCGAATGCTAAACCTACGAAATCTGCCATTTCCTGTACCGATGCTGGAGCAAGTGCAATGAGACGATAGTCTCCATGACCACCGCCTTTTACTGTTTGGAAATAGTCTGCCTGACTCGGTTGGATAGTACCCAAGCCCGGACCACCACGCATGACATTCACTACTAAACATGGAAGTTCAGCACCTGCCAAATAAGAGATACCTTCTTGTTTCAAGCTGACACCCGGACTGGATGAAGAGGTCATAACCATCTTACCTGTAGCAGCTCCTCCGTATACCATGTTGATTGCCGATACTTCACTTTCTGCCTGAAGTACAACCATACCGGTTGTTTCCCATGGCTTTTGTTCGGCAAGTGTTTCAAGCACTTCTGATTGAGGAGTAATAGGATAGCCAAAATAGCCGTCTACCCCGTATCGGATAGCAGCATGGGCAATGGCTTCGTTACCCTTCATTAAAACTACTTCTTCTGCCATATCTTTTTGTTTTATTGTTGTTTAACTTTATATACGGAGATACACCCATCCGGACAAACGATTGCACAGGAAGCACAGCCGATACAAGTGTCTTCCAAAACCGTTTGGGCAAATGTATATCCTCTTTTATTCACTTCTTTGGTAGTCAATGCCAATACATCTAATGGGCAAGCGACTACACATAAGTTGCATCCTTTGCAACGTTCTGTGTCTACCACGACAGCACCTTTAATTTTTGCCATAGCATTTTTATTATTGGTTATACATATCTTTATTATAGAAATTTAGGATGTCCATGACCATCTTATGTGCTTGGAAGGCCGGACTTTCCGGATTTCGTTCGATTGCTTCCAAATAATTGTTGAGAGCTAATTGCCAATTTCCTTGTTTGCGATAGGCATTTCCCAACAAATAATAAGGTTCATCATCGTTAGAAGAGGGATTTTCTTTAATATATTGGAGTAATTGTTCGATAGCCGAATCTAATTCTCCGTTTTTTATCAAATCCTTGATGATGAGTAATTCTTCTTTCATTAAAAAAATGTGTTTATTAGAATATGTTTAGTTATAATCTGCAACAAAGATAGAAATAAATAAAAAGAGAAGCTATAAAGCTTCTCTTTTTTTCATTTACTTGTGTAAATTATATTATTTTACGGGAATTTTATCAATACGTTTTTGGTGACGACCGCCTTCGAATTCAGTAGTGAAGAATTCTTCCATAATTTCGCTGGCGGTTTCAGTATTAATATAACGGCCTGGCATAACCAATACGTTAGCATCATTGTGTAAACGGGTCATTTTAGCGATTTCTGGAATCCAAACTAATGCAGCACGAATGCCTTGATGTTTGTTCAAAGTCATACTGATACCTTCGCCACTACCGCAAATTGCGATACCCGGATAGCATTCGCCTTCTTCTACAGCTACAGCCAATTGGTGTGCAAAGTCAGGATAGTCACAGCTATCTGTGCTATAAGTACCGAAGTCCTTGTATTCCCAACCTTTGGCTTCCAACCAAGTTTTTACATATTCTTTCAATTCGTAACCAGCATGGTCACAAGCTAAACCGATTGTTTTCATTAGAGCATTGATTTTACTTGGTTATATACATTTTCTGCGTTGAATCCCAACTTTTCATCCAAAACCTTGAACGGTGCAGAGAAACCGAATGATTCCATACCCCATACCTTACCATTGTGGCCT
>JAFYPV010000022.1 GCA_017559935.1 Bacteroides sp. | reverse complement strand
GCTAAGCGCATCATCTTGTCTCACAGCCGTATTTTCGAAGATGCTGCTAAGGCAGAAGAAAAGGCAGAAAAGAAGGCAGCTGCTAAGGAAAGAAAAGCTAAGAAGCAACAACAAGAAGAAACTCCAATGATTCAGAATCAGGCTGCTTCTACAACTTTGGGCGACATCGACGCTTTGGCTGCTTTGAAGCAACAGTTGGAAGGTAAGAAGTAATTCTTAAACCAATTATACACTGAAAAGTGGATGTGTTTTTGCACATCCACTTTTTTTTATATCTTTGCGCCAATGGAAAAATTCGAAGTGAACATATTAGGCTGCGGCTCCGCTTTGCCCACTACCCGGCATTTCGCCTCATCGCAAGTAGTGAACATCCGCGAGAAGCTTTTCATGATCGACTGTGGCGAAGGTGCACAACTTCAGCTCCGTCGTTCCAAGCTGAAATTCAGCCGGTTGAACCATATCTTCATTTCGCATCTGCATGGTGACCATTGTTTCGGTCTGATGGGATTGATTTCTACTTTCGGGCTCCTGGGACGCACAGCTACCCTACATATCTATGCCCACAAGGAACTGGAAAAACTGCTGAAGCCGCAATTGGACTTCTTTTGCCAAGGCATGACTTATGCCGTAGAATTCCACTCGATCGATCCTACCCAAGCGGCCGTCATTTACGAAGACCGTTCCGTCACCATCAGTACCATCCCTTTGCGTCATCGCATTCCAACCTGCGGATTTCTTTTTCAAGAAAAGCAGACGCCCAACCATATCATTCGCGACATGGTGGATTTTTACCAAGTACCCGTTTTCGAACTCAACCGAATCAAGAACGGAGAGGATTATATTACGCCGGACGGAACCGTTGTTCCTAACCATCGGCTTACCATCCCCTCCGATCCAGCCCGCAGTTACGCCTATTGTTCGGATACCATTTTCCTGAAGAGCATCGTTCCCCAAATTCAAGGAGTCAATCTGCTTTTCCACGAAGGCACTTTCGCACAAAGTGAATCTGCCAGAGCCAAGGAAACGTACCATACAACCGCCATGCAGGCTGCAGAAATCGCACGGGAAGCCGAAGTCAAGCAATTGGTTATCGGACATTTCTCGGCTCGATACGAAGACGAAAGTATCTTATTGAAAGAAGCACAAACCGTTTTCCCCAACACATTGTTGGCCAAGGAAAACATGAAAATAACCCTATAAAATTCCTACAGATGAACTCCACATACAATGAAAAAGAAATAATCGTTCTTCTGCAGGATCCCGCACGTCAACGCGAAGCATTCGAGTGTATTGTCAAGGAATATAGCGAACAGCTGTATTGGCAAATCCGCCGATTGGTTCTCTCCCACGACGATGCCAACGACATTTTGCAAAACACCTTCCTGAAGGCATGGAGCAATATCGAATACTTCAGAGGGGATGCTAAAATGTCTACCTGGCTTTACAGAATCTGTTTGAATGAATGTCTTAACCTCTTGAACAAGCGTCGGGCCAACCTCCAACTCTCCATTGACGAGGCAGACATCGAACTCCTGAACAAGCTGGAAAGCGACACCTATTTCGATGGGGATGAAACGCAGACCGTTTTTCTCAAAGCCATCAAAAGTTTACCGGAAAAGCAACAGATTGTATTCAACTTGAAATATTTCAAGGAAATGAAATACGAAGATATATCCGAGATTCTAGGAACCAGCATAGGAGCTTTGAAAGCTTCCTACCATCATGCAGTAAAAAAAATAGAATCATATTTAGAAAAACATCTTTAAACCTTTTCAACATTGAGAAATCTAAAGGTAAAAAAGGATTCATCATGGGAAAAGAAGACAAGTTATTAAGAAAAGTGGGAACAAGCAATCCATTCCGTGTTCCCGAACATTATTTTGAGAACTTTACTCAGGAGTTGATGAGCAAGCTACCTGAGAAGGAACCTATGCCACTCATGCCAGAGCCTACCCTTTGGCAACGTGTCAAGCCATGGGTATACATGACTGCCATGTTCTGTGGTATCATGCTCAGTGTCCGTATTTTTGTGGGAGAACCGCAAAAGGACGAATTCTCCATCTCGCAAACAGAAGCAGAAATGCTTCCAGAAGAAGAATGGGAAAACTTTGTACGACGTGCATTTGATAGCAACTACGAGACATACCAATTTTTAACAGAAGCAAGAAATAACCAATAAATAGATAAATACCCCATGAAAATCCGATATTTCATCGCCTTGGTAGCATGTTTTTTCTGTATGAACACCTTTGCACAGAAAAAGAATCAGATTTCGGAAACCGAATTCCGCACCAAGCAACAAACATACATGGCAAAGAAAGCCGAGCTAACCGCAGAAGAAACAGCCAAGTTCTTCCCACTCTATTTCGAGTTCCAAGACAAGAAGAAGCAAATAAATAAAGAAGCATGGACAATCGCCAAAAAGGGAAAGAATCCAGGTACTAGCGAAGCAGAATACGAAATAATCATTGACTGCTTCTTTGATAACCAGGAAACCATTGCTAAACTAGAGAAAGAATACATCAAGAAATACAGAGAATTACTCTCGAACAAGAAAATCTACATGGTTTACAAGGCTGAGAGAAAATTCAACCGTAACATGCTGAAAATCCTTCAAGAAATGGAAGATACCGACCAAAAATAAAGGCTTGTAAATTACAAGCCTTTTTTCTTTGCCTCATTCCAGATGGCATCCATTTCTTCAAGTGTCATATCCTTCAAGTTCTTCCCTTCCTGAATGGTATGTTCTTCCAAGTAGTTGAACCGACGGATAAATTTCTGATTCGTCCGTTCCAGTGCATTGTCCGGATTGATTTTGTACAGACGAGCCGCATTGATCAAGCTGAACATTACATCACCGAACTCGGCCTCCGCCTTGTCCTTATCCATATTTTCCACCTCGGCTTCAAACTCCCCTATTTCCTCTTTCACCTTCTTCCAGATATCCTTACGGTCTTCCCAGTCGAAACCCACATTGCGTGCCTTGTCCTGGATACGATAAGCTTTAATCAAGGAAGGCAAAGCCGAAGGAACTCCACTAAGCACCATTTTATTGCCATCCTTTTCTTTCATCTTGATTTGCTCCCAGTTTTCCACCACTTTCTCTGCCGTATCCGCCTTGACCTCTCCAAACACATGCGGATGGCGGAAAATCAGTTTGTCGCAAAGACGATCGCACACATCCTTCATATCGAAATCGCCCGTTTCGCTACCAATCTTAGCATAGAAAGCCACATGTAGCAACACATCACCCAGCTCCTTACAGATTTCCTTCTTGTCATCCTTCATCAAGGCATCACAAAGCTCATATGTCTCTTCAATGGTATTCGGACGCAAGCTCTCATTGGTCTGTTTGCGATCCCACGGACATTTTTCACGTAGTTCGTCCAGCACATCGAGGAAGCGACCAAACGCCTCCATTTGTTCTTTTCTTGTATGCATAGTGTTATTTCTTTTAATTGAGTTCTTAAAGTCCGTTGGCCTTCATCAGGTCTACCAGTTCTTTATCTGTCAGATTTTCACGTTCAGACTTATCATAGATAGTAAGAAGTTTGATTTCAGCATCCGTTTCTGCAAGGATAACTGTATAAGTAATGACACGTGCTCCCCCACTCTTACCCTTTCCTTTCGATGCAATAGACATACGGATCTTACGTAAACGGTGTCCTAAGTCAACACCTATCAAAGGATTATTTCGAATATCGTTCAACAATTTAGCATAATCCTCTTTAATTGATTTGTATTTCTTAGCCAAATGTTTCAGCGCCTTGGCAAAATCAGGTGTATAAGTTATCCTACAATTCATCCAACAACTCCTCCGCATCCTTAAATTCCAGTTTACCTTCCAAGTTAAGTTTTAATTCCTTGCAAGCTTGATCGAAGTTTTGGAGAATTTCTGCCTTAGTCATGTAGGGTACTTCCTCCTCAGCTACACAAGGGTTGCTTTGTTCCGCAAACTTTTCTTCATTGCGAAGTATCTTTCTTATTTTTTCGAGGATTAGCACATCACTAACATTCAAAATATCCCGAATCAATTCCGTTTGAACGGCTTCTAATGACATTGCATTGTTCATATTGTATCTCATTTAAGTTCTTCTTTCTGCAAAGAAACAAATATCTTAGCAAATATCCTAATCTCGAAGCTTTTTCTAACCCCACCATAAGATAGCAAGCTACATATTCTTCATTAATCCTAACCAAAGGCATTTTTAACTGCAGCTATCCTCCCCTACACGCATCATCAATAAGACGATACATCCTACCCCTATAAGACCTATCATCTTATCAAGGTAAGACGTATCGTCTTTCCCTATAAACAAACGCCGAAGCGTTTTAAAAAGATGAGGACATATAGAATTAATTAGGATTCCAGTCTTTTACAAAGCGAACGTAGCGATATTTATCTTTTGCATCCATCGTAATATTGCCCCCAAACACTATCCAAGAATATACATTATTATCATAACGATTGCCAAACAATCCTAATGAACAATAATTACTTACCATAGTACCTTGGTAATCACCATCAAGATACGGCCACCATGAGCCTGCACAATACAGATGCATTATTGCTCCTTCACGCAAATTGGGTACACGATAACCAGCAGGAGTACCTGAAGGTGAACCTCCATTTTCCAAGATTGTTTTTAACCCACCCGTTTGATGGTAGTTAACTCCTACATTTTTACATACTCCTGTTTCAAAACCATCATAAACACGATTCATAAAGGAAAGTTCATCACCAGCTGGAAACTCACGAGTACTGTAATAACGGCGGGACCCCTCATTAATATTGGTAAGATCAAACTTATAAACATCATCAGAAGTTACCCACGATGCTGTAGGTGGAATGACCTTTACCAATGGATCTACAGGATAATTAACTCCCGGACTAGCGATTGTAGATTCAGTTGCATCTTCCATTCCTAAATTACGTACACATCGTATTTGCGAATAAGCATACTTGTTCCAATTCTGTTGATATTGTCCAGTAGAAATACCTTCTTCTGCCCAAATTACAGTCGGAAGGTTTCCTGCAGCTTCTGACATCCATGAACTACTCAACCATGCAGTACTACTTACAACATGTACGCGCCACGGATATACTCCATCGAATGGGTCACCCGGTTTTGATATTGGATTCACCCCGTTCGCTCTAATTTCCAAAGGATAAAGCTGAGCGTCACCGCTCAAACCTTGATCGCCTAAGAACAACCCAAAAAGTTGGTCAAGCGAAGCGATATACCACCTAAGTTCATTAGCTTGAACATAACCATCACCATTCAAATCTCTATTACGAAGAAAGACTGAATACAAACTGGCTTTATACTCAGGTTTCAGCTGAGGTTCCTCTGTTGTATAATCTAAAAAATCATCCCATTCCAAATTTCCATTCAATAGATTTAGCAACTCAGCCGTATTATAAAGACCATCCGTGAGAGAAGTATTATGTGCTTTATATCCACTTGGCACGTAACTATAAGTCGTATTTACCCATCCTATATCATAGGTCATAAATCTTTCTTCAGGACTATAAAACCAAGCCTGCCCCTTCAATTCATCCACCGTTTCACATCCCCATGCGGTTTTTAAATCTGTTTTAGCCAGATTGATATTGTAAGGTGTTTGTATGGAGTTTTGGAGTATAGTCAGAAGATTGCCTTTTGTGACAGAACTTTCCCCATCTACACTTTTAAGGTTCTCTTGAAGAATATGCATCAATCGAGGTGGTTGGTTTACAAACTTTTTCCAAAGCACATCCGTATCGTTAGGCTTCATGGGATTTTTTTCATAGAAGAACTCGTCGACAAACACAGTAAACTTCATGTCTCCATTGCTATCGAACTGAGAATCATCCCCCCTTTTCCAAGCACGATGTTCTTCCTTTACCAGATTAAGCATATCTATCACGGTCATCAGATTCGCTTTGTCCTTTGGATAAGGTTTGTTAGCATTTGAATAGACATTGCCCTCTTTGTCATTGAGCATAAACTCCACCCACTTATAATCAAGGTCGTTATAGACTCCGTTTTCCGGTACCCCTTCGCTTCCGAAAGGAGTTCGCACATACCAAGTTAAATTCTCGGCTTCTATTTCCGAAGCCCGAATGGTAAAAACAAATTGCCCATAATGTGCATCAAGCGTATGGATATTTTCAGACTCATAAATATTCCCCATGGCACCTGGTTGATTTTCCGTAACACTATCCGGATCATTGTCATTCGATGTTTTCACCTCCACTTCAATGCTGTTTATCCCATTGATGCTAATGGTATATGTATAATGAGTATTGCGCAAAATATCATAGTTGTCTTTATCGTTAGCAAAATCTCCCAAGTGCACGTAATAAGTAACATCGGCCACCTTGTATTCATTCGTATTATTGCCCTGAGTTTCTACTTGCAATTCACCCTTAATGATAACGTACGTCGCCAGTTCTGGAGCATACTCCCACATTCCCTTCGTATTATCATATTGCCCTTCATCATTCTTGTTGCGGAGTTCACGACTATGAAAATCACCATTCACGCTACCCTTCTTGTCAGCCGAGCGTTTGTTCTCCAATGCATAGAATGAAAATCCATATTGTACTTCAGATCGATTCCCATGTGTATTAGTTTGCGTTGTCTCAAAGTTCTTTGGTTCAATATGAAAGTAGTTATCTTTCGACAAAGCCAACACCTCTGCATTAGGCATTAGATATGAGCTTTTAGGTAAATTTCTCACTTCCCACGATTCGGGAGTAAACTGTGTTATTTTCTTCCCTCCTTGAACATCATTCAGCGTTACTTTCACGTTTACCTCCACCTTGGCATCCAATCGTTGAAGGGTTATTTTTCCATTGGGCACATTGATTGTTCCATTGGAATTGATTGTAACCTTGTTTGCTTGCCCCGTCATCAGAAAGTAACCCGCATTTCTATTGGGAATATCCTGATTAAGCGATACGACAAGGTCTGTCAAATCCTGTTTATTGCTTACCAATGCCAAACGCTCTGGGGAGATATTCAGTAAGTCCAAGTCCAAATTAGCAATGAGCACGATTTCTGCATTAGAAATGGACGGTACCTTCATATGCAAAGTACCTGAGGTCTGCCGGTTTGTACTACCCGAAGGCATATTGTTCACCGTCCAATACTGCTTTTCACTATTCTGATTCAAGTTCGTATTGTCGAAGTAATGTCCATACACCTTCTGTTCATTGTTAGCAAAGACAAAAGCATAGAGATTACGAATCATGGATTCATAATGCAAGTCCAAAGTAGAGCGTGTGCTGATGTCTATCTTCTCTTGATTGGTTGCGCCAAAGTTTAGCACCGCATCCACCTCTGCTCCTATCACCGACTCTCCCGGCAATACATCGTCTTGGCAATTTGCAAAAAGCAAGCAACTGCCTAAGATTATTATCCAGCTATATATTAAATTCCTTTTTCTCATTGTTATGCTTAGTTAAATGTCACGTCACCGGTTACCGAATCCCAACCTTCTACTTCATACGTCACTTGTCCTGTATTCTCATTATACGACACATTGACTACAATGTCTATAAAGTCGTTTCTCTTGATTGCAGGCAACGGCGTAGTCATACCTGTTGTTGGATCTGTAATGC
>JAFYPV010000021.1 GCA_017559935.1 Bacteroides sp. | reverse complement strand
GTGTAGATGGCTTTACTTTGTATGATACATTTGGTTTCCCACTCGACTTGACAGAGTTGATTCTCCGTGAAAACGGCATGACCGTGAACGAAGAGGAGTTCAAGGCTGAAATGCAGAAGCAGAAGGAACGTGCACGCAACGCTGCTGCCGTAGAAACTGGTGACTGGATTACCTTGAACGAAGGCGAAACAAACTTCGTGGGTTACGACTATACTGAATACGAAACTACCATCCTCCGCTACCGTCAGGTGAAGCAGAAGAACCAGACTCTTTACCAAATCGTATTGAGCGATACTCCGTTCTATGCAGAAAGCGGTGGTCAGGTGGGCGACACAGGTGTATTGTGCAGCGAATTCGAAACCATCGAAATCATCGATACCAAGAAGGAAAACAACCTTCCTATCCACATTGCCAAGAAGTTGCCGGAACATCCGGAAGCTCCGATGATGGCTTGTGTAGATACCGACAAGCGCAATGCTTGTGCTGCAAACCACTCTTGTACTCACTTGCTCGATGAAGCGCTCCGCGAAGTGCTCGGTACACACGTTGAACAGAAGGGTTCGTTGGTTTCACCGGACTCATTGCGTTTCGACTTCTCTCACTTCCAGAAGGTGACAGACGAAGAACTCCGTCAGGTAGAACACTTGGTAAATGCCAAGATTCGTGCGAATGTACCTTTGCAGGAATACCGCAACTTGCCTATCGAAAAGGCGAAGGAACTCGGCGCTATCGCATTGTTCGGCGAAAAGTACGGCGAAGAAGTACGCGTTATCCAATTCGGCAATTCTATCGAGTTCTGTGGTGGTACACACGTATCTGCAACAGGTAAGATTGGTATGGTTCGCATCATCAGCGAAAGCTCGGTAGCTGCAGGCGTACGCCGTATAGAAGCTATCACCGGCGAAAAGGTAGAAAACATGATCGACAAGATCCAAGATACCATGGCTGACCTCAAGGCATTGTTTAACAATGTTCCTGATTTGCGTGCTGCTATTCGTAAGTCTATCGAAGAAAATGCAAATTTGAAGAAGCAGGTAGAAGAGTTCATGAAGGAAAAGGCAGCATCGTTGAAGAACGAATTGATTGCCAACGCTAAGGAAATGGGTGGTGTGAAGGTGATCAAGACCGTAGCTCCTATCAGCGCCGACGTAGCAAAGGACATCGCATTCCAATTGAAGGGCGAAGTAGAAGGCAGCTTGTTGGTAGTTATCGGTAGCGTAGATGGAGGCAAGCCTATGTTGACCGTGATGTTGAGCGAAGACCTCGTGAAGAACGGCTTGAAGGCTGGTAACCTCGTGAAGGAAGCTGCCAAGTTGATTCAAGGTGGTGGCGGTGGTGCTCCTCACTTCGCAACTGCTGGTGGTAAGAACCCTGAAGGATTGCTCTCGGCTGTTGATAAGGTAATTGAATTGGCTGGACTTTAAAATCAAACGCTTCGGCGTTTTAGGCAAAACGTGCCGACGTTTCAAGTAAGACGTCGGCACGTTTCTTTTTATTCATCTATTTGTTCCTTCGGCCAATTCACCAAATAAAGAGTTTCGGTAGCACGAGTAAAAGCTGTATACAGCCAACGAAAATAATCTGGCGAAAGCATGTCTTCTGTTATATAACCTTGGTCGAGAAAAACGCGCTTCCATTGTCCCCCTTGCGCCTTGTGACAAGTTACGGCATAGGCATACTTCACTTGTAAAGCATTATAATAGGGATCGGTTTTCATCTTCTTCATCCGTTCACGTTTGGTAGTAATATCTGCATAATCTTCTAGAACTGAATAAAAAAGTTTATCATTCATTTCCTTTGGTAAGGCAGGTGCCTCCGTATGAAGGGTATCCAATAAAAGTGTTACTTCCAACTCTAAGTCATCATAATCCGGAAAACGAAGTAGGACATCTGCAAAACGAAAACCATACATTTCACGTTCTCGACGAACCCGACGAACAACGGCTATATCACCATTAGCTATAAAATCAATGTCCTTGCAATTCTCTGTCCAAAAGTAATTATTCTTAGCCACCATCAACAAGTCGCCCGATTCCAATTCTTCTTCCCGATAGAGAATCATGTTGCGTATTCCTTTATTATAGATATTTGTCCGTTTATTGGAACGACATATCACAATCGTTTCATCCATACCCACATGATCATACCCATCGTTTATCGCTTCTATCAATTCATTTCCAGGTATAACTTTAATGTCGGGAAAACCTTCTACCTTTATCATCGGTAATGAAAAGAAATCATCGTCTGCAATATACCGTCGTATCTCTGTAGCATTCCAAAGAATACCCGAATCATGCAATTGACGTACAACTTCCGTCAGTCTAGCTTCATGGACTTGTAAACCATACCCCTTCAATACTTCAGAAGAAAGTGCAGGGCTTTCTTCCTCTCCTACGGGTGGAAGCTGAGCCGTATCACCTATAAGCATCAAACGACATCCTTGTCCGGAATAGACGTATTGTACCAAGTCATCCAGCAAACGTCCAGTTCCAAACATCGATCCTGAAAGTCCATCATTAGCTATCATAGATGCTTCATCAACAATAAATAGAGTATGCTGATGAAGATTATCATTCAAAGAAAAATTCTCCAATTCATTGGAAAAACTCCGCTGCCGATATATCTTTTTATGAATCGTATAAGCAGAATGCCCAGCATAATGGGCAAACACTTTAGCGGCTCTTCCCGTAGGAGCCAATAACACACATTTCTGTTCCAACTGATCGAGAGTCTTAACCAAAGCACCAATCAAAGACGTTTTCCCTGTACCCGCATACCCTTTCAAAAGAAACAAGCTCTCCGTTTCCCGACTAAAAAGGAAGTCTGCTAATTTTTTAACCACATTTTCTTGCTCGAAAGTTGGTTTATATGGAAAATTTGTCTTAATTTGCTGCCCTAAATAAGTATTAATCATAAATTAATGATAAAAAGTTGAAATAACTGTATGTTATTCGATTTATTATTTTTAATTTTGCCATGCGAATATAAGAATATAAACTAAAAAAATACACATTTTTATCATGAAAACAGTTATTAACATCGTTTTGGCCGTTTGTGCTGCAGCTTTGGTGTACGTATGCTACGGAAGTATCATGGGTCCGATTAATTTCGACAACACCAAGAAAGCAAGAGAAAAAGAAGTTATTGCACGTCTTATCGACATCCGCAAAGCTCAGGTAGAATACCGTAACACTCACCAAGGTAAGTATACTGCTAGCTTTGACACGTTGATTGACTTCGTAAAGACAGCTAAGCTCCCGTTCGTAAAGAAAGAAGGTGCTTTGTCTGACGAACAATTGGAAAAGGGTATGACAGAAAAGAAAGCGATGAAGCTTATCGAAAAGGCTAAGAAAACTGGTAACTGGAAAGAAGTAGAAAAGGAAGGTTTGATGAACTTCAAGCGTGACACTATGTGGGTATCTGTATTGGATACTATCTTCCCTAAGGGTTTCAATGCTGACTCTTTGAGATATGTTCCTTTCGGCAATGGCAAGCAATTCGAAATGGTTAGCCGCCAAGACACAACTAAGTCTGGTGCTCCTTTGAACTTGTTCCAAGCTCAAACTCCGTACGAAATTTACATTGGCGACTTGGATAGACAACAATTGTTGAACTTGAAAGACCTTCAGTCTAAGTTGGGTAAGTACTGTGGCTTGAGAGTAGGTGACATCGAACAACCGAACAACAACGCAGGTAACTGGGAATAAGAATGACAAATATCGATTTTAATAAATCGGAACAATACATATTATCCATCCGCCTGAGTGCGGATGGATTTTCTTTTTCTATCCATCACCCTCAAAACGAGGATGATTTCTTCTTTACGAGCCATCCCGTCAATGTTTCCTATTCTATGACAGCCAACATCAAGAAAATGATTCAGGCTACCGGAGAATTGAAGCATCCTTATCAACAAACGAATATACTCATTGATACTTCACGTTTCACTCCCATTCCTTTCGATTTATTCGAAGATGAATTAGGAGATGAATTGTTTTATCACAACTTCCAGCATCGGGATAATGAGATCGTTTTATGCAATATCTTAGGGAAAAGCAACATAGCGCTCCTTTTCGGCATGGACAAACACGCTCATCAGCTTTTGACTGAACAATTTCCACAAGCACGCATATTTGCTTGTGTAAGTCCCCTTACAGAACATTTTACAAGCCAAAGCAAGAAGGAAAACAATCGCAAGCTATATGCTCATTTCCGTCCAAACAAGATGGAAATCTTTGCTTTCGATAAAGGGAAATTGCTTCTTATAAACACATTCAATTGCAAACAGACTTCCGACCAAGTTTACTATTTGTTGTACGTTTGGCAGCAATTGGGATTCAGTCAAGAAAAGGACCAACTATATCTCGTTGGAAATATGGACGCCAAAGAAGAACTGTTGAACGAGCTCAATAAATTCTTGCGACATGTAAATCTCCTACCTATGCAAGAAGAACTACCTTTTGACTTACAAACATTAATGATATGCGAGTAATTAGCGGAATATACAAACGACGTAGATTTGACGTACCTCACACATTCAAGGCACGCCCTACCACAGATTTTGCCAAGGAAAATTTATTTAATGTCCTATGCAACAACTACATTGATTTTGAAGACAACGTGACAGCCCTCGACTTATTTGCCGGTACAGGAAGTATCAGCATAGAGCTTGTATCACGTGGATGTGACCGAGTTATTTCCATCGAGAAAGACCCACAGCACCTTGCTTTCATATCGCAAATCATGCGCGAAGTTAAAACAGACAAGTGTTTTCCAATGCGTGCAGATGTATTCAAATACATCGAGAAATGTCACGAACAATTCGATTTTATCTTTGCCGACCCTCCATATGCATTGAAAGATTTGGAAAGCATTCCGACCCGTATATTTGAAAACGGTCTATTAAAAGAAAATGGCCTATTAGTTTTAGAACATGGGAAAGATAATCATTTCGAAGATGATCCACACTTCATAGAACGCCGCGTATATGGCAGTGTGAACTTTTCTTTTTTCAAAGCAAAGGTGCAAACAGACGAATAACAGACTCCTTTACCTTCTGATGCCAAGGACGCATGCGCCAGCTCTTGAGTTGTAGTAATTCAGCGTCCTTTTGGTCAGAAAGGAATATCTCTTTCAAAAGCAAAGCCGAAGAATTATCATACATAAAGGCATTTACCTCAAAGTTATGCTCTAAGCTACGAAAATCCCAATTCGTGGAACCGACAGACGACAAGCAATCATCACAAACAAATAATTTGGAATGTAGGAAACCTTTCCGGTATAAATAAATCTTCACACCAGCTTCCATTAATCCCGCCAGATAAGACATTGTCCCCCAATGTACCCACTTCGTATCAGATTGCTTCGGAATCATAATACGCACATCTACTCCTGCCAAAGCAATCGTCTTCAGAGCGCAAAGGATAGCTTCTGTAGGCAACAAATATGGTGTCTGTATATATAAATACTTTTGAGAGGAAGTTACGGCCATCAATAGTCCTTGCATCATATCATGCCATTTACCAACCGGATCGGAAGTGGCTATCTGCATCAAAGATTTTCCTTTATTCCCCATTTCCGGGAAGTAAGGAGAAGAAGTTATCAAAGAATGGTCGGTAGCATACCAGTCAGTCAAAAATGACGTCTGCAAGCCATATACCGCCTTACCTTCTATCTGAGCCATGATATCTCTCCAATTCCCCCAAGGAACACCTTTCAGATATCGTTCAGCAAGATTCATTCCTCCGACAAAACCTACCCGTCCATCAACAATTACCATTTTCCGATGATTCCGATAATTGACCTTACTGGTAAAACGCGGGAAACGGACTTTCAAGAATCCACGTACTTCGATTCCTCCCTCTCGCATCTCATCATAAAACGAATGCGACACTTTCCAACATCCTACATCATCGTACAGAACACGTATTTCCACACCCTCACGTGCTTTATCCATCAAAGCATCACGTACCAGTCTTCCCACTGCATCATTCTCAAAGATATAGAATTGTAGATGAATATGATGTTTGGCATTGTGAATACATTGAAGCAATGCCTGGAGCATTGAATATCCTTCAGAATGGATTTTCATTGAATTCCCATCAAAAGGTAAAGCATTGTTCACGCGTTGAAAAAAACGCATCAACTGATGCTGTCCATCTGGCACCTGAAAAGATTTCTGCCATTGAAACTCCATCATGGGATATTTAGAAAGACGAGCAAAACCCTTCTT
>JAFYPV010000020.1 GCA_017559935.1 Bacteroides sp. | reverse complement strand
GTTCACGATCAGGCAGCTGAGTAAAGGCTTCGGATCAAAAAACTGACCACGGGCGGGCCGCCGCTCACATGGTACGAGCTGTTTTTCCAACTTGAGGTCAACATCTGCGACCGTGGACTATCTGACCAATCCGAACGAATTTTTCAAGGGATTTCGGCGTTTGTGTTCAAGCAAGAAAATGTTTGGAAGAAAACCTCGAAGTGTTTGAAATGTTTGATAAAAAAGAAATAAAAGCTGTTTTATCTCAAAAAAAACATTCTAAAACACTTGCATAACCGAGAAGGGATTTGTATCTTTGTAATGTCATCCGGAAGACAAGACAACAACACAAAACCCAAATTATTAACACTAAAAACTAAACTAAAACTATGGCAAGATCAGTAACTTATTCAGTGGTTCCCCGTCGTAATCCATCGGAAAAGAACACCCCTCCAAAGTATTATGCCCAGGCTCAAGCCCGTGGTGATGTAAATATCCGTGAAATGGCAGAGCGTATCCAATCTACTTGTACCGTTCACAAGAGTGACGTGTATGCGGTTCTCGTAGCCCTTGAGGATGTCGTATCGGAAGCTATTCAAAATGGCGAAATCGTCCGCCTCGGCGAACTATGTACTTTGCAGGTAGGCTTGAACGGGAAAGGGGCATTGACCGAAGAAGAATTCAACGAAAACCTCATCAAGAAAGCTCGAATCAATTTCCGTCCAGGTAAGGTGCTTGCTGGTGCACTTGAGACCTTGAAGTTCAGTAAGGTGCCTATCAAGTACGTGAAGGAAGCGGACGAAGAAGGCGGCGGTGAAGAAGAATTTGAGGAATAAACCTTTAAAACAATGTAGCCTATGAACAGTAACAAGACTCTTTGGGGTAAAATCCTTAATATTCTTATCACAGTATTGACCGCTATTGCGACAACTTTCACTACCACTTCGTGCATCCATTGATGCTTTGTGTGTAACTTATAAAGACTTCCTTAGTTGGCTAAGGGAGTCTTTTATTTCAATTTCGGTAGAATTTTTTCTTCAAACAAATCCCGACGAATAATGCGGTAGTGCGGATGATAGTGGGCATTGAACTTTTGGCTATCTTTTTTTGTAGGCCTTTAAAATAAATATTATTTTTGATGCAATATTTTCCTCTTATTTGCATTTATAGGACAAAGATACAGAAGAAAGATGAGAGTAGAACCTTTAACTATCCGCCGGAAATTGGCTTTAGAAATAGCCCGTTATTTGGAAAAGCAACGAATCAAGGAACATCCGTTGCGCCAGCTCTTTTGGGAATGCACCTTACGATGCAATCTCAACTGCCGGCATTGTGGAAGCGATTGTAAGAAAACCGCAGAAACGATGGATATGCCTTTGGAGGATTTCTTACGGGTATTGGATAGTGTGGCGAAGAAAACCGATCCTCATCGGGTGATGGTTGTCGTAACTGGAGGAGAACCGTTGATGCGAAAGGATTTGGAAGAATGTGGCCGTGAAATTTATCGTAGGGGTTTTCCTTGGGGGATGGTGACCAATGGATTGTTCATGACTCGAGAACGACTGGATGCGCTGATGGCTTCGGGATTACATTCGGCTACGGTCAGCTTGGATGGGTTTGCTTCTGATCATAATTGGATGCGAGGAAATCCGCAAAGTTTTGATAGGGCAGTAGATGCTATCCGTATGATGGTGGAGACACCGGATTTGGTATTCGATGTGGTGACTTGTGTGAACAAGCATAGTTTACTTCGCTTGGAAGATATGAAGGAATTTCTCATCAAGTTAGGTGTGAAGCGTTGGCGCATATTCACCATTGTCCCGATGGGTCGTGCATCGCATGACGAAGAGTTACAGTTGTCCAATGCCGAATTCCGTCAAGTCATGGAGTTTATCCGGAAGACACGTAAGGAAGGCCGTATTCGATTGGATTATGGTTGCGAAGGATTCTTGGGCAATTACGAAGGTGAGGTTCGGAATCACTTTTTTGCATGTCAGGCAGGGGTAACGGTAGGTTCCGTGTTGATAGATGGTTCCATTTCAGCTTGTTCTAGCATCCGGTCGGATTTCCATCAGGGAAATATCTATCAAGACGATTTCATGGAGGTTTGGGAAAATCGATACCAACCTTATCGGGATAGGGAATGGATGCGGAAAGGAGAATGTGCCGATTGCAAGTATTTCCGCTATTGCAGGGGAAACGGGATGCATCTTCGGGACGAAAACGGAGATTTGTATTTTTGTCATTTGAAACGATTAAAATCATAAGATATATGAAGAAGATAATATTTTCTGTTAGAACATTACTGTCGGGGGTGGTGACATTATTGGGATTTTCTTCGTGTGGAGAAAATATTTTTAATGGTGGTGAGATGGTTTGTGAATACGGTGTGCCGACGGTGGACTATCGGGTGATAGGCGAAGTAAAGGACGAGTCGGGGAAGCCTTTGCAGGGTATCCAGGTGATTGTGAAGGACAAGTTTCTTTATAATAAGAACGGTGATTATGAGCATACGTATAATCACGAAGGTGATACTGTTTATACAGATGCTAAAGGAACTTTTGAAAGTGCAAAGATTCAATCTGCTGCATTGAAGTATCAGGAAATCATCTTCAACGATGTGGATGGTGAAGCCAATGGAGGCGAGTTCAGATCCGTAGGTATGTCTATCAAGGACTTTGACTCTAAGCAGATTAAAAAAGGTAATGATTGGTACGATGGTGATTTTGAATTGAGCACGAAGGTACAGATGAAGAAGAAATAGAAGTATGCATCTAATTCTTTTTTTTACACATCACTGTCTTTGAGGATTATTTTAACTTCGGCAAAATCTTTTCTTCGAACAAATCCCGACGGATGATGCGGTAGTGCGGATGATAGTGAGCGTTGAATTTATCGCTATGATGTACTACATACTTTCCTTCTTGCAGAAGATTGGCTATTAATGTGGAGTCTTGGGAGAAGTTTTCCATGTTGGGGGCTACGTTGCGGATAGCTTTCTGAATTAATGCCCAATCTTCTACAAATGGTTGAGTCAATTCTGTATTAATACCATTGGCACTGGCCATGAATGCATCTACGAAATCGTCCATGGGTACCCGTCCATCGGCTATCACTTTCAAATTCACTTGGTAGAAGTTTCCTTGCCATCCGCAAGGAATATAATCATGTTCCTCAAAAGATTCGGAACTATTTATTTCGTGATGGATATAGCGAGTAACTGCTTCTCTATCTGTGAGTAGATGGGCAGGGCCGAAAACATCTTGAAAACTACCTTTGTAAATATCCCGTAGGGTAGCTTCCGGATATTTTTGTAGGAATGAATGGATAAATGTTTCGCGTGGAGATGGGTGTTCACTACATGCACTCATCCATAGAGAAATGAATGCAAAAACGATTAGTATTTGGTGGTATTTTATTCTCATGATGAATTATTTTGGTCTTGCAAAAATATAAAATTATGCAGAGACCCAAAAATATCATTTATTTAATTGTGTTTTATCCCATTTTTCCTGTAAGGTAGGCCTTGGTACGTTCGTCTATAGGGTTGGAAAACATGGTTTCGGTATCACCATATTCCACTAACTCACCTAAATACATAAACATTGATTTAGATGAAATGCGCATGGCTTGACCCATGTTGTGGGTGACAATCAGGATAGTTACCTCCTTCTGCAATTCCAACAGAAGTTCTTCAATATGCTTGGTGGCAATCGGATCGAGTGCCGAAGTGGGTTCGTCCATCAAAAGTACATCGGGCTTCATGGCCAAGGCACGAGCAATGCACAAACGTTGTTGCTGGCCACCCGAAAGGAAGGTTCCTTTCTTGTTCAATACATCCTTTACTTCGTCCCAAAGAGCCACACTCTTTAGGCATCTTTCTACCGTAGCATCTTTCTCTGCTTTCGAAAGACGGATGCCATTTAAGGCAAATCCCGAAAGCACATTGTCGTAAATGCTCATGGTTGGGAAGGGTGCAGGTCGTTGGAACACCATGCCCACTCGGCGACGTACTTCAATGGGTTCCATCGTGAGGATGTCTTCACCGTTTAATAGGATTTCGCCTCCTACATGGATGTTCGGATAGAGGTTGTGCATGAGGTTGACCGCACGAAGCAAGGTCGATTTACCACAACCCGAAGGCCCCATGATGGCGGTAATGGTATTTCGTTCGATAGCAGCCGATACATATTTCACGGCCATCGTCTGCTTGGTGTACGATACACAAGTCTTCTTAAATTCAAGTATAGGTTTTACTGGTTCCATTTCTTTGCAAGATACTTAGCGGTTAAATTCAATGTGAGTACAAACAACAGGAGGAAGAGGGATGCACCCCAAATCAAGTCCTGAAGGTTAGGGTCGTTGAAGAACTCCCAAATGAGCAATGGCACGGCCGAGATGGGCTTGTCGATGGCGAAGCGAATGAGCGAACAGCCGAGGGCGGTAAACATCAGCGGTGCGGTCTCGCCAATCACACGCGAGATGGCTAGCAACACGCCGGTAAAGATACCCCCGAAAGCTGCCGGAAGCTGTACCTTCAGCATCACACGAGCCTTATTGGCACCCAATGCCAAGCCTGCTTCCTTGAGCGAAGCCGGAAGAATCTTCAAGGTCTCTTCCGTAGATCGGATAATGAGCGGAAGCATCATGATGAATAGGGCTACACTACCGGCAATGGCCGAATAGCCTTTCATAGGAACAACCACCCAAATGTAAGTGATAATACCGATAATCACCGAGGGGGTGCCTTGCAACAGGTCGGTAAGGTAGCTCACCACTTGGGCAAAGCGGTTCTTGGGATTCTCGGCCAAGTAAGCCCCGCAAAGGATGCCTGTAGGTACGGCAAAGACAACCGCCATGCCGAGCATGATCATAGTACCGATGATACCATTGGCAATACCACCTGGAATGGGTTGCCCTGCCTCGATGGCTTTCATGGCCTTGTAGGCGGTAGGAGTGGGCTCGGTGAAGAACGACCACGACAACTGGTCGTAACCACGGAAGAGCACTTCTCCCAAGATGGCCAGTAAGGGTACAGCCGTAAGTGCGGCGAACAGACAAATGCCCCACAGCATCAGCTTGTCTTTTGCCAAACGATTCTTGATTTTCAATGTACTCATAGTTTAAGAAATTCTTGCGCGTTTAATCATAATCTTACCCACCATGTTGATGATAGCCGTAATCAGGAACAGAATCAATCCGATGGCAATCAGTGACGAAAGTCTCAGGTCATCCGCTTCACCGAACTGGTTGGCAATGATGGATGCCATTGAATTTCCGGTAGAGGTGATGGAGTTAGGGATGTTATTGGTATTACCAATCAGCATTGTTACGGTCATTGTTTCTCCCAAGGCACGGCCGATAGCCAGTACATACGAGGAGAAGATACCCGAACCTGCTACGGGGAATATCACCTTGCGGACTACTTCTGCACGGGTTGCTCCCAAACTGTAGGCACCTTCCTTCAAGTCGTTTGGTACCATCTTGATGAACTCGGCACTGAGGGAAGCCGCATAAGGAATGATCATGATGGCCAAGACCAAGGAAGCGGTCAATACGCCCGAGCCTTGTTCGGAAATGTTCAATGCCATAATGATAGGGCGGAGTGTGTAGAATCCCCACAAACCATAGATGATGGAGGGGATGCCGGCCAACAAGTCGGTAACGGTGCTTAACACAGCTGCTACTTTCGTGCCCTTGAAATACTCGCCTACGAACAATGCCACAGGCAAGGAGAATGGGATACAGAAAACGAGGGCCAATAAAGTAGTCATCAGCGTACCGGTGATGAACGGCAATGCTCCATACTGCTCGGCTCCTTCGGTATAGCTCCAGTCGGAGGAAGTCAGGAACTTGAAGAACCCGAAATGTTCAAAAGCATCGTACGCGTCGGTGACGAGGGCGTATACAACACCCCCGCACACAATCGGCATAATCAATGCTGCTATGAACAATATTACTTTGTATATCTTATCGTTCATTGCGTTAGGCTTATTGCAAGATGGTTACTCCGTCGAAAGTAACGGTCTTCAAGTTTGTCATGCTCAATTCCTTTGCCTTGGCTGGAAGCGGAGCATAGTGCACTTCGGATGTAATGTGCTGTGCTTCGTCCGAAAGGATGTATTGCAAGAGGTCGAGTGTAGCTACTGCCTGATCCTTGCTGCGGTCAGAGTAGTTCTGCTCTTTGTAGATAATCATCCAAGTGAAGGTTGAGATAGGGTAGGCACCGGCTGCATCGGCATTGGTAATGGAGCAACGGGTATCTGCTGGAATTTCACCGGAAGCTGCTGCTGAAATAGATTCAGAAGAAGGTTCCACGAATTCTCCACGTTGGTTTTGGATTTGTGCGTAGGCAATCTTCTGGGCAAAAGCATATTCCGAACCTACATAACCGATGGCATTCTTGGTTTGCTTGATGACACCTGCCACACCCGGATTACCCTTGGCTGCTTGTCCTGATGGGAAGTTCACTGACTTGCCTGCACCATACTTGCTTGCCCACATGGGGCTTACCTTAGTCAGATAGTCAGTAAATACGAAGGTAGTACCCGAACCATCTGAGCGGAATACAGGGATAATGGCTTCAGCAGGAAGTGTTACTCCTGGATTGAGGGCTGCCAAACGGGCATCGTTCCACATCTTGATTTCACCGGCAAAGATGTCGGCAATCACTTCGCCCGAGAGCTTCAATTCGTTCACGCCTTCCAAGTTGTAGGCCAATACTACGGCACCCATACAAGTCGGGATGTGGATGACTGGGTTCATATCGGCCATTTCCTTTTCAGAGAGGAAAGCGTCACTACCGGCAAAATCCACAATTTTGTCACGAAGGTTACGTACACCACCACCTGAACCGATACCGCCATATGCCACGGCATCACCATTTACTTGAGCAAATTCTTCGAATACTACATTGTAGAAAGGAAGAGGGAAGGTAGCGCCTGCACCAGACAATTCTTGAGCTTCACGGGCACCGCTGTTGGCATTGCCGCCACAAGAAACCATTGCAAGGGCGAATATCAAAGTCATTACTGACGAAAGAATCTTTTTCATGTTGTTATCTGTTTGATGTTAGAAACCGAAATAGCAGTTAATGTATGCAGAGTAAGCATTGTCCGCTCCGTCTGCTTTAGGCATGCTCATACGGAAGTTAGGAGCAACTTTCACATACTTGCCGAGCTTGAATTGTGCGCCCAGGATAGCAGCTTGTTCGTCCTTGGCCTTATTCCATTCGTTTTTCGAGCAAAGGTCATCGAGTCGTGCATATATGTCTGTTTTCTTGTTCAGCTTTGCTGATGCGAATACTGAGTAACCATATTGGTCTTGACCTTCTTTATAAGAGGCATTCCACATCTTGTTGTATTCAGCACCGATGCTAAACTTATCGGCTTTGTAACCAATGAAGGCTGCCATATTAACAATATTTTTCTTATCTTGTTCACTGGTTTCGTTCAAGCTTCCGTACATGCGGACTTGCAATCCCTTGACAGGAGTGAGGGTAGCACCCAAACCATAGTTCAAACCGTCGTTCTTCTGTACTTTCTTATAGCCTTCGCCATTCACGATGATCGCATCGGCAGAGAGCCAATCGGCAAACTTGTAAGCGAGAGAGATACCCAAGTCGGCACTGTTACCGAATTTATATTGGTCTTGGAAGGATTTCATGATGTAACGGTATCCCCAGAACTTTTCCTGGAAGTTGAATTGGGTAGTCGAAATCAAACCACCGTTCAAGGTTAGGTTGCCAGTTTTCCACGATACCATGGCGTTCTTGATGTAGGCGATACGTTGGTAATCCGAAACATCGTTCGACTTGCCGATGTCCATTACACCTTTTACAGAAAGTCCCTTGTTCAATTTGTATTCGTAGCCCAAGTAGCTGCGTTCCAATTCGAAGCCACGGTCGTTGTTTTCAGCACCGAAACCTGAGTGGAAGTTACCAAATACTTGTACAATCGCTTTGCCTTTCGGCTCATCGGTTTTAGCATCCTGCGCCTGTGCAGTGATACTGGTGCAGGCTAACATGATACCTGCCATGATTACTTTTGTTTTCATTGTCATTTGTTACTGTTTTAATTTGACACTGCAAAAGTACCGTGGTAAGATTTCATAAATATTTCAAAATAAATAGCGATTCGTTAAGAAAATGTTATAAAAAAATCGTGCCATTCTCCTTTGTGTAGAGAATGACACGATGTCACCTTTTAAAACCTAACCTTAATTATTTATGCGCAAATGCTTTTTCTAGGTCTTGAGAAATGTTGATCATAAAGTCACCCATACGTTCAAACTCATTCAAGATATCCATGTAGTAAACGCTGGTTTGATAGTTTGTATTACCATTGTCAATTTCTTCGATAACCACTTCTCTGAAGTTGTTTCTAAGCGTATTCAAGCGGTCTTCCGCATTGTATGCATTGGTAATGTTTACAAGTTCACCCTTGTGAGCTGCAGTCAAGTTAGCAATCATAGCATCATAAGCAGTTTGAACAGCTTCGGCCATGGTGTTGAGGTTCTTTATAGCTTCAGCATCAAAGCTCTTCTTGTGGATGTTCTTTCTTGACAAGATGCGGCTGATGGTTTCGCCTGAGTCGCCCAACGATTCCATTTCACCAATGATCTTGTACATTGCCTTGATCTTAATCGATGTGCTTTCGCTGATTTCTTCTGCAGAAACACCGTTCAAGAAGGCTGCAATTTCGTATTCGATGCGGTCGGAAATTTCTTCGTACTTAACTAACTTTTCTCTCAATGCTTCAAACTTGTCGGTATCGGCTTCGTTAACCGCTTCCTTAGCATAAGCTGCACCGTTCTTTGAAATCTGGGCAAAGTGGATAATTTCACCGAATGCTTGTTCTACTGACAATTCAGGTGTAGCAAGCGGACCTGCTGAGATATACTTGAGTCTGAACACTTCTTTTTCTTGGTTTTCTGGTGTACGGATAATCAAGCAGACAGCCTTACCAATCCAACCGGTAAACCATATCATTAATAAGGTATTGATTACATTAAACAACGTATGCAACATAGAAAGCCCATACAATGCAGCTGTACCTTCGGCCGATGTAGGATCACTAACTACGAAACCTTCGGATGTAGGATTAGGCAAACCAAACAACTTTTCTGTAACAAGACCTACCAAGTTGAGGAACGGTTGATAGAGTGCCAATGCCCAAAGCACACCAAATACATTGAAGATAGTGTGCGACATAGCTGCACGCTTAGCTTGTGTATTACCGATAGAAGCGGCGATATTGGCTGTAATAGTTGTACCAATATTTTCACCAAGTACCATTGCACAAGCCATACCAAATGGAATCCAACCCATACTCAGCATAATGAGTGTGATGGCCATAGTAGCCGATGAAGATTGTAAGACAAGGGTCAAAATTGTACCAAACAAAAGGAACAACAATACTGAGCCAAAGCCATGAGATGCCCAAGAGCTTACAAATTCAAGTACTTCCGGTGTCTGTCGGAGGTCTGGAACTGAATTCTTCATGAAAGAAAGACCCAAGAAGAGAAGACAGAAACCTACAATGAGTTCACCAATGTTTTTACGATTGTTTTTCTTGGAATTGGAGAATAGGAATCCGAAAAGCATCAAAGGTACAGCAAGGATAGAAATGTCAGCTTTGAAACCCAACCAAGATACCATCCAGGCTGTTACTGTTGTACCGATATTGGCACCCATAATAACGCCAATGGCTTGTGTCAATGTGAGGAGACCTGCATTTACGAAACTTACTACCATTACTGTAGTAGCCGATGAAGATTGGATGACGGTGGTAATACCCAAACCGGTCAAAACTCCTTTAAGAGGATTGGATGTCATAGCCGATAAGAAGCCTCTTAGCTTATCTCCGGCTGCTTTTTGCAAACCTGAACTCATCAAGTTCATACCGTAAAGGAACATACCTAATGCTCCCAACAGTGTAAATACTTGTAATATACTCATAATAATGTGATTTATCGAGTGCAAATAAACTGCTATTTTGTTTCATAATTGTTTCAAGTGAATTAAAAGTGTGAAATAATGATGAATATCTCTTTTGATTTTTATTAAATCTTCTTACGACTGCTTTTCAATTGGATTATTCTATCTACATTTGTGTAGAAATAATATAAAATGTATATGGCTGTAGAACGTATATTGATAGTAGATGATGAAGAGACTTTATGCGAGGTTCTTAAACTCAATCTTGAGAATGAAGGATACGATGTAGATATAGCTTTTAGTGCAGAACAGGCTTTGACGCTTGATTTGAAAAGCTATTCGTTGATTCTCCTTGATATTATGATGGGAGAAATAAGCGGAATAAAAATGGCTAAGATGCTTAAATCAAATGTAACCACAGCCGATATTCCTATAATCTTCTGTACTGCCCGCGATACGGAAGA
Source organism: Bacteroides sp. (assembly GCA_017559935.1). Taxonomy (GTDB): domain Bacteria; phylum Bacteroidota; class Bacteroidia; order Bacteroidales; family Bacteroidaceae; genus Phocaeicola. The sequence continues at coordinate 10,404 of JAFYPV010000020.1, read as the reverse complement.
CGATATGGTGATGGGGTTGAATCTTGGTGCCGATGACTACATTACAAAACCTTATACCATCCGAAATGTGATAGCACGAGTGAAAAGTGTCCTGCGCCGCGTTAACCATAAAGGAAACCATTCTTTGACCGAAAAATCGAATATATTACAAGTAGAAGGTTTACAGCTCGATTTGGAATTTAAGCGTTGCTTGGTAGATGGTACGGAAGTAAAACTTGCCAAAAAAGAATTTGAATTGTTGGCGTATTTACTATCGCATCGCGGAAAGATTTGTTCTCGTGAACAGATTTTAGGTCGAGTATGGAGTGATGAAGTGGTTGTTTTAGATCGAACCATTGATGTGAATATCACTCGCTTACGTTCAAAGATTGGAGCATACGGTTCTTACATTGTAACTCGTTCTGGTTATGGCTATGGTTTCCGTGATTAAACTTTCGTATCACAAGCGACTACTTTTGGTATTGCTTGCTTTCACGTGGTCGATAATCATTTGTTTTATCAGTTTCCAATACATGCGTGAAAAGCAATACAAGTCGGATTTCTTAAATGCGCAGTTACAATTGTACAATAAACATCTGTTGGGAGCAATAGAAAATGAACTGTCGCATGAGGAGTATATAGCTACTCACGAACAACCTTTTGACGAGCTACGTATTTCCATTATCACACGGGGGGGAGATGTTGTATTTGATAATATGCTTTCGCTCGACTCGCTTGACAACCATCGTTTACGCCCTGAAGTGGCTGGTGCCTTGAAGAAAGGTTCGGCTTATCACATCGGACGACTATCGACTAGTGATGGTCGTGAGTACTTCTATTCGGCCACACGAGGTGATGAAGTACTTGTGCGAACAGCCATTCCATATTCTGCTTCTTTGCGCGAACTCTTGAAAGCTGACTGGAATTTTTTGGGGACGATGATAGCCATTAGTCTAACGATGAGTATTCTGGCTTATTTTGCTACTAGGAGATTGGGTAAGCATATTGAGCGGCTGAACCGCTTTGCAGCAAAAGCTGAAAAGGGAGAAGCCTTCGATGAAGATGAACCATTCCCTAACGATGAACTTGGTTCCATCTCCAATCATATTATCCAGTTGTTCGCTCAATGGCAACAAACCATCAAGGATAGAGATATCGCTCACGAAGCTGCGCTTAGAGAGGAGCAGGAGAAGATACGCATCAAACGTCAGCTTACCAACAATATTAATCATGAGCTGAAGACTCCGGTTGCGTCCATACAAGTCTGTTTGGAAACATTGCTTTCCGGTATCAATTTGAGTGAAGAAAAAAGACAAGAACTGATTGAGCGTTGCTATACCAACAATGAGCGCCTACGCAAACTCTTAGGTGAAGTTTCGCTGATTACCCGTATGGAAGATGGAAATCAACACATTGACAAAGAGCCTATTACTGTTAACAATATCATTGATGAAATAGCGTTAGAATTGGAAATTATGCCGGAAGAAGAACGGTTTACCCTTCATGCAGATTTTAGGGAACAGGTTGTTGTGAATGGTAATCTTTCGCTAATTGCTTCTATCTTCCGTAATCTGACAGAAAATGCAATAGCGTATTCAGGAGGTAAGAATATTTATATCTCGTTGATCAAGAACGACGAAAGCTTCTGTACCATCTGTTTTGAAGACGATGGAATAGGGGTTGAAGAGAAGCAACTTTCCCGTTTGTTTGAACGATTTTATCGAGTGGATAAGGGACGTTCCCGCCGGATGGGAGGAACCGGTTTAGGACTGGCCATTGTTAAACATGCCGTACAATTTCATGGTGGTACCATTACTGTAACGAATCGTTCTCAAGGAGGATTGAGATTTGAATTTTCCTTAAGAAAGTAAAAAGAGTAAGAGGAATACCCTCTTACTCTTTTCTTCATTTAATCTTTTGTCGAATTTTGGTTAAGAAAGTTCGCATACTTTCCGAATCTTTCCGACTTATGATATCCAATAACTCATTCAATTCGGTACGGATTCCTTCTACTTGTGCTGGAGTACGTGGGTTGAAGAGAATTTCTTGTAACAAATAGTCATCTTCGCTCAGTACACCTTTGGCGATGGCCATGTGGCGCTTGAAAGTCGTACCAGGTGCATCCTGATGCTTCATTACGGCAGCAAAGACGAAAGTGGATACGAATGGAATAGACAATGAATATGCTACAGTATCGTCATGTTCGTCAAACGTATATTCAAATATGTTCAATCCTAAACTTTGATATAAGTCCTTGAAGAAAATCTTACCCATATAATCTCCTTCGCTGATGATGATAGCATTTTCTGTGCTCAGTTGGTCGAGATTGGCAAAAGTAGGACCGAACATCGGGTGAGTGGATACATAGCGGAATCCACAGCCTTCGTACCATTCTTTCAATCCGGTCTTTACCGAAGCAATATCACTGATGATGCAATCCTTCGGGAGGGCGGGTAATACTTGGTTGAATGCATCCAGAGTATACTTCACGGTAGCTGCATTGATAACCAGCTCCGGACGGAATTCCTCAATTTCTTCGAGTTTAGTAAAACGGTAACAATTGTACATGAAACGCAATTTATGCGGGTTCACATCAAATACGGCCGTTTCGTGTTTGAAACTCAAGACATCAGTGAAAAAGGAGCCCATTTTACCGGCTCCTAATATTAATATTCTCATAATTTATTTGTTAATGATTTCCATCTGTTGGCGTACACTTTCTTCGTGAATCGCTTCGAACACTTTCTTGATAAACTCGGAATCCATACCACACAATGCACCTTGTGCGCCACGTTTGTCGAGGATTTCGTTGTAACGTCCTGTTTGAAGAATTGTCATGTTATGTTCTTTCTTGAAAGTACCGATTTCACGGCATACACGCATACGTTTAGCAAGCATTTCGATGAGGCTATTGTCGCATTCGTCGATTTGTGAACGGAGTTCACCTAAACTTTCGGTAGTATGCTTTTCTTTACGAATAACGAGCAAGTTAAGGATATAACCTAGAATCTCAGGTGTAACTTGTTGAGAAGCATCGCTCCATGCAGCATCTGGGTTACAATGTGATTCAGTGATGAGACCATCGAATCCTAAGTCCATTGCTTGTTGGCAGAGCGGAGCTATTAATTCGCGTTTTCCACCGATGTGTGATGGGTCACAGAAGATAGGCAATTCTGGAATTCGGCGACGCAATTCGATAGGAATATGCCATTGTGGAAGGTTGCGGTATATTTTCTTGTCGTAAGAAGAGAAACCACGATGAATAGCTCCCAAACGTTTCAAACCAGCACCATTCATGCGTTGCAAAGCACCAATCCAGAGTTCAAGATCCGGGTTAACAGGATTCTTTACTAATACCGGTATATCAATACCTTTCAAAGAATCGGCAAGTTCCTGTACAGCAAATGGATTGGCAGTTGTACGTGCACCTACCCAAAGAATATCGATACCGGCTTTTAATGATTCTTCTACGTGTTTTGGAGTAGCCACTTCAGTCGAAATTAACATTCCAGTTTCCTGCTTTACGCGTTTCATCCAAGCTAAACCTTCGGCTCCTACACCTTCGAAACTACCTGGTTTGGTACGTGGCTTCCAGATACCTGCACGGAAAATCTTCACACCTTTATTGGCGAGGGCATGAGCAGTATTCATTACTTGTTCTTCTGTTTCGGCGCTACATGGGCCTGCTATGACGATAGGGCGTTCTTCTGATACTCCCGGTAATGCTAAAGGTTGTAATTCGAGTTCCATAGTTTTATACTTTTAGTTTTTATTACTCTGATTTTTAGTTTTTAGTTTTCTCTTTTATATGGTCTTCTTAATTCTTTCCAATGCTTCTGCGAGTTTTTCTTCCTTAGCACAAAGCGAGATGCGGATGTAGCGCTTGCCATTGCTTCCGAAGATGAAGCCCGGAGTAATGAATACACGCGCTTCGTGAAGTACCCGTTCGGTCAAGTCCTCTACATCGTTATACGACTCAGGGATGCGTCCCCAAAGGAACATACCTACCTGATTGGTGTCGAACGAGCAGCCTAGTGTGCGCATGATTTCCTCGGCCAATTGGCGACGACGGCTGTATACACCGATGTTTGCTTCTTCGTGCCATTCCATGCTGTTGTTATAGGCTTGGGCAGCAGCTAATTGCAACGGACGGAAAGTACCCGAATCAATGTTGCTCTTGATTTTGAGAATCCATTGGACGAATTGGGCGTTGGTAGCGAGAAGTCCCACACGCCAACCCGGCATGTTGTGGCTCTTGCTCATCGAGTTGAATTCGATGCAACATTCCTTCGCACCTGGCACGTTGAGGATACTCAAAGGCTTCTTGTTGAGGATGAGGCTGTATGGGTTGTCGTTCACGATCACGATGTTGTGTCTACGGGCGAAATCCACCAACTTTTCGTACAGTTCCATGGTAGCGTTCGCTCCGGTCGGCATGTTCGGGTAGTTGGTCCACATGAGTTTCACACGACTCAAGTCCATCTTCTCCAATTCCTCGAAGTCGGGTTGCCAACCGTTGTCTTCACGCAAGTTATAGTTCACAATCTCGCTTCCCAATATCTTATTTAAAGAGGTATAAGTAGGGTAGCCGGGATTCGGAACGAGCACTTGGTCGCCCGGATTCACGAAGGCGAGAGTCACGTGCAAAATACCTTCCTTCGAACCAATGAGCGGTTGGATTTCAGTAGCCGGGTCGAGGTCTACATCGTACCAGCGCTTGTACCAGTCGGCCATGGCCTTGCGGAGTTCAGGGATACCTACCGTAGGCTGATAGCCATGCACATCGGCACGCTTAGCCTGTTCGCAGAGCACGTTCACAGTTTCTTCCGAAGGAGGCATGTCTGGACTTCCAATACCCAAACTGATGACATTCTTTCCTTCTGCATTCATTTGAGCTACTTCCTTCAGCTTGCGGCTGAAGTAGTATTCGCTCACGTTCGCCAATCTGTCTGCTGGCTGTATATTATAAAGTTGATTCTCCTTCTGCATATTCTCCTAAGATTTTAAGTTCACGAGTAAGTGGTGATACTGCATCAATTGACTGGCGGAAGCGTAAGTAATCATTAAAGATGACATCCACATAGAACAAGTATTCCCATTCGCGTCCGATGATCGGGAGCGACTGAATCTTGGTCAGATTGATTTTATAGAATGAAAAGATGCTCAATACTTGCGATAGGCTACCTTCGTTGTGCGGGAGCGAGAAGACGATGGTCGCCTTGTTCGATTGGCCGCGCTGGCGGAGGTCATCGGCACGCCATGTGTCTGCTACCACGAGGAATCGGGTGAAGTTGTGCTTGTTGGTTTCGATACTTTCTTCCAGAATCTTCATGCCATAGAGTTCTGCTGCATACTTCGAACAGATGGCTGCATGTCCACGCATGTTCTTCTCGCGGATGATTTCGGCACTCTTCGCAGTGTCGTCCGCTTCTACCACCTTCATTTGCGGATGGCGTTGTAAGAAATTTCGGCATTGCGCTAAAGCTACCGGGTGAGAATTCACTTCGGTTAGTGTATCCCAATCATCCTCCGGCAAGCAAACGATGTTGTGCTTGATACGAAGTTTGTGTTCACCTACGATGGTTACGCCATTTTCGCGCATCAGTTCGTAATTGTGGAGGAGGCTACCGGCAATTGTATTTTCTATAGCGAGCATTCCGATAACCGAACTATCCTCTTGAATGTGCGCAAAGATTTCCTCGAAAGTATCACAACAGATAAGTTCGATTTCCTCGTTCGGAAAGAACTTGTGTGCTGCTATATCGTGGAATGAGCCGGGTACACCTTGTATCGCAATTCTTTTCATTGTATTGTTTTTAGTTTAATAAAAAATCCCGCCTCAAATAGAAGCGGGATTCATTGTTATTTCATTTTGTCTGATTCATTGTATACATACAACTTCCCGCTTCACCTTATTGCTAAAGTAAAAGTAAAAAAAGAAAAAGAAGAAATATGTAGAATACAATGCTGTCATTACTTAAATAGTTTCTTTTTGTTGTTAAACACGCTGCAAAAGTAATACTTTTCTGAGAAAAACAAATGTTTTGTGAGATTTTTTTTGATTGAAGCCTATTTTTATTCAATTCCCCTTTTCAAGCATGCTGATAATCGACATGCGTTGGATGGAGAACGTATCGCCTTGCATTTGCACGAACTTCAGTAACTCAATGCCGTTCTGTTTCAATCGGGATTTCAGCAGCAGATGGTCATCGCCCAGTTCTTCCGAAATCTTTAGCAGCGTCATGGCAGCCAATTCAATCTTTCCCATACGGTTGGTGTCTCCCTCGTATTTGTCAATGATCTCTTCGGGTGAGAGATCCTTCAGCTGGTCCGATGGCACTTCGAGAATCTGACGGGTGAGGCAGTCGTATTCCACCCAGTGCTGTGGACGAATCTTCTGCTTGTTCAAAAGTGCATTGGCTATGAGGGTGATGATTTCCAAAATCATCCGGATGAGGTAATCTTGTTTGATCATGCTTCTAATAATAAATGTTCGGGGGACAAATGTAGTTGATTATTCGCTAAAGTAAGAATTATTATCTATTTTTGTAGAAAATCATAGATTTTAAGTTTATGGAAGCCGATGAAATGGTACCCGATATCATAGCATGGGGCATGAGCGTGTTTCTGATAGCTATAGGTGCATTGTGCAGGAAGTACCCCGACCTGATAGCCGGATATAACACGATGAGTGCCGATAAAAAGAAGAACGTGGACGGCAAAGGGCTGGGCAAGCACATGGGCAATGCCATGGGATGGACAGCCATAGCCTGCCTTGTCTGCTTTTATTTGCTGAAGCTGCTTGATGCGGATGAGAAAGTCCAGTTCCTTGTACCCTATAATGGCGTGCTGATACTTTGTCTTGTCATTGCTTCCATAAAGGCAAAGAAATACGATCATAACCGATAAAATAATCAATATACTATGACATACGATTTTGATAAAGTAATAGATAGAAAAGGCACTTCTGCCATCAAGTTAGACTGGCTGCAGGATATGTGGGGCCGCACCGACTTGATTCCTCTTTGGGTGGCCGATATGGATTTTGCTACCGCTCCGTTCATCACCCAAGCCATCCGCCAACGTTTGGATAATCCGGTGTTAGGTTATACTGACAAACCCGATAGTTATTATCGCGCCATCAGCAATTGGGCGAAGCAACGTTATGGTCTCGAAGTGAAGAAGAAGCACATCAACTTCGTGTCGGGCATTGTGCCGGGTATCGGTATGGCGCTGAATGCCTTTACGGAAGTAGGAGACAAGATTCTGATTCAACCGCCGGTTTATGGTCCTTTCACTTGGCTGACCAAGCGTAATGGACGTACCCTTGTGACCAATCCGCTGAAGCTGGTAGATGGCACCTACCGCATGGATATGGAGCATTTTCGTGAGCAAGTAAAGGGATGTAAAGTGTTCATTCTCTGCAATCCTCATAATCCGGGTGGTATTGTTTGGACTGAAGAAGAACTCCAGCAAGTGGCCGAAATCTGTTACGAAGAAGGAGTGTTGGTGTTCTCCGACGAAATCCATGCCGACCTCACCCTTCCGCCTCGCAAACATCGTCCGTTTGCCATGATTAGCGAAAAGGCAAAGATGAATTGTGTTACCTTCATGTCGCCTAGTAAGGCGTTTAATATGCCTGGACTCACAGCTTCTCATGCCTTGATTTTCAATCCCGATTTGCGTGTTAAGTTCCGCAAGTTTATGGATGCATGCGAGCTGGACCTCGGTCATGTATTCGCTTTCTTGGCGGTTGAGGCTGCTTATAGCCACGGCACCGAATGGTTGGAGCAATGCTTAGCCTATATACAAGGTAATATTGACTATGTAGATGCGTTCCTGAAGGAGCATACTCCGAAGATTAAAGCCATCCGTCCGCAGGCTTCTTATTTGGTATGGCTCGATTGTCGCGAGATGGGATTGTCTCAAGAGGCACTAAATGATTTCTTTGTCGACAAGGCTCATCTGGCATTGAATGATGGAGCAAGCTTCGGCGCAGAAGGAGAAGGATTCATGCGACTGAATGTAGCTAGTCCGCGCAGTGTACTGGAACAAGCCATGAATCAATTGGCTGATGCTTATGCTCAATGGCAGTAAAACGTTCAACCTTAAAATTCTTGATATGAAGAAAACAATCATTGCTTTGGTATTAATCTTAGGAAATGTCATAACCGGATGGTGTGATAATCAACCCAATATCATTCCTGCACCTCAGAAGATGGTAAAAGGAGAGGGTACATTCGTAGTGCAGAAAGGTCTAACCATTGTCTCGCCTGATATTAATGATTTCTCGGCCAACTATCTGCAAGACAAGCTGGAAGAGGTTTTTGATTTTCCGATTACTCTAACCCGTCAGCAGAAGACTGAGCGTTTCATTACCTTCGCGACCGACAAGAGTCTTCCGCAAGAAGGATATCGACTCGATGTAACAGATAATGGTATTACCATTGCTTCGGCCGATGAAGCGGGTAAGTATTATGGTGTGCAGACACTTCTGCAGCTCTTCCCGGCTGAAGTATATTCCGGCGAACATCTCCGTTTGAAGGAATACTCCATCGGTACATTATTGGTAGAAGATGCTCCGCGCTTTTCGTATCGTGGATTTATGCTCGATGTATCGCGTACCTTCTTCGAACTAGAGTATCTGCGTAACTATATTGATTGGATGTCCAATCACAAACTGAATAGACTCCATTTGCACCTGACTGATGATAACGGTTGGCGCATCGAAATCAAGAAATATCCGGAGCTTACCAACAAGGGTGCATGGCGTGGAAAGAATGAATTGATTCCGCCTACCTACCTTTCTGGCTCTGAACGCTATGGAGGCTACTACACACAGAAGGAAATGAAGGAATTGATTGCTTATGCTCAAAAGCGCAATGTCATGATTATTCCGGAGTTCGACCTTCCAGGACATGCACTTTCCTCTACCGCTGTATTTGGCAATGTAACTTGTGGAACAAAGACCGATAAAGTATCGGCTTGTGGTGAGTTCGACAATGTGTGGTGTGTGGGAAAAGAGAGTAACTACCGCATTATCGAAGATATCATCAAGGAGCTTGCCGCCCTCTTCCCGTCGCCTTACATCAATATTGGTGGCGATGAAGTGGTGTTCGATTACTGGGAACAATGTCCGGAGTGTCAGGCTGTCATGAAGAAACAAGGTTATAAGAATGTGGAAGAACTTCACGGATATTTTGTCAAGCGAATGGAAAATATCATCCACAAGCATGGCAAGGTAATGATGGGATGGGACGACATTCAGGATCATGGCGGTCTGCGTCCTAATTCTACCGTAGTGGCTTGGAGAACTCAGGCCAAGGGAGTTGAATCTATCAAGAAAGGTCAGCCTACCGTGATGCAGACAGGCGAATACTTGTATCTGGATATGCAATATTCACCAGTAGAGCGAGGTCACAACTGGGCAGCCATCATTCCACTCGATCGGATGTATAACTACGAGCCGTATCAAGATATGCAGCTTACTCCGGAAGAAGAAAAGCTACTCATTGGTGTGCAGGCTGGTCTGTGGACAGAGCTGATGCAGTTCCCACCTCGTTTTGCGGAGTATCAGATTTTCCCACGTTTGTGTGCATTGGCCGAAATAGGTTGGAGTGCCAAGGAACATAAGAACTATGCCGATTTCTATTCACGCATGGTAAACAAGCATTACGACCGACTCTATGCCATGGGCATTGCTTTCCGTGTGGAACCTCCGAAGGTAATGTACGAGGATGCCCAACTCAAGGTGTCACTCCCTTATCCATCGGCTGTGGTCCGTTACACCATGGACGGTACAGAACCTACCGCTACATCGCCGGTGGTGAGCGGAAACATCGTAACCGATGCACCGGAGAAGTTCCGTTTCAGTACGTTCTTCAATCGTAACCTGCATAGTGTGGCGGTAGCTGCCGAGAATGTTAAACTTCATCACTATCTCACTCCGGAGGTGAGCGTAGATACCGATATCGAGCTGTTGAAGAACAACAAGCTAGAGGCTATCACGACTTATAATTACAATAAGATGGTGCGTAGCAAGGCTAAGGTTAAGGCTGGTCAGACACTGACTTACACCTTCAAGGAGCCGGTGAAATGTACCACCATCCATATTCCAACAGGCTATGCAGCCATTCCTTTCTATGGGGTAACTCATGGCTATGTGGAATATTCTTACGATGGTGTGAACTTTATCAAGGGTGAAGATTTCCACCGTTATCATGCGTATATTCGCAATCCGGAAGCACCGGTCAAGGCCGTTCGCATTGTCATTACTGATACCAATGATGGTTGGTCTTGCTGTTTCCAGAACTTGAAGATTGAGTAAGATAACATCCTCATTCCTCGGTTTTTTTGGACTGAGGATTGAGGACTGAGGATGTAGAGTCTTTTATCTTTTTGAGAGAATTTATCTAGCTATTTTTT
>JAFYPV010000019.1 GCA_017559935.1 Bacteroides sp. | reverse complement strand
TGGTTTGAAGAATTATAAGAAGTAACATTAACACTCATCATTCAGGCAATGTCAGCTGCCTGAATGATGATTTTTTAATTCAAATACTATGATTGCGAAAGCAGAAAGAGAGCAAATCATCGCTCTGATAAACCGCGAAGTGGTTCCAGCCATCGGTTGTACAGAACCTATCGCCGTAGCCCTCTGCGTAGCCAAAGCTACTGAGACATTGGGTTGCCGTCCGGAAAAGATTCAAGCATTGCTTAGTGCCAACATCTTGAAGAATGCCATGGGTGTAGGTATCCCGGGTACAGGTATGATTGGTCTCCCTATCGCCATCGCCCTCGGTGCACTCATCGGCAAGAGCGAATACCAGTTGGAAGTTCTCAAGGACAGCACTCCAGAAGCTGTAGAAGAAGGTAAGAAACTGATTGACTCGCAAGCCATCAACATCGCTTTGAAGTATGGCATCGAAGAAAAACTCTATATAGAAATTATCTGCGAAGCTCAAGGAAAGAAGGCTACAGCTATCATCAGCGGTGGACATACCAACTTTGTATATGTAGCCAAGGATGAAGAAGTCCTAATAAACAAGCAGACTACCGCTTCAAACGAAGCAGCAGCAGACGATGTGGAACTCACTCTCCGCAAGGTATACGATTTCGCTACCACTTCGCCAATCGAAGAATTGCAATTCATCCTCGAAACCCGCAATTTGAACAAGAAGGCTGCCGAACGTTCTTTCAAGGGTAACTACGGACACCAGCTTGGCAAGACGCTGAACAGCAAGAAGAACGAGAGCCTGATGTTGGGCGACAATACGTTCACTCACATCCTTTCTTATACTTCAGCAGCTTGCGATGCGCGTATGGCAGGTGCCATGATTCCAGTAATGAGCAACTCAGGAAGTGGTAATCAAGGTATTACAGCTACACTCCCTGTTGTGGTATATGCTGAAGACAACAACAAGAGCGAAGAAGAATTAATCCGTGCATTGGCAATGAGCCACTTAACCGTAATCTACATCAAGCAAAGTCTCGGCCGCCTTTCGGCACTCTGCGGATGTGTGGTAGCTGCTACCGGTTCCAGCTGTGGTATCACTTACTTGATGGGCGGTACATACGAACAGATTACCTATGCGGTGAAGAACATGATTGCGAACATCACTGGTATGATTTGCGACGGTGCGAAGCCAAGCTGCGCGTTGAAGCTCACTAGCGGTGTATCGACTGCTGTTCTCTCGGCTATCCTTGCGATGGAAAACAAGTGTGTTACCTCGGTAGAAGGTATCATCGACGATGATGTGGACCGCAGTATCCGTAACTTAACACGCATCGGTTCACAAGGTATGAACGAAACAGACAGACTTGTACTCGATATTATGACAAGCAAGCAATGTAACTGATATTAATCTGTTTATCAATAAAAGAATGGACTCCAAATATTAATATTTGGAGTCCATTTCTCTACCTTAAAAAATCATACTGAAAACAAGAGGAAGAAACTATTATTTATCTCCAGTCTTATACTTGCCGGATGCAGTACACCTGAAACTTCTACTTTGGTAATAAAAACCGAACCGAATTCGGAAATTCATTATTGGGGAGCTGGAAAGGATGAAATTAATTCGTATAGTTTGGGGAAGAAAGACTCTACTGATGCCCAAGGATATATGATTTATCAAGTAGAATTATCGGAACCTAAAATTCTAGCGATAAATGCATTAAAGAATTCTATGGCATTTTATCTCTCTCCAGGTAGTCGTGATACGGTCACAATAACGAAAGACACGGTGATGTTAGTTGGAAACAATGAAGCATACAATCGGTGCCTACAAGCAGTAGATACATATCAGAAATATTGCGACCAAATTTTATATACTCGCCATGAATTGAAATCTGTTCAAACTCCCGAAGAGTTGAAAGAAAAGTATGGTATACATTATGCCCAAGCAGCTGATGTAATACAGAAGTCAGGTCTTCCTGCTGCCTTTGTGGAAGAACAGATGACACACCTCGATTACATTTCTCGTTTAATTGTAGCTTATATAACGATATATTCGGTAAGAGATAAAACCGAAGAATGGAAAGCAGAGTTTAAAAAAGTAATTGAAATGCCTTGGAGTGGAGATGCCATGAGGAGCTATCGTGGAATAGGCAAGATAGCTCAGCAATTGCCTCCAATGAAATTTTTGATGCTAGAAAACGGGAATCCGAATGACATCAAGGATCCTTATCGCTTTATGTTCGATGAATGCAAAGAGTTATTCGAGGGAAAAGCATTGGAGCGTGTTTGGGCTACATTTATCTTTCAAGACATTCTAAATAAAAATTATACGGAAGTGTTCATAGAACTTTTCGAAGAATTCAAACAGCAATATCCTAATAGTCCATATCTGTCTACTTTACAACCAGGTATGGAAGAAACAATGCGCTTCCATCAAGCGGAGTTTGATGAAAATTTATACCACCTATTGCCTTGCGATTCTACCATGACAAGCATATCCGAAGCATTGAAACCACTAAGAGGCAAGGTGACATATGTGGATGTATGGGCCACCTGGTGCGGTCCTTGCAAAGAAATATTTAGTCATGTTCCAGCTTTCAAGGAATTGGCTAAAGAGTTGGATGTTGCATATATGTATTTATCCATCGACCGCCCACAAGAAGAAAAAACTTGGCGAAAATTCATTCCTTATTATCAATTGAAAGGCTATCATATGTTAGCTAGTAAGGAGTTGACACAAGCAGTCTATCGGGAGTTGGGTAATGAACGTGGTATGATTACTATTCCTCGTTTCCTAATTATTGATAAGGAAGGGAAAATTGTAGTACCTAATGCTGCTGCACCTTCCCAACCTGAAAAACTAATAAAGCAGTTGCAAAAAGTTATTGCAGAATAAATAGAATGAATTAACAACTTAAAGGGTGTTTCTGACGATACACCCTTTGTTTTTTTGTAACACGGTAACATTGTATCTCTATTAAAAAACGTTAAAGTACAAATACGATGCTTGACATTCCAAACAAAGAGTCTATATTTGCAGTGTACTATTAAACTAACACACTAGTAAAATCAATAAAACATGAACACAGTGATGATTAACGTTAACCAAGTTTCCTTTAGTTACGGTAGAAGAAAAACTAAAGTCTTGGATGGATTTACAATGAATTTGGAGAAAGGTTCAGTATATGGACTTTTGGGTAAGAACGGAACGGGTAAGTCTACCTTGCTCTATCTAATGGCGGGATTGCTCCGTCCGCAAGCAGGGCGTGTACTCTACAAAGGAGCTGACGTAATAAAACGTTACCCCAGCACATTACAAGACATGTTCCTTGTACCCGAAGAATTTGCTCTGCCCAACGTGAGCCTCAAGCAATACGTCAAGCTCAACGCACCTTTCTATCCGCAATTCAGCGATGAACTACTAAAAGCCTGCCTCCGCGACTTCGATATGAACGAGGACATCCATCTGGGCGAATTATCCATGGGACAGAAGAAAAAAGCTTTCATGTGCTTTGCCTTGGCTACCAACACCTCGCTCCTTATGATGGACGAACCGAGCAACGGACTCGATATCCCTTCAAAAAGTCAGTTCCGCAAAGTAATAGCATCAGGTATGACAGACGACAAGGCGGTGATTATCTCCACTCACCAAGTAAGAGATATTGATAGCTTGCTCGACCATGTGCTTATTATGGATGGCAGTCAATTACTTCTGAACCAGTCGGTAGCCAGCATCTGCGAGCGCTTGTACTTTGCCGAACAAGGAATGAATGAGCCAACCGATGGTGCACTGTACGTACAACCTTCACTACAAGGCAATAGTGTGATTCTTCCGAATATGTATAACGAAGACTCTAAACTGAACCTCGAGGTACTATTCAATGCCACCTTGGCCGAGAGAGAGAAAATTCAACAGATATTCAACCGATAACACAAACACATTTATATATATGAGTACCAATAGATATTTTAGTTTTTCACGCCTCGGATTGGTAATGAAGCGTGATTTGATGGAGAATTGGAAAACAAATCTGTATCGGTTATTGGGACCATACGCAGGTTTTTTAATGGTTATCCTTTTCTCTTACATGGTAGAATGCGATTACAATTCATTTTCAACTATCATGTTGAGCGCATTTACGCTTGTCCTTGTATTTGGAGGTGCTTTTAATGCATCTTATATCATGGAAAGCATGAATACTCAGCAGAAAAGAATATCCTACTTAATGCTTCCGGCTACCTCATTAGAAAAATTCCTTGCCCGAGCTATTTATGTGACTCTCGGATTTTTCTTGATGATGGTAATAGCATTGCTTTTAGCGGAAGCCACCCGTTTCATGCTACTCCCATTGTTCAATCTGTCTGACGATTTCCATCAGTCCATCATTCCGTTTATTTGGGAAAAACTCACAACAGTTGAATTAATGAAATTCACAGGACCGGGAGCCGAAGAATCATATCGGTTAGCCTATTTTAGGGAAGCAATTAGTTTGCTAGTTATTTTCTGGGCTCATTCTTTCTTCATTTTAGGTGGTTGCTATTGGCAAAAACATCCTTTCTGGAAAACATTAGGTAGCTTGATATTGGTTAATCATTTGATAGTATTACTTATCATCATTTTAGTTCAATCCCTCGGTGATATAAACTGGATGATTGACGAAGAATGGATAGAACAGATGGAAATTCGTTTTAGTTGGATTACCGTCGAAGGAATATGTTCTTTCTTTATTGTATTATTTGCTTCACTACTTGCTCTCAACTGGTGGCTCAGTTATCGTTGCTTTACCCGTTCCCAAGTCATCAAACCTAAATTCCGTCTGTTATGAAATTCAAGGAAAGTAAATCCATTTATTTGCAGATAGCCGACCGAATTTGCGACGAGATTCTGCAAAGCCAATATAAGGAAGAGGAACGCATCCCCTCCGTCCGTGAGTATGCCGCCACGGTAGAAGTCAATGCCAATACCGTAGTCCGATCATTCGATTACCTACAAGGCCAAGACATCATCTATAACAAGCGTGGTTTAGGTTATTTTGTATCACAAGGTGGTCGTGAACGCATTCTCGAACTTCGAAAAGAAGTATTTCTCCGCGATGAAGTCCCCGAATTCTTCCGTCAGTTGAAAATGCTGGGTATTTCTGTCAAGGATATAGAAAAAATGTATAAAGACTATTTAAGCTAATAGATGAATCAAACAACCAAACAATATCTAACAATGAAGACAAATTTAATTTTAGCCATGCTTTGGAGCATGATGCTCTGTTCATGCACTATTTCTATATCAGCCGAAGCAAAAGAAGGAATCGTTCCAAGCAAGAATTATATTACCCAAAAGGTAAAGGTAGACAACTTTGACGGTATTTCGACTTCAACATCTATTGATGTGATATATACTCAGACAACTAGCAATACGGATGTAGAAATTTATACTCCTGACAATTTGATGGAATATGTAAAAGTGGAAACCGAAAAAGGAATGCTAAAAATCAGCTTCCAATCAAAAGAAAAAGGGAAAGGGCTGAGAATTAAAGGAAGACACGATACGAAAGTATATGTATCTGCACCTGCTGTTCACACCTTATTGGCATCAAGCAGTGGAGATATTATCTTGAAAAATGGACTTCAGTATTCAGGAAAAGTTACGATAGAAGCTTCAAGCAGTGGTAATATCGAAGGAGAGAATGTTATATGTGAATCATTAGACATTGAAGCTTCAAGCAGTGGAGATATTGAATTGAAAAAGGTGGAATGCACTTCTTTAACAACAGAAGCCAGCAGTGCAGGTGACGTATCCATCAAGGATTTGAAAGCTGAAACGGTATCTGCAGAAGCCAGTTCATCCGGTGATGTATCTTTGATTGGTACATGTCGCTCTGCTAAATTAGAAGCATCCAGTGCCGGTGATATTGAAGCAGACAAATTGAAGGCTGATAACGTAATAGCTAAAGCTAGTTCGGCTGGAGATATAACTTGCTATGCAACAGAATCATTGGATGTGTCAATTTCCAGTGCTAGTCACGTCAGCTATA
Organism: Bacteroides sp.; assembly: GCA_017559935.1. Taxonomy (GTDB): domain Bacteria; phylum Bacteroidota; class Bacteroidia; order Bacteroidales; family Bacteroidaceae; genus Phocaeicola. Next base: position 20,944 of record JAFYPV010000019.1, on the reverse strand, counting down.
AAGGCAATCCGAAGCAGATCCTGAGTAAATCCAAAGGATTGCATAAAATGGATTAAGAGATAAAATGAAGGTGTATCGTTGATACACCTTCATTATTTGTACTCATTGGATGTAACATTGTAACAAGGCAACAACGTAACATAGCAGTTATTTACATTCATTATTACAAGATACCATTTATTTTTCCTACATTTGCGCCATCATGAGAATTCAGACAGATACACAATATATACGTCAACTGGTGACCGAAGGTGAGCATTGTCATCAGGATTTCAAATTCGAAATCTCGGATGCACGAAAAATAGCACGGAGCATCTCGGCTTTTGCCAATACCGGAGGTGGAAGACTATTGGTCGGCGTGAAGGACAATGGTAAGATAGCTGGCATCCGATCGGAAGAGGAAATTTATATGATAGAGGCAGCAGCCAACATGTATTGCCTACCGCAAGTAGAGATTCAAACAAAAAGCTACATTGTGGAAGGACGTACCGTTTTGAAAATAGATATCAACGAAGCGGATAACAAACCCGTTTACGCCCTCAATGAGGAGAACAAGCCCAAAGCATATATCCGCATAGCAGATGAGAATATTCTAGCTACACCGGTTCATCTAAAAGTATGGCAACACACCAAAGAAAAAGAAGGTACATTGGTCTCATTTACAGAAAAAGAGCAACAATTACTGGATTTGTTGGGAGAAAATGAATGTCTCACTCTGAACCAATGTTGCAAGCTATGTAAATCAAGCCGTAAGGCGATGTGTAATTTATTGGCAGACTTTATCCGGTTTGGTTTGATTAGCACTGTATTTCAAGGACATAAATTTTACTTTAAACTCAACGAAGAATAAGAATCATGGAAACAATCACTCAATGGATAACCTCCATAAACGATGTACTCTGGACTTACATCCTTATTATCATGTTGTTGGGATGTGCAGCCTGGTTTACTTTTAAAACCCGTTTTGTACAATTCCGTATGCTGAAAGAAATGGTTCGTTTGCTTGGAGATTCAACAAACAAAGCTCAAGGCAAGGAAGAACATATATCTTCTTTCCAAGCTTTTGCCGTATCATTAGCTAGCCGTGTAGGAACAGGAAACTTGGCGGGAGTTGCTACAGCTATCACTGTAGGAGGACCTGGTGCAGTCTTTTGGATGTGGATTATCGCACTATTAGGCTCTAGCAGTGCATTCATTGAATCAACCCTTGCCCAATTATATAAGGTAAAAGGAGAAACATCTTATATCGGTGGACCAGCCTACTATATGAAAAAAGGGCTAAAAAAGCCTTGGATGGGAATATTGTTTGCCATTCTCATTATTTTCACCTTTGCTTTCGCGTTCAATACCGTACAAAGTAATACGATTTGTGCAGCTTTTGAACAAGCCTTTCAGTTTGATCATACATGGATGGGAATCATTCTTACCCTATTGACTCTAGCGATTATTTTTGGCGGTATCCAACGTATCGCCAAAGTTAGTAGTATCATCGTACCTGTTATGGCATTGGGATACATTTTATTGGCATTTGTTATCGTAGGTATGAACATCACCCACCTGCCTGATGTAATCAAACTGATTGTTAATAGCGCTTTCGGTTGGGAACAAGCATTGGGAGGCGGAATCGGTGTCGCTTTAATGCAAGGTATCAAACGTGGTCTATTTAGTAACGAAGCCGGTATGGGTTCTGCTCCAAATGTTGCAGCTACAGCCGATGTTTCCCACCCTGTAAAACAAGGTTTAATTCAAACTTTGGGCGTATTTTCAGATACTTTGATAATCTGTACCTGCACCGCTTTCATTATTCTATTCAGTGGAGTACCTTTGGGAGGTGAAACCAACGGCGTACAGCTTACTCAAATGGCTTTGGACAATGAAATAGGTAGCGGAGGAAGCACTTATGTAGCTATCGCCATCCTATTCTTTGCATTCAGCAGTATCATCGGTAACTATTACTACGGAGAGGCCAATTTACGTTACATTACTCATAACAAGACAGTGATGGCTATCTTCCGATTAATGACGGGCGCTATGGTTATGTTTGGTGCATTGGCTAGCCTTGATTTAGCTTGGAGCCTTGCAGATGTATGCATGGGATTAATGACAATCTGTAACTTGATAGCTATTGTATTTTTGGGTAAATATGCTTTCAGATTATTGGTAGACTATCAAGAACAAAAGCGCAAAGGGATTAAAGATCCTGTATTCACAAAAGATAAAATGAAAGATATTGAGCAAGATATAGAATGTTGGTAAAACTATTTTTACTATATTTGCGCCATTAATTTAAAAACTAAAAAAAATGAGTATATTCTCTAAATTATTCGGCAAAAAGCAAGCCGTAGAAGAAACTCCTCGCGTAGGTGGCATGGAAGACTTCATGACTCTTATCCGTGTGTATTACCAAGCCGTGATGGCTACCAATATTGGTATCAGCAACATCAACTTCCTTCCAGACATGGCAGTTTTCAAGCGCACGTTGAGAATTCCTACCCAAAACAATAAATTAGGTATTGCAGAGAAATCACGTTGCAAGAAAATGCTGACAGAAATCTATGGCTTGCCTGATAGCTTTTATAAAGAGATCGATGCATCTATCAAGAAGAATGTTAAGAACATCAATGATGTCAAGACATATCTCTTTATGTTCCAAGGCTTCAGCCAAGATTTAATGATGCTTATTGGCAATTTGATGCAATGGAAATTCCGCATGCCGGGCACATTCAAGAAATTGCTCCGTGGTATGACAGAAAAGACTGTTCATGATATCCTAACCAAACCAAGTTGGAAAGACGAAAGCGTAAGCAAAACTTGCATCGCAATCCGCAAGTATCAACAAGCTTTAGGTTATTCTGAGCCATGGATCAATGAGTATGTTTACAACATTGTCATGTTGGCTAAGAAAGAACCGAAACCAAAGGAATGATCGAAAAACATCCATTAGAACCATTTCTGCCCAGCAACGCAACTTTATTGATGCTGGGCAGTTTTCCACCACAAAAGAAACGTTGGTCAATGGATTTCTTCTATCCCAACCTTCAGAACGACATGTGGAGAATTTTCGGATTTCTCTACTTCAACAATAAAGACCACTTCCTTTTACCCCACAAAAAGGCTTTTAATAAGGACTATCTAATAGAATTTCTAACAGATAAAGGTATAGCATTGTATGATAGCGCTAGTTCAGTACACCGTTTGCAAGACAATGCTTCTGACAAGTATTTAGAAGTTATCGAGCCAACCGATATCCCTTTATTACTAAAACAACTTCCACAATGTAAAGCCATCGTCTCTACAGGACAAAAGGCCACAGATATTATCTGTAGCCAATTAGAAGTGAGTGAACCCGCCGTTGGAAAAAGCTGTTCATTTGAATTTGAAGATCGTACACTTCAATTATACCGTATGCCTTCCTCCAGTCGTGCCTATCCATTAGCACTCGAAAAAAAAGCAAGTTATTACCGATTCATGCTCAATGAATTAGGATTATTGCAAGAATAAATCAAATTATTTTATTGCAATAAAGCTTGCACAATTCAAATATTAGTTCTACATTTGCACCCGCAAACACGGGAGTAGCTCAGTTGGTAGAGCACCGGTCTCCAAAACCGGGTGTCGGGAGTTCGAGCCTCTCCTCCCGTGCTAAGAGAAAGCTGTGAATCTTTGATTTACAGCTTTTCTTTTTAATAAGACATTATGAAATATCTTCTCATCATATTCGGTAGTATCTTTTTAGCATTAGGAGTGATTGGAATTTTCCTTCCATTGCTTCCTACAACCCCCTTTTTACTCCTATCCGCAGCACTATATGTCCGTAGCTCAGAAAAGTTATACCAATGGCTTATACACCAGAAATATCTAGGAACTTATATTCGTAATTTCCGTGAACATAAAGCGATTCCATTACGCGCTAAAATTATCTCCGTCACGATGGTATGGATAACCTTAATCTATTGTACCATAACAATAAGCGAACTACTTGGAATTAAGTTTCTATTTATCGTCCTAGCCATAGGAATTACTTGGCACATCCTTTCTTACAAAACCATGAAATAAAAAGAGAAGAATCTTTTTGCAGTTTTTTATTAAATTCTTTCTAAAATATTTTCTGAAATCATTTCAATCTTCTATATTTGTGTAGAATTAGGTATAAAATGACGGACGAAGACAGAAAGCTTATTAGTTCCTTTGAAGGAAAGCTGAGGCATTTTATGTTTTTATACGAAGAATTAAGACAAGAAAATGCCGACTTAAAACAACTTCTTATGCAAAAGGATAAAGAAATCCTACTATTGGAACAAAGCCAAAAAGATTTGGAAGCACAATATACCGACTTGAAAATGGCCCGTACACTTAGTTTGTATGACAAAGACATCAAAGACACCAAACAACGTTTGTCGGGTCTAGTGCGTGAAATCGACAAATGCATCGCTTTATTAAATGAATAAAAAGTATGCTATGGACGATAAGATGATGAAAATCAATTTACTGATTGACTGCCAACGATACCCGTTGAACATTCGTCGAGAAGATGAGCAACTATATCGGGATGCAGCCAAACTGATAGATAAGACGTTAAACAAATACCGCAGTTGGAAGCCTGAATTAGGTGCTAATAACCATTGGGCTATGGCTGCACTGGAGTTAGCCTTCAACCTGATGTCCATGAAAGACCGAAATGACACACAACCTTATCTGGAGAAATTGGAAGAACTAACAAAAGAATTGGATAACTATATCAGCAAGAAATAACTTGTTGAACCGATTTTAGGATATTCACGCACACCCTTTGCTGGCAAGAGAAGTGTTCTTGACGGAAAGGTAGTGCGTTTTTTATTTATATATTATTTAATAACAATGGTAACAATAATAGTTATAGCAGTAGTATGTTTCGCCGTGGGTGCCGGCCTTTCATACCTCTTCTTTAGATATGGTCTGAAAACCAAGTATGACAATATCATTAAAGAAGCAGAAACTGAAGCAGAAGTCATCAAAAAGAACAAGCTTCTTGAAGTAAAGGAGAAATTTTTGAACAAGAAAGCAGATTTAGAGAAAGAAGTAGCCTTGCGTAATCAAAAAATTCAGCAAGCTGAAAACAAACTTAGACAACGCGAAATGGTGCTGAACCAAAAACAAGAAGAAGTTCAGCGCAAACGTAACGAAGCAGAAGCTATCAAGGAAAATCTGGAAGCTCAAATCGTCATCGTTGATCAGAAAAAAGAAGAATGGGACAAAAAGAAGGAAGAACTTGAAAAGCTCCATGCACAGGAACGCGAAAAATTGGAAGCTCTTTCAGGTCTTTCTGCAGAAGAAGCTAAGGAACGTTTGATAGAATCCTTGAAGGAAGAAGCAAAAACCGAAGCCGCTTCATATATCAACGACATCATGGACGATGCTAAAATGACTGCCAACAAAGAAGCTAAGCGTATCGTTATTCAATCTATTCAACGCGTAGCTACTGAAACAGCTATTGAAAACTCTGTAACCGTTTTCCATATTGACTCTGATGAAATTAAGGGCCGTATCATTGGTCGTGAAGGTCGTAACATCCGTGCTCTCGAAGCTGCTACTGGTGTAGAAATCGTAGTTGATGACACTCCAGAAGCTATCGTACTTTCAGCATTTGACCCTGTTCGTCGTGAAATCGCTCGTTTGGCTTTGCACCAATTGGTAACCGATGGTCGTATCCACCCTGCACGTATCGAAGAAGTCGTTGCCAAAGTGAAAAAACAAGTGGAAGAAGAAATCATTGAAACAGGTAAGCGTACAACCATCGACTTAGGTATCCATGGTTTGCATCCAGAACTTATCCGCATCATTGGTAAGATGAAATACCGTTCTTCATATGGTCAAAACTTGTTGCAACACGCTCGCGAAACTGCAAATCTTTGTGCTGTAATGGCATCGGAACTTGGTTTGAATCCTAAAAAAGCAAAACGCGCAGGTTTGTTGCACGATATAGGTAAGGTACCTGATGAAGAATGCGAATTGCCACACGCATTGTATGGTATGAAATTGGCTGAAAAATTCAAAGAAAAACCAGACATCTGTAATGCAATTGGTGCTCACCACGATGAAGTAGAAATGACTAGCCTCTTGGCTCCTATCGTACAAGTCTGCGATGCTATCTCAGGTGCTCGTCCAGGTGCTCGTCGTGAAATTGTAGAAGCATACATCAAGCGACTCAACGACCTCGAACAATTAGCCATGTCTTATCCGGGCGTAACCAAGACTTACGCTATCCAAGCAGGGCGTGAACTTCGCGTCATCGTTGGTGCAGACAAGATTGACGATAAGCAAACAGAATGTCTCTCGGCAGATATCGCCAAGAAGATTCAGGATGAAATGACTTATCCGGGTCAAGTGAAGATTACCGTTATTCGCGAAACACGTGCTGTAAGCTTTGCAAAATAAGAGAATAAAAAGGAGATGATTTACATCTCCTTTTTTATTTATAGGAAGAACAACGAAACGCCCACCACACTGATGCAAGCGCCTAATACTTCCTTGAACGTTATTTGCTGACCAAAGAAGAAATGTGCAGGCCAAATAATGAAAACCGGAGTTAGCGCCATCAATGTAGAAGCAATACCCGCCTCAGTATATTGAACCGCCATGAGCGAAAGAGATACACCGATGAAAGGTCCGGTAATGGTAGCCCATACGGCTGCATTCATACCCTTACGGTCGCGCACCGAAGTAGCAAGCGTATGGAACTGCTTCTGAAAGCCCATCACACAAAGAAAACCGATGGCTCCCGTCACGGCACGAATGAAAGTAGATGCAAAAGGCATTAAGTCGGTTACCAACTCCTCGCCTGACGGGATACATACCTCGTAATGCGTCATCCCCACCTTGCTCAACACCAAACCTACCCCTTGTCCTACTCCGGCACCGATACCGAAAAGTACACCTTTCAAAGGGAGTTTCAAAGAAAGCTTGTTCGACGTACTTTTATTCAATACTGAAATTCCGATACCCGTTAAAGTAACCAACATTCCTAACAAAGCATTCCATGCTAACGTCTCACCCAAGAGTATCCAACCAAACAAAGCAGCCGTTGGAGGAGCTAAAGTCATGAAAAGCTGACCGAAACGGGAACCTATCCATATATAGGAATTGAACAAGCAGTAGTCACCCAACAGATATCCCACAAAACCCGACAAGGAAAGCCAGAACCAAGCCTTTCCATCAGCATAAAGCGGAACGGGCGAACCGGTAAACCACCACAAGGTAACTCCCAACATGAGCAACGACAAGCACATGCGGATAACATTCATCTGTAATGAGCCGAGTCGCTTGCTACCTACTTCGGCAAAAAGGGCCGTAACCGTCCACGAAAGAGCAACGGTCAACGATATGATTTCTCCTAAATATTGCATTCTTCGATCACTTTTCTAGCACAGGCATATCCTTGTTCATATAAATCCGTTAATTTCTTTATGTTAGTCTCCATCCGTCCTACCACAACCGGTTCTTCCGGACGAATAACTACAATCTTCCCCTCATCTTCCAAACGTTCCACTAGCTCCAACTGAGCATTATATAACTTGTTACGGTTTCTCAATGCAACCCTCAAACGAGGATATTGCTTATAGATAAAAGCCGGTACCAAAACTTTCTTTTCCGATTTCCGATAACCTCTGTTACGAGTAAGTACCACAACACATTTTTCACATCCTTGCCCAAAAGCTCGATTTAAAGGAATAGAATCAACAATACCTCCATCAAGCATCGGACAATCATCTACATAAATAACAGGACAAGCGTATGGCAAACTACTTGATGCTTTCACAATATCAATTATTCGCTTTTCATCGAATTTTTCTTCCCAATAACAAGGCAATCCTGTACAGCAATTGGTTGTTACCATTTCAAAACGATTCGGATTCTCTGCATAAGCTTTATAATTATAAGGTAAAATCCTATCAGGAAACCGATGAAATAATAATTGTTGGTCAATCAAGCCTTGTTTTTTCAACAATGGACGAATGCCTAAATATTTATATTTAGCCAACAAATCAATATTACTATACCTGCCTCTTCCTCGCTGGTGCGACATATAAGAAAGTCCATTACATGCACCTGCAGAAACACCCACAATATAAGGAAAAGAAATTTTAGCATCCATGAAGTAATCTAAAACACCGCAAGTAAATACTCCACGCATTCCTCCACCTTCTAAAACCAATCCTGTCTTTTCGTCAATATTTAGCATCGTATATATGTTAAAAAGCAAGTTTTCGCAAAAATGATGACAAAGTTATCTTTTTAATCAGACAAAGACTAAACATTCTAGCAGAAAAATATTACATTTGCAAAAACAATATTTCAAGAAGTTTCACAAATCATATATTATGTTTGAATCTAGTACATACGAAAAACGCCGTCAGGCACTGAGAAACAAAGTACAGAGTGGTATCATCCTCCTGTTGGGAAACAACGAAGCTCCGGCCAACTATCCGGACAATTGCTACAAATATCGTCAGGACAGTTCTTTCCTTTATTTCTTCGGACAATCACATCCGGGATATGCAGGTATATTAGACATTGAAGCCGGTGAAGACATCTTCTTCGGTAACGATGTGGACATCGATGACATCATCTGGATGGGTCCTCAACCAAGCATCAAGGATTTGGCAGCGCAAGTAGGTGTACAGAAGACTTTGCCACTCGCACAGCTCAAGGAAGTGGTAGGCAAGGCCATTGCACAGGGCAGAAAGGTACATTTCCTTCCTCCTTACCGTTACGACAACATGATGTGGTTGGAAGAATTGGTAGGCATCAAGGCAACGATGGTGAAGAAGTATGCTTCACTCGAATTGATCAAGGCTGTGGTAGACCTCCGTTCTGTAAAAGAAGCATGCGAAATCATCGAACTCGACTTGGCTTGCAACATCGGTTACGAAATGCACACAGCAGCTATGCGTCTTTGCAAGCCGGGTGTGAGCGAACAGTACATTGCCGGTGTTTTGGAAGGCATTGCTGCTTCTTACGGAAGCAAGACATCGTTTGCAACCATCTTGACACAACATGGTGAAACATTGCATAACCACGACCATAGCCATACATTGGAAGTAGGTCGCATGATGTTGACAGACTGCGGTGCAGAACGTATCAGCAACTATTGCTCTGACCATACTCGTACCGTACCAGTAGGCGGTAAGTTCGAAGGTCGTCAGAAAGATATTTATAACATTGTATTGGCTTGTCATGGCAAGGCATTGGAATTGACTCGTCCGGGTATCACTTACAAAGAAGTACACCTAGAAGTATGTAAGGTATTGGCACAAGGCTTGAAGGACCTCGGCCTGATGCGTGGTAATGTGGAAGAAGCTGTAGCTGCAGGTGCTCATGCATTGTTCCTCCCTCACGGTTTGGGACACATGATGGGTCTAGACGTTCACGACATGGAAGACTTGGGTCAAATCTATGTAGGCTACGACGATGAAATCCGCCCTTCAACTCAATTCGGGTTGGCATCGCTTCGTATGGGCCGTCGCTTGCAGGAAGGTTTCGTAATGACTGACGAACCGGGCTGTTATTTCATTCCTGCCCTCATCGACAAGTGGAGAGCAGAAGGTATGCACATGGACTTCATCAACTACGATGCAGTAGAAAGCTTCAAAGACTTTGGCGGTATCCGCTTGGAAGACGATATTTTGATCACTCCTGACGGTTCTCGTTTCTTGGGTGAAAAGCGAATTCCAATCACCGTAGAAGAAGTGGAAGACATTATGAACGAATAATTACTAATTAAAAATAATCTAGAAAAAATGAAAAAACTTTTAACATTAGCCGCTCTCGGTTTGGTATGCGCTAGCGGTATGGCTCAAGAAGCCAACAAGGAAGAAGGTTTCGTTTTTACTACAGTAAAGGCAAATCCTGTAACATCCGTTAAGAACCAAAACCGTGCCGGTACTTGCTGGTGCTACTCATCGTTGGCATTCATCGAATCGGAATTGCTCCGTATGGGTAAGGGCGAATACGACTTCTCTGAAATGTTCCTCGTACACAATACATATTTGGATCGTGCTGACAAAGCTGTACGCACTCATGGTGATGTATCCTTCTCACAAGGTGGTTCATTCTACGATGTACTCTACGGTATGGAAAAATTCGGTTTGGTTCCTGAGGCAGAAATGCGTCCGGGTGTAATGTACGGTGACACTTTGAGTAACCACAACGAATTGACAGCTGTAAGCGACGCTGTAGTAGCAGCTATTGCTAAGGGCAGAAGCCGCAGCTTGCAAAAAGACGCTAACAACCAAATGTTGTGGAAGAAGGCCATCGAATCTATCCACGACATCTATTTGGGCGAACGTCCTGAAAAGTTCACTTACAATGGTAAGGAATATACTCCGAAATCATTCTACCAATCATTGGGTTTGAATGCTGACGACTATGTATCATTGACATCTTACAATCACGAACCATTCTATTCTTCATTTGCTCTCGAAATCCAGGACAACTGGCGTTGGGCTCCATCATACAACTTGCCTATCGACGAATTGATGCAAGTATTTGACAATGCTATCATGAATGGGTACACTATCGCTTGGGCTTCTGACGTAAGTGAAAGCGGCTTTACACGTAATGGTGTAGCAGTATTGCCAGATGTAGAAAAGGCACAGGAATTGAGCGGTTCTGATATGGCACGTTGGTTGAACATGAAGCCAGAAGAAAAGAAACTTAACACTAAGCCACAACCACAGAAGTGGGTGACTCAAGAAGAACGTCAGGTAGCATACGACAACTATGAAACTACAGACGACCACGGTATGCAAATTTACGGTATCGCTAAGGACCAGGAAGGTAATGAATACTACATGGTAAAGAATTCTTGGGGTACAAACAGCAAGTACAAAGGTCACTGGTATGTATCTAAGGCATTTGCTCGTTACAAGACTATGAACATCGTAGTTCACAAGAATGCTCTTCCTAAGGATATTGCCAAGAAATTGGGTATCAAATAATAGTTAACTAAGCATTATTTATAGTAATACCGTTAATTCCGATAAAATATATTCGGAATTAACGGTATTTTTATTTGTTTTTTCCTAACTTTACAATTTGAATATGACGAGATATTTCAAAAAAGGAAATATTTTGTCATCCGAGATAAGAAAAAAAGAAAAAACAATATATAAAATGAATAACAAATGGAATTATCAACCTCCAAGCCAAGAACAGACCGAAGCAGCTAAGGCACTAGCAAAGGAGACAGGAATCAGTCCTGTACTCTGCAAGTTGCTGTTAGAGAGAGGGATATCTTCTGCAGCAGAGGCCAAACGGTTTTTCCGCCCACAGCTTAATGAGTTACACGATCCATTTCTAATGAAGGATATGGATATTGCTGTAGACCGTCTGAATGAAGCAATGGGTAGGAAAGAACGTATTTTGGTTTATGGGGACTACGATGTAGACGGGACAACAGCCGTTGCATTGGTCTACAAGTTTCTCCAGCAATTCTATTCCAACATTGACTACTATATTCCTGATCGATACGAAGAAGGATATGGAGTGTCAGTGAAAGGGGTAGATTATGCCTATGAAACAGGTGTAAAACTAATTATCGTTTTGGACTGCGGTATCAAAGCGGTTAACGAAATTGCATATGCCAAGGAAAAAGGCATTGACTTTATCATCTGCGACCATCATGTTCCTGATGAAGTATTGCCTCCTGCCGTAGCTATCTTGAATGCCAAGCGTCCGGAATCAACTTATCCATACGAGCATTTGTCAGGTTGTGGTGTAGGATTCAAGTTTATGCAAGCTTTTGCCATTAACAATGGCATCGAATTTTATCAGCTGACTCCACTACTTGATTTGGTAGCAGTAAGTGTTGCATCAGACATTGTCCCCATCATGGGAGAAAATCGTATATTGACATACCATGGTTTGAAGCAGCTCAACTCAAATCCAAGTATTGGTTTGAAAGCTATTATTGATGTATGTGGACTAACTGACAAGGATATTACAGTAGGTGATATCGTGTTCAAGATCGGTCCTCGCATCAATGCTTCCGGACGCATTCAAAACGGGAAAGAAGCCGTAGAGTTATTGGTTGAAAAAGATTTTTCTACAGCATTGGAAAAAGCCAATCAAATCAATCAATACAACGAAACTCGCAAGGATTTGGACAAGGCTATGACCGAAGAGGCCAACAAGATTGTCGAACAATTGGAAGATTTGTCAGAACGACGTACCATTGTCATATTCAATGAAGAATGGCATAAGGGTGTTATTGGTATTGTTGCTTCCCGATTGACAGAAATCTACTACCGACCAGCGGTTGTTCTGACTCGTACCAACGATTTGGCTACAGGTTCAGCGCGTTCGGTTTCTGGTTTTGATGTTTACAAGGCTATTGAGCATTGCCGTGATTTATTGGAAAATTTCGGAGGTCATACATATGCAGCCGGCTTATCCATGAAAGCGGAAAATGTAGAAGAATTCACTCGTCGTTTTGAAGAATATGTTACCAACAACATTCTGCCGGAACAGAGAAGTGCAGTCATCGACATTGATGCAGAAATTGATTTCCGCGATATCACACCTAAATTCCATTCGGATTTGAAGCGATTCAATCCATTTGGACCAGACAATCACAAGCCCATATTTTGTACACACCATGTGTACGATTATGGTACCAGTAAGGTAGTAGGTCGCGAACAGGAACATATCAAGTTGGAATTGGTGGACAATAAGTCTAACAATGTGATGAACGGCATCGCTTTCGGCCAAAGTTCACAAGCCCGTTACATCAAGACGAAACGATCATTTGATATCTGCTATACCATCGAAGAAAATACACACAAACGTGGAGAAGCACAATTACAAATAGAGGATATCAAACCTACAGAAGAATAAATAATTCCCTCCCCCACAAAGGGAGGGAAAATTATAACATGACATACCTAGAGATACTCAAACAATATTGGGGTTATGATCATTTCCGAGGCATTCAAGAGGAAATCATCAACAGCATCGGCAAAGGACAAGACACTTTGGGACTTATGCCGACAGGGGGAGGTAAATCCATCACTTTCCAAGTTCCAGCCTTGGCTAAAGAAGGGCTATGCCTTGTCATCACTCCACTTATTGCGTTGATGAAAGACCAAGTACTCAATCTCCGGAACCGGGGTATAAAAGCCTTGGCTATCTATTCCGGTATGACACGGGAAGAAATCGTCATAGCTCTCGAGAATTGCATTTTTGGCGATTACAAGTTCCTTTATATATCTCCAGAAAGACTCGATACGGAAATTTTCCAAACCAAACTACGTCACATGAAGATAAGCATGATTACCGTAGACGAGTCACACTGCATCTCCCAATGGGGATATGATTTCCGACCGGCATATCTAAAGATTGCCGATATACGGAAAATGATTCCAGACGCCCCCATCTTAGCACTTACTGCAACAGCCACACCGGAAGTAGTAAAAGATATCCGTTTGAAATTAGGATTCAGAGAAGATAGCAAAACTTTCCGAATGAGTTTTGAGCGGAAAAATCTAGCATATATCGTCAGACGAACAGAAAACAAGCAAGAAGAACTTCTTCACATTCTGAACAGTGTAAAAGGTTCTGCCATTGTCTATACCCGTAACCGCAAACATACTCGTGAGGTTGCAGAACTTTTAACAAGCAACGAAATTACTGCCACTTTTTACCATGCCGGACTAAATAACGATGTAAAAGACCAACGCCAAAAAAGTTGGTTAACGGGAGAACATCGTGTTATGGTAGCTACCAATGCATTTGGTATGGGTATAGACAAGCCCGATGTCCGTCTAGTAATCCACATGGACTTGCCCGACTCACCAGAAGCATATTTTCAGGAAGCCGGTCGTGCCGGACGCGATGGTATGAAAGCATATGCAGTCTTGCTCTATGCTAAAAGTGACAAGACCAATCTCAACAAACGAATTACAGACACTTTTCCTGACAAGGAATACATTCAAGAAGTTTACGAAAATATTAACTACTACTACCAAATGGCAATGGGGGATGGATTGGGATGTACCTATGCCTTCAATATAGATGAGTTTTGCAGAAACTTCAAACATTTCCCCATACAAGTAGATAGTGCCCTCAAAATTCTTACCCGCGCTGGCTATTTAGAATACACAGAGGAACAAGACAATAACTCCCGACTAATCTTTACCTTGCGTCGGGATGAATTATACAAACTACAAGAATACGATGCAGATACAGAAAAACTGATCAACACCATACTTCGTTCATACACAGGACTTTTTACAGACTATGCCTATATCAACGAAGAATCATTAAGTATACGTACCGGACTGTCCAGACAACAAATTTATGAAACCTTGGTCATGCTGTCCAAACGCCATATTCTGCATTATATTCCACAAAAAAAGACACCATACATCATATACACACGAGAACGACAAGAAAAGAAACGCATTCACCTTAATAAAGAAGTTTACGAAGACAGAAAGGAAAGCTATACCACCCGCATTAAAGCCATGATTGAATATGCTTCGGCAGAAGAAAATTGTCGAAGCAGGATGCTCTTGCGTTATTTTGGCGAAAAAAACGAGCACAATTGCATGCAATGCGACGTATGTCTACAGAAGCATGAAACCGGATTAAAAACTGGTGAATATCAAGAACTGAAGGAACAAATCCTGAACAGATTAAATGAATCCCCATATCCGGTAGCCGAACTAGCATCCCACTTTCAGTCTGATACTGACAAGCTGAAACAAACTGTTTCTTTTTTATTGTCAGAGGAAATTATACACCTGAAAGATGGTATCCTTTATCCATAAATATTATCTTTGCTTCAGAATCTTCCTAGCAAAAAAGAAGAGATATACATAAGAAATTTTACAATTAAAATTGATAAATAATAGATAAAATGGGATTTTTCAGTTCACTATTCGGAGGTAACAAAACTCCGGAACAAGAATCAGAAAAGAAGTTTGAGATATTGAAATACGATGGCATCCGTGCCATGCGAATCGGTAAGTTCACTTATGCACTGAAATGCTTCGAAGAAGCTACTGCATTGAAAGAAGACTTGGAAACCATGAACCATCAGGCCAATACCTATGTGCGTGTAAACCGAATGGACGATGCCCGCACTTTAATGGTACGCATGACAGAAATCGCTCCCAGCCAACCGTTAGTGTTCCAATCACTTGCCAGCCTCTGTTACATGCAGGAAGACTACAAAGCTATGAACGATGCCTGCCAAAAGGCATTAGCACTGAACGATCAGGACCCGTCTACTTACTTCCTATCAGCCAAAGCAGCCGTGGGTATGAGTAACGGATTCCAAGCCATTGCTATGCTTACCAAGGCCATCATGCTGAACGAAGAATTCGTGGAAGCCTATCAAATGCGTGCCGAAATTCTATGGGCGATGCGCCAAGCTAAAGATGCCGTCGAAGACATCGAGAAACTGCTTTCCATGAATCCTGAAGATGAAAGTGCTCTACTCCTGAAAGGCGAAATCATGGCTGTGAGCGGAGAAGAAGAACAAGCAATGGAATTGATAAACCAAGTACTAGCACTCAATCCGTTCAATGAAAAAGCATATCTTTTGAAAGGAAGCTACTACCTTTTAAAGAAGGAGTACGATAAGGCGATTGCAGTTTACAACGATGCATTGGAAATCAACCCGGACTTCGCTCAAGCTTATCACGAACGTGGTCGTGTAAAGCTTGAAAAAGGTGACAAGCAAGGTTCTATGGAAGATATGAAACGTGCGATTGAACTAGCTCCTGAAAACGGTGCAAACATCAGTGGTGAGTACAACAACTACGAAACTCAGAAAAACATTCCGTTCTAATAAAATTATAGGAGGGTGCAATCATCATGCACCCTCCTATCCGTTTAATAAAGTTACATTTTCGTTACCTTACCCATAAAGAGTATCGTACCTGTACTGCTTTCGCCTATCATGAACACAAACGGACGATTAAGGTAGAATGGAACAGGTCCTGCGCTTGGAGGAGCTGCAGAATTGGACATTCCTCCCACGGTTACTGCCGCTGCCTCCGTACCTTCTTCATCCACTTTCAGATAGGTAGACTGCTTCAGCAAACTCAAATACAATTCATTGTTTGAGATATTCGAAAAGTCAGCTGTAGCCGAATTGAAAGCATCTTTCATTCCCAAAGCTTTCATATCCTCTATCAAATTCTTGTTGTATTCGATTTCAAAACGAGGCATTTTTACATACAACTCTCGATTGCTCCAATTCTTCCCCCACGCTAGCCAATTCTCCACTGTCAGCGCTTCCAGACATTCTTCTAAAGTATGATCGGTATCCGGAAGAAGGATAGTCATGTTATATGCACCATTTCCATAGCCAAAGTTAGCCATCCAAAAATATTCATTGGAAATGAAGCTATAACGTTTGATTTGATTCATCATCTTTACCTTGGTAGTGCTACCATCGGCATTGGTAAAATCCTCATCCTGTGTATTCGACTTATTGAATTTATAACCTTCTTTCCAAATACCTTTAAAGTAAAGTGCATTCAAGAGAAGCATCTCAGTATCAGGAGCTATATTTTCGATAATCTTGGTTATACGACCGTTGGTATGATCAGAGCACCAATTATTGATAGTAGTAGGAGCATTGGTCGATGAGAAATCCAAATTACTTACTTCGGCATTATACATCTGCTTGTTGACATCCACAAACGGACTTTTCACCTGAAAATCATTGTCTATCCAAATGGAGTTCGCCAAGCCGAGTTGAGTAGTTTTATCCATACCGGGCAACTCGGCGAGTAGTCGGCGATAGTATGCATTCATCTCGTCAATGCTGGCCTGGCTGAAGCCTAAAGTAGCTTTCATTTCTTGCAGCGTATTGCCAGAAGCGCCATTGGTTATCATAGCTAGCGCCATACCCGCACTAAGTGGAGACACCATCCAATTGTCTTGTTCAGTTTCGGATTTATTCACTTGCTGGAAGAGACGGAAAGCAAAATTTGTTGTTTCCTCAGCCATCACCTGTTCGGATCGTGAGAGCTCAATGCGTTTCCATTCGTTATTACCAACATCATCATTGTTCGAGCATCCCATCAAGAAAGGAGCTAACAGCATAAAAAAGAATAGTTTCTTCATCATCATGTCTGTTTAAAAGTTCATAAATCTTCTTTAACCTATAAATGCTGGAACATCTAAAATATTGCTTGTAATATACGTTTTTTATAAAAAAAATTGTTTATGCTTTCTTCTTTTTCGGGATAACCAAGTTCAAAATCACTCCTACCAACGCAGACAAGCCAATACCACTGATGGTAATGCTTCCGCAAGTAAGTTCAGCACCACCGATACCGAAGGTGAGAATGAGCGAAGAAATGACAAGGTTGCGGGTGTCTCCCATGTCCACCTTATTCTTTACCAGCGTATTGATACCTACCGAAGCAATGGTACCAAACAACAACAGCATAATACCACCCAACACAGCGCTAGGAATAGTCTTAAGCAATGAGCTGACCTTACCCAATACCGAGAATAAAATACCGAAGATACCTGCAATACGAATTACAGCAGGATCGGCAATTTTGGTAAGCGAGATGGCACCAGTCACTTCCGAATAAGTAGTTACCGGAGGTCCACCAATGAACGATGCTGCCACACAAGCTAATCCATCACCCAACATGGTACGGTGCAAACCTGGATCCTTCACATAATCCTTGCCGGTCACCTCATTGATAGCATACACGTCGCCAATGTGCTCGATAACTGGAGCGATAGCTACAGGAAGCATAAAAATGATAGCTTCTACACTGAATTCAGGCTTCACAAAAGCCGGCAGAGCAAACCATGGCGCATCAATAATAGGCTGAAAATCAACCAGACCCATAACGGAAGCTGCCACATAACCCACGAAGATACCCGCAAAGATAGGAATAAGTTTGAGTAGCCCCTTGGCAAACAAGGAAACGATCACAGTAGTAGCCAGCGCGATGATAGCTAACAGCCAGTTTCCCTTAGCCATATCAACTCCCGTGCCTGCCAACGACAAACCGATGAGCATGATGACCGGACCCACCACGACAGGCGGGAAAAGGTTAGTGATAAAACCTACACCACGAAGGCGCACCAATGCACTCATGATGCCATACACAGCACCCACGGCCACAAGTCCAGACAAAGTACCAGGAAGGCCGTAAAGCTCCGTAGCTTTGATGATTGGTGCAATAAAAGCAAAACTACTGCCAAGGAAAATGGGCACTTTACCCTTAGTCACGGCATGGAAAATGAGTGTGCCTATACCCGCGGTAAACAATGCTACCGATGGATCCAGACCCACTAGAAGCGGAACCAGTACCGTTGCACCGAAAGCAACGAACAGGAATTGAGCTCCGACAATGGTCTTCTGAACAGGACCAAGTATTCTTTCATTTGTCATATTAGTGGAAATTTTGTTTTTGCAAAAATACAGAATATTTAAGGAATGCTTCGAGATTTTTCGAAAATATATGTTACATTTGCAATAGACTTTAAAATATAATCCTATGGCTTTACATATCATTGACCATCCGTTGGTGCAGCACAAGCTCACCCTTATGCGCGATAAGAGTGCTTCGACCATGAAGTTTCGCGAATTGCTAAAAGAAATCTCCATGCTGATGGGTTATGAAGTAACTCGTGATTTTCCATTGACTTACGAAGAAATAGAAACTCCGCTGCAGAAGATGAACGCTCCAAAGATTGCCGGAAAGAAGGTAATTATCGCTCCGATTCTTAGAGCAGGTCTCGGTATGGTGGAAGGTTTGACAGCATTGATTCCATCTGCACGTATCGGTCACATTGGCATGTATCGCGACGAAGAAACTTGCCTCCCAGTATTCTACTACTACAAGATGCCAGCCGACAAAGATCGTTTGGTGATTGTGACTGACCCTATGCTAGCAACTGGTGGCAGCGCATGTGATGCTATTGCTCGCTTGAAGAACGATGGCTATACCAACACCCGCCTGATGTGTCTCGTGGCTTCTCCGCAAGGCGTAAAAGCCGTTCAAGACATGCATCCTGATGTAGATATCTATTTAGCTTCATTGGACGAAGGTTTGAATGCCAAGAACTACATCCTCCCGGGCTTGGGTGACGCAGGCGACAGAATTTTCGGTACAAAATAATTAATTATATATAATAAAAGGACATCATTAACGATGTCCTTTTTTAATGATATACTTCTTTATAAAGTCATTAGGTATCTACTTCATCTCCGAATACTGTTTTAAATGAAAGCAAAGAAGCTGCTTTATCTGGCAAACATGCCAAATGATAGAAAGGAACCGATGAAAGTAATTTGTTTATAAAATCACTGATATGATCGTATAGCACACCATCATAAGCAAACTCAGGCGGACAAGACGGGTGAATCGCTCCGTAGGCTTGTAATACCGGAAGTTTCTTCATTTGGTTGAATGGTGCTTGCGACAAGCGGACACAACCTTTCAGTTCGTATCGTTCCTGCTTGTAGCAAGGTGTCTTTCCACTCCATGGACTGCCGTATGCCCATATCTTGCCATCTTCCACGCGCAGAAAAGGACTATCGTCATTCAAAAGAAAAGCACCCTCAATGTGTTCACGCCACAAGCGGGTGTGGGTACTCTTACCCGTACCGCTCTCGCCAAGGAAAAGCACCGCCTTATCTCCATACACGATGCAGCTGCTATGAATGGCTACTGTATCATAAGGAGCAACCATCAGTCCTAAGCCTACCCACATGGCAAAACGATACAAGCGTACAGACCAGTTGCCGCACATCTGCACTTCTTTCTCATTTTCATGGTGCCATAGATAAAAAGCATCCTCTTCCTGCGGCTTCAGAGTCAACATAAACCCGTGTTCTGTTTTTCCGAAGGTTCCAATTACATCTTCATAGGTAAATTCATATTGCACTTGCTTCATTTCCGGCACTTCTGTTCCTTCTACAAAGGAGAAGAGCAACTCACCTCCTTCTACCCGAAAAGGTTCGAAACCGGCAATACACTCCACCGCCTTGCACAATCTTTCTCCCGAGACACCAAAACGATGTCTTGCTACTTGATATATATGATTCATTTCACCTTTTAAATTCTGACAATTAATGGAAAATGGTTTCTGGATAGCAAACATGTCTCAAGATAGATTTCCAAATATGTTCGGCTAGCGAAGAATCAAGTACCTTGTTATTCAATCGAAGTCTATGAAACATGCGTTTAGTTTTATACACTAGGATTCCCAGTTTATTGCAAGTCGGAACTTCTGGCGAATAACGTGGATACAGAATTTCTTGCATCATTTCATCGGCAATGCTTTCTCCTCCTTCTATAGCTTGAGAAGTTCCCAGATACTGGTTACACAAGCGTGTCAAGGCAGCAAATCCTGTAAGCAGTTTCTCATCCTTGATTTCCTCCGGAATTTGTAAACCATACCGGCGGAGTATCATAGCCCAATCGCATAAATGGTGCAAAGCCAGTCCACTTCCATAATGCTGCAATGCATGGAAAGCAATAAACAAGCTGTTAAACAAAGGAGACGGAATCATCACCTCTCCCACCGTCAATGAGACAAGAGCCGGAGACATGTTTTCATGCAAGATTCTGTCTACTTGTACAGCTACCTTAAAAGTTTCTACATTAAGGAACGTCTTATGGTTTTCGAAAGGAATCCCCTTGTAATAGAAATTGCTGTGCTTGGGTGAGTGTTCGGTATCTACTTTTATGTCCTTCTCCTGCATAAGCGTATCAGCCAGTCGATTAGCTTCCTTATCGCTCATGCGGTTTTTATCTGCCGAATAGGTATAGATATCAATATCGCCTCCTTCCCGATGACAAGGTACCGGATAAAGAGTTGAGAATCCCACTCCTTTCAACTGCATGGTAGCGATACCATGTTCAGCATAAAAACGGGAAACCTCATCCAACGTGCTACAATAACGCCAGTATTTCTT
>JAFYPV010000018.1 GCA_017559935.1 Bacteroides sp. | reverse complement strand
TAACGACCGTGCTAAGGAATTGACTGTAGTATTGACTCAACAAGATATGCCGGAACAGGGTATGATGACTATCAAGGACTTGCAGTTCTACTGCATGACTCCGTACGATGCATCGTTCAAGGGTGTTCACATCCTCTTCGACAAGGAAAACGTACAGAACACATTGGGCGAATACCTCGCTGCTAATGGCAAGACTCAGCTCCACATTGCTGAAACTGAAAAGTACGCTCACGTAACCTTCTTCTTCAACGGTGGTCGTGAAACTCCGTACGATGCAGAAGAACGTATCCTCGTTCCTTCTCCAAAGGTAGCTACTTACGACTTGAAGCCGGAAATGAGCGCTTACGAAGTGAAGGACAAGTTGGTGGAAGCTATCGCAACTCAGAAGTTCGACTTCATCGTAGTGAACTATGCTAACGGTGACATGGTGGGCCACACAGGTATCTACCCGGCTATCGAAAAGGCAGTAGTTGCTATCGACGAATGTGTGAAGGATACAGTAGAAGCTGCTAAGGCTAATGACTACGAAGTAATCATCATCGCTGACCACGGTAATGCAGACAACGCTTTGAACGAAGACGGTTCTGTAAATACTGCTCACTCATTGAATCCGGTTCCATTTGTTTACGTAACAGCAAACAAGGACGCTAAGGTAGAAGATGGTGTATTGGCAGACGTTGCTCCGTCAATCCTCCACATCCTCGGCATGTCACAACCGGCCGACATGACTGGTAAGGATTTGATTAAGTAATAAGTTTAACAAAATAAGTGTCATTCCTGGTGAAGCTTTGTTTCATCGGGAATGGCACATTTTTTATAAAATAATTATGATTCAAATAGACGACGTTGTAGTAAGCCTCGATGTATTCCGCGAAAAGTTTTTGTGCGACTTGGGTGTCTGCAAAGGCGAATGTTGTATAGAGGGCGATGCCGGTGCTCCGGTAGAAATGGATGAAGTGGCCAAGCTAGAAGATGTGCTACCGGTGATTTGGGATGACTTGGCTCCGAAAGCGCAAGCCATTATCGACAAGCAGGGCGTTGTATATACCGATGAGGAAGGAGACTTGGTGACATCCATTGTGAATGGTAAAGATTGTGTCTTTACTTGTTACGATGAGAAGGGCAGTTGCTTCTGTGCCATCGAGAAGGCTTATCGTGCCGGAAAGGTG
Source organism: Bacteroides sp. (assembly GCA_017559935.1). GTDB lineage: Bacteria > Bacteroidota > Bacteroidia > Bacteroidales > Bacteroidaceae > Phocaeicola. The sequence goes on along the minus strand of JAFYPV010000018.1, from coordinate 14,509 downwards.
GATTTCTGCAAGCCGGTATCGTGTGCGCTTTACCCCATCCGTGTGGGCGATTATGGTCCGTACAAGGCGGTGAACTATCATCGTTGGAGCGTGTGCAAGGCTGCCGTATTGTTGGGCAAAAAGGAAAATTTGCCGGTATATAAATTTTTAAAAGAACCATTGATTCGCAAATTCGGCGAAGCTTGGTATGCAGAGTTGGAAATTGCTGCGGAAGAATTGAAGAATAGAGGACTGATAGACTAATGGATATGGTTATAAGAAAACTAATTACAGTCTGCTTGTTGGGTATTTTGTCTTGTATGCCGGGAAAGGCGCAGGAGGAGGCGTTGGTAGCTTCCAATGAATCTGTTAGCAGTTTGTTGAACAAATTGTATCCGGATGCAGCAAACTTGTCGTCTCACATGAACCTGGAGTTCTACACATCGGCTGCAGCTTATTTCACGGATGAGAAATTTGAAGAGGCTGCCTTCAAGATTAATCGGGTGCGATTAGAAATTTTAGGGGCTTTCAGTAAGGAGTTTTCTTGGCATTTCCGCCAATCTTTCAATAAGTACAGCAATCCGCATGCATTGGACAATCTGTCCTCATCTATCGAATATGCCTATGTGAACTGGAAGCCTTCGGACAAGTTCAACATGACCATCGGTAAGCAATTCGTTGCCATGGGGGGATATGAGTACTATTTGAACTCCAATAAGGTAAGAGAGTTTAGTGAGTTCAACGATTATGTGGCTGCCTATCAGGCTGGTATTTCCACAGCGTTCAATCTCATGCCGACACAGGAATTGGTACTTCAGGTAACCAATTTCCGAAGTGGAGAGGATAAGGATATGTATGTATATGGTCGTCCGGAAGGCATTGCTCAGGCGAAAGCTCCACTTCTTTCGTCACTGAATTGGAACGGTTCGTATGCGGACAATACCATTCGTTTCCGTTATGCGGCCTCTTGGGGCCAACAAGCAGAAGGCAAGAACATCTTGTATCTGACGGCTGCAAACATCTATGAAAAAGGTCCAACGTTGCTTTACTTGGACTTGATGTATACACGACAAGGATTGGATAATCATTGCAGCATCAGCGAGATGCAGGGAGCCATGATAGAAAATCCGGTAACGGCGCAGAATACGGAATACTTGGCTGTAATTGCCAACTTCGATTATCGCATCCATCGCCATTGGAACGCTTATATCAAGGGAGCCTACGAAACTGCCGGTGTCTATAAGACCAACGGGCATTTTGAAAAAGGTCTCTATCGTACCACTTGGAACCTGCAGGGCTGTGTGGAATACTTCCCGATGGAGAATAGCGAACTGATGATTTTCGCTCACTTGTTGCACAAAGGTCATAAACTGACGGATCGGGCTCGTGCATTGGGAGCTGTAGCACTAGATAAACAACGAGTTTCTATCGGACTGGTTTATACCATTCCGGTGTTTTGAGTAAAAGGGGAATTTTTCAATTCTCCTTTTTTCTTTTTATTAACCCTCCATTCTTGTTTTTTTTATCCGGACGATTGTTCTTTCCAAAGTATTTACTTAAAACTTTGGAGACATGAGAAGGGACTATTTATTAAAGGTCTTTCTGACTCTATTGGTCGTGTGTGGAATGTCTGTGAGTGGCTTTGCCCAGCAGATTACGGTCAACGGAGTCGTTCAAGACACGCAAGGCGAACCGATAATCGGTGCGAATATCCTGATTAAGGGAACGGCTACGGGTACCATTACGGATTTGGATGGCAACTTCCAGCTGATGGCCGATGCAGATGCCATATTGGTAATTTCGTACATCGGCTATCAGACGCAGGAACTGCCTGCCCAACCGGTCATGAACATTACGTTGGTAGACGATTCCGAGCAGCTGGATGAATTGGTAGTGATTGGTTATGGCTCAGTCAAGAAAAACGACTTGAGCGGTTCGGTAGTGGCCATCAAGGCCGAGGAATTGAACAAAGGGGCTGTGACTTCGCCCCAAGAATTGATTCAGGGGAAGGTGCCGGGGTTGTACGTATCGGCCGGTGACGGTCAGCCGGGAGCGGGTAGTACCATCCGTATTCGTGGTGGTGCTTCGCTCAATGCCAGTAACGATCCGCTAATCGTGATTGATGGTATTCCGGTAGCCAATGATGCTGCTCCAGGTACCCCAAATGCACTTGCTACCATTAATCCGAATGACATCGAAACATTTACGGTATTGAAGGATGCTTCGGCTACGGCCATTTATGGTTCACGAGCATCGAATGGGGTGATTATCATTACCACCAAGAAGGGTACGCAAGACCGTTTGAAGGTGCATTATGCCGGAACCTTTACGGTGAAAGATCCTTATAAACAGGTGCAGGTAATGGATGCTGCTGATTTCCGGGAAGCAACAGCCCGTCAGTATCCGTTGGGTACTACATTGGGTAATGCTGCTCAAGCTATGATTAACCAGTATCCGGACCAATCGACCAATTGGCAAAACGAAATCTTCCGTACCGGTTTAGCTACGGACCAGAACATTAGTGTGGCAGGTAAGGTGGGCTTTTTGCCCTTCCGTGTGTCGGTAGGCTTCAATACCGAAAAGGGTACCTTGCGCACTTCCGAATACAACCGCTATACGGCTTCGCTTAATGTCAGCCCTAAATTCTTGGACAATCATCTGTCCGTAGATTTCAATGTGAAAGGAACCATCAACCAAACCCGCTTTGCCGATAGTGGGGCCGTGGGAGCTGCTGCTTTCTTCGACCCGACCAAACCGGTTTACAATGATACCGGTCGGTACAACGGATATTGGACTTGGGAAACCGTGGTGAATGACGAAGGTGGAACTTCGTATTATCCCAATACCTTGGCCAGCGTCAATCCGTTGGCTATGTTAGAGCAATATCGTAATCGGGGAAAGACGATGCGAAGCTTGGGAAACCTTCAGATGGATTATCAGATTCAGGGATTCGAGGATATGCGTGTGAACTTGAATTTGGGGTACGATGTGGCACGGAGTACAGGTAGCCGTTTCGATAAGGTGGGTTCGCCACAGGCTGCTTTGAACACTACATTCAAGGATGTAGGTCAGGGAGCGACATGGAATAGCTTGCGCCGTAACTTGTTGTTTGATTTTTATGCAAACTATAATAAGGATTTGCCTTCCATCGAAAGTAAGGTGGATGTGATGGCGGGTTACTCTTGGCAGCATTTCTATAACTCCGATTATGACATTACCAAATCGAACCCGATGGACCTTTCCGAAAAGGAAGGATGGATATACAATGAATCGGAGAGACGTTTTTGGCTGGAAGGCTATCATCGGATTCCGAAAGAAAACTATCTGGTGTCTTTCTTCGGCCGAATGAATTGGCATTACAAGGATCGCTACTTGTTGACAGCTACATTGCGTCGAGACGGCTCTTCGCGATTCAGCAAGAACAACCGTTGGGGTACATTCCCATCGGTGGCTTTTGCATGGACACTCTTGAATGAACCATGGATGGAGCCTGCTCGTGAAGTGTTCTCGAATTTGAAACTTCGCCTCGGTTATGGGGTGACTGGTCAGCAAGAAATCGGGGATTATCTCTATCTTGCTACCTACTCATTGGGTACGAATCCTACTGGCCAATACTTGAATTCCTATTTGCTGAAACCGAATGGTTACAGTCCGGACTTGAAGTGGGAAGAAACCGCTACCTATAATTTAGGGGTGGACTTTGGCTTCATGAATAACCGAATTACAGGTACTTTGGAATATTACGACAAGCGGACCAAGGACTTGCTGAATAGTGTGAGCGCACCGGCTGGTACCAACTTTACCAACATCATTACGGCCAATGTCGGTAAGATGAGGAATCAAGGCTTTGAGTTTAATGTGAATGCAGTAGCTATCCAAAGTAAGGATTTCACTTGGGAGTTGGGATACAACTTTACATGGAACAAGAGTCGCATCACGAAACTGACAGCAGTTTATAATCCGGATTATCCGGGTATTGCTGCGGGTAATGCGCCTTTTGCTACAGGTACTACCATTCAGTATCATCAGGTGGGTTATGCTCCTTCTACCTTTTACTTGTATCAGCAGGTGTATGATGAACAGGGAAACCCGATTCAGAATGCGGTAGTAGACCGGAATCGGGATGGGGAAATCACCCAAGCCGACCAATACTTTACGGGCAAAAGTCCGATGCCGAAGGTATTTATGGGGTTAAATTCGCAATTCAAGTACAAGAACTGGGACTTAGGTTTCAATCTTCGTGCCAATTTCGGGAACTATGTATTCAATGGCTTTGCTGCCGACCATACCACATTGGCGCATTTCAACAATCAGGGATTTATCAACAATTATTCGCAGGATGCGGGGAAGTATGGTTGGATGCATATTTCGGAAAACTATCAGAAGACCAGCGACCTTTACTTGGAGAATGCTTCGTTCCTGAAGATGGACAACATTACGGTGGGATATACGTTCGACAAGTTCTTTACGGAGCGGATTTCGGGTCGTGTAAGTGCTTCGGTGCAGAACGTGTTTACTATTACGAAGTATAGTGGCTTGGATCCGGAAACTTCGGCCATCGATTCGAACATCTGGCCTAGACCAAGAACGTTTTCTATAGGCTTGAATTTGAACTTTTAAATGGAGAGGATTATGAAACGAAAGAAATATATGTTTACAGTTACATCCGCTTGCCTATTGGGTATGGCAGGATGTACCAGCGACTTGGATGTACAACCATTGGATCCGACGGTATCTACAGCCAATAGGGTATATTCCGATGCGGAAAGTTATCAGAAAGCCTTGTTCAAGATTTATTCTGTCTGGGCATTGTCCGGTCAGGATGGGGCAGGAGGTTCGGATATCTCCGGGCTTGATGCCGGTAATACGGTGCTGTTCCGTAGTTGGTTTACCTTGCAGGAACAGACTACCGATGAACTGAAGAATTCATGGGGTGATCCTTGGTGTCTGGACATCAACGGCATCACATGGGGAACGACCAAGAGTGAACCGGTAGAAGGGGTGTATCAGCGGTGTATGTTCATCGTGGCCTTGACAAATGAGTTTCTGAGAAACATTCCTAATGCTCCCGATGGAGTAGATAAGGCACAGTATGCAGCTGAGGCTCGTTTTTGTCGGGCATTGGCTTACTATACCTTATTGGATATGTTTGGGATTCCTCCGTTCATTACGGAGTCTAACTATTCGATAGCTCCCAGTCAATTGTCTCGTCAGGATTTGTTTGCATGGATAGAAAATGAATTGTTGGAAATCCAGACTGAGCTTCCGGCAGCCCGACAAGGTACATACGGCCGTGCAGACCAAGCGGTAGTAGATGCGTTGTTGGCACGGATGTACCTCAATGCAGAGGTATATACCGGTGAACAGCGATATACGGATTGTATTGCAGCCTGCAATCGGGTTATTGCAGCTGGCTATAGTTTGGCGGATAACTATGCAGAACTCTTTATGGCAGACAACGGACAGAATCCTCGTGCCAATAAGGAAATTATTTTCCCCATCCTATTTGATGGGAATACGACTCAAAGTTATGGGATGGCTGCGGTAATCTTGGGTTCCCGAAGCAGTAGTGAGTTTGCCGATGTGCCTGCGGGTATCGGTGGAGGATGGGATGGCTCTCGAGGAACACCGGAATTGGTGCTGAAATTCGACTATCAGAACAATGCCTCACCAAAGGCGAATGAAATCTTGGATAGGCGCGGCATCTTTTATGATAAACACCGAAGCGTTTACATTACAACGTCGGTGACCGGTACATTTACCACCGAAGGGTGGGCTGTGTACAAGTATACCAATTTGAAGAGCGACGGACAAGGTGGTAGCAATACCACTTTCCCGGATACAGACTTTCCAATGTTCCGTTTGGGCGATATCTATTTGATGTATGCTGAGGCGGTAGCTCGTGGAGGACAAGGTGGTAGCTTAGCAACGGCGGTAAACTATATCAATGCACTTCGAAGTCGTGCTTATGGTGATAATGTTCATGGCATAACAGAGGCTTGGTTGACAGAGAATGGCTATCAGAATATCCTGAACGAACGTTGTAGGGAGCTTTATTGGGAAGGTGTGCGAAGAACGGACTTGATCCGTTTCGGATTGTATACTTCTGCCAACTATCTATGGACATTTAAAGGAGGTGTGCTTACTGGAGTGGGAGTAGATAAGCGGTATAATGTCTTCCCGATTCCAACAACAGACCTCAGCGTGAATGGTAATTTGCATCAGAATGAAGGATATTAAGAAGAATGTTATGAAGAAATATATTTACTTAGGTGCCATGTCGGCATTGATGTTGACCGGAGCTTGCGAGAGCGATTTGGAGAAAGTGCATTATCAAGAAGCACTTTCCCAATCGGCTAAATTGGCTCCGTTACAAGCAAGTTATGTGCTTGAGGAGGAAAAAAGTAACGACCCGGCTATCCGCTTTACATGGACTCGCTCGCAAGTCAATTATCCGGCTTCGGTTACTACCGATTTACAAATGGATTTGTCTAATCATGGTTTTGCTAATCCTGTGACTTTGGCATCGACCAAAACTGACAGTATCTATACCATTTCGGTTGGCGACTTGAATCAGGCCATGTTGAAACTGATAAGTAACAATGGGCAAGAAGTGACACCAACAAAAGTTATATTCCGATTGGTTTCAAGATTATCTGCGGATGTCTCTCCATTGGTGTCGAATGTGGTTTCGACCACGATTACTCCGTACGGGGAATAAATAATAATAAATAAGGTGAATGTCTTTTGAGGGGCATCCACCTTATTAAATAATGGTTAGTTTTTCATTTCTTTGATGCTAATGGCATAACCACCTCCACTTGCTGCATGCAAATTCAGTTTGCTCTTGTTGGTTAAGGTTTTCTGTGTAATGGTGTAGGCTTGTGGATTCTTGTCCCAACTGGCATCCTTCGCATCGGCATAGATGGTAGCGATGTACTTCTTTCCCGGTTGGAGGAAGTCGAAGGTAAGTACCGAATCGTGTCCGTTTTCATCGGCTGTGCATCCTACGAACCAATTGTCTTTTCCTTTTTCTTTACGTGCGATAGTCAAATAATCACCTGGCTCTGCTTCCAAGTAGATGGTCTTGTCCCAATCTACAGGCACATCTTTAATGAATTGGAAGGCATCCATGAAACGTTCATAATTTTCAGGAATGTCTGCGGCCATTTGAAGAGGACTGTACATCGTAACATAGAGCGCCAACTGGCGAGCCAAGGTAGAACGTACTCGTGAATGGTTGTTTGGATTCATCTTCGTACAATCCATTTCAAAGATACCCGGAGTGTAGTCCATTGGCCCTCCTACCAAACGAGTGAAAGGTAAGATGGTGGTATGATCCACATTGTTCCCGCCGAATGATTCATACTCTGTACCACGTGCCGATTCGTTACCTATCAAGTTCGGATAGGTACGGCAAATGCCAGTCGGACGGACTGCTTCGTGAGCATTGACCATGATTCCTTTGTCGGCTGCTTTCTTCACGGCATATAAATAATGGTTGTTCATCCATTGTCCATAATGATGTTCGCCACGTGGAATGATGTCGCCCACGTATCCACTTTTTACAGCATTGTATCCATTATCTACCATAAATTGATAAGCCTTATCCATGTGGCGTTCATAGTTGCGTGCGGAAGCAGATGTTTCATGATGCATCATCAGTTTGACACCTTTTGATGCGGCATATTCCTTCAGTTCCTTTACATCGAAATCGGGATAGGGCGTCACGAAATCGAATACATATTCTTTACTTTTTCCAAACCAGTCTTCCCAACCTTCATTCCATCCTTCCACCAACACTTGGTCGAAACCATGTTCAGCAGCAAAGTCGATGTAACGTTTCACATTTTCTGTGTTAGCGGAGTGTTTGCCATTAGATTGAGTTTTGGTGTAGTCGGTTTGTCCTAACTTGATGCCGGAGGTCTCATCAGTATAGGCCCATGAACCTTTGCCTGTAATCATATCCCACCATACTCCGATGTATTTCACAGGCTTAATCCATGAAGTGTCTTCAATCTGGCACGGGTCGTTCAGATTCAATGTTATGCGCGAAGCCAGCAGGTTACGGGCATCATCAGCTACAATAATGGTTCGCCAAGGTGTGTGGCAAGGTGTTTGCATGTATCCCTTGTTTCCTTGTGCATCTGGTGTCAACCAGCTTTCAAAAATCAGGTTCTTATCGTCTAGGTTCAAGTGCATACAAGAGTAATCTATCAGCGCTGCTTCGTGCAGGTTGATATACAAACCATCGTCTGTTTTCATCAATAAGGAAGTCTGTACGCCCGTTGGTGAGAAGGGTGTTTGTGAGGAGTTAGGAGTAATGGCCTTATCCATCTTACCTCTGATCTCTGACAAACGCGATGTGGTATAATCGTACTCTTGTGTGTCATAGTCTCCAGGAATCCAGAAAGCGGTGTGGTCGCCAGTCATGGCAAATTGGCTTCGTTCTTCCAAGATGACGAAGTGGTTCAAGTTAGGTTGTTTAGGAAATTCATAACGGAATCCCAGACCGTCATCGAACAGGCGGAAACGGATAACGATGAAGCGGTCGTTTTTGGGTTGCTCCAAAGTCACAGCGATTTCATTGTAATGATTTCGGATACTGCTTTCTTCTCCCCAAACCGGTGTCCAGCTTTCATCGAAAGTGGATGTTTGAACATCCTTTACAATGAATCCGGAGTAGAGATCGGCTTTTGTATCCAACTCCTTTTGACTCTTTCTTTCGGCTGTCCATTCGAAAGTGGTTTGCTTTTCCGGGTCTTCTGTGACAAGTTCCAGCCCCATCTTGCTGGGCTTGATTACTTCTTTGTTCTTATACGAAAGATCGTACATGGGGATTCCTTCTTTGTTAAGGGAGAATGTCATGCTCAGATTGCCATCTGGCGATGTCAGCTTCTCTTGCGCATTGGTTACTAACGGGATGAATGCCAATGCGGCAATCATCAGTTTTTCTTTCATCTTCATAATGTTTGGTTAAGTTAATTGTTGATGTTCAGTCTTTTGTGCGGCAAATATAATGCCTGTAAGTTGTATGTCTTCTTTCTGGTTTTGAATTATAAGTTCTTTTTGTAATTGGTATGTCGTGCTTAAATAAAAAGGGTTAAGAAGATGGGATGTGTTAAAATAAAAGAACCGTAGTCGGGTTGTACTACGGTTCTTTCTGTGAAGATTAATATCTTCCTGATTCGTCTATCATTTCTGTTATTTGCTTGTTGAAGTTCTTCTTTTTCGTCAGTTCTTCTAATGTGAGATGCATTCGATAGCACCAGCAATGATGTGCATTGGCCGGTACGTTGATTCGTTCAGCATTCACATCTGGGTAACGCAACTCTTCATCGATAGACATCCAATCTTGAAGTGGAAGGATACATAACAATGATGGGCTTTGCAAATGTTGGCGTACGATTTCTTCGCAAACCCAACCTGGTGCAGCTTCTGGTACTTCACCCCATTGTCCCAATACTTGGTTATAATAGCGGGCAGTAGATTCTGGATCTTCTTCCCACCATCCGCGCAAGGTTGTCATGTCGTGTGTAGAAATGGTGCAGACAGAACTCAAAGGATAGTTCGGTAAATAACCAAATTCTTGCCATTGGCCCTTCGGCATGCGTTGGATTTCGAGGCTCAGAATCTGTAGTTGTTCCATTACCCAAGGTACACAATCCGGAACCATACCCAAGTCTTCACCACAAACCAACATCGGTGTGCATTGGGTAAGAATAGGAAGCTTCTTCATGGCTTCGTGATACCAGAATTGGTTGTGGCGTTGGTAGTAATAATGGTTGTACAAACGGTTGAAAGCATCCTTTTCTTCATCACTCAGATATCTGTAAATGAAGTCGTTCTGAATACTGATGCGAGGATGGTAAGTGATTGGATTCTTTTTATCGGCGATGAACAAGACGTTGCTTATAAGTGAATAAATATTTTCACGGATAGCAATACTTTCTTCATCATCTTTACCTGCAAACCAAGCTTCTATTTTACGTTGTGTATCGAATTCAGGACGCATTTCCCAAATGCCTTCTTGGTTCTCTTGTAAGAAATTCTCTTTCACCCATTCGGCTTTTTCTCCGAAAAGTTCAGTCAGAATTTCATCGTTGATAAATGGACGGGTCATGAAATCCTTGCGGAACTTCAGACCGAAGTTCTGTATTTCGTCCACACTCATAGGTAATGCTGGAACGAATTGTCCGAGCAAACCATGTACGGAGTGCATTGGGATTTCCCAAATGCGGAAGAAACCCAAGATATGGTCGATGCGATAAGCTGTAAAGTATTCAGCCATCTTGCGGAAACGCTTCTGCCACCATTGGTAGTTATCTTGTTCCATTACATCCCAATTATAAGTTGGGAAGCCCCAGTTCTGGCCATTGGCTGCAAATGCATCTGGTGGTGCACCTGCCTGTCCATTCATATTGAAGTAATATGGTTCAATCCATGCTTCCACGCTATTTCGGCTGATACCGATAGGAATGTCACCCTTGAAGATGATGCCTTTCTGACGAGCATAGTTACCGGCTTCCAATAATTGGATATGGAGGTTATATTGTACATAATAGTAGTAGGCAATGCTTTCATAACATGCACTTTCCGGTGCACACATGGCTGCAATTTCCCTCGCATTGTAAGTCTGATGCTCTGGCCATTGGCTGAAGTTAGGAGTGCCATATTGGTCTCTGAGGTAAGAGAATGCTGCATAAGGCAAAAGCCAATGTTCGTTTTCTTTAAAGAACTCTTTGAATTCAGTAGATGCCAAGACTTTCTTTCCGGTTTGTTGGAACATCAAACGGATGTATTCACGTTTAGCATTGTTTACACCTTCATAGTCAACTTGTGCTAAAGCGTTCAATTCGAGGCGTTTTTGCTCGAATTCTGCAGCAGCTTCCTTGTCTTTCATCTTACCCAATTGACGCAAGTCGATGTACATCGGGTGGAATGCATAGATAGAGATGCTATTATATGGATAAGAATCCATCCAAGTATTTGAAATGGTGGTATCGTTGATTGGAAGAATCTGGATAGCTTGTTGATGGGTTTGTACGGCCCAATCTACCAATTTCTTCAAGTCACCGAAATCGCCCACACCATAACTTCCTTCACTACGAAGTGAAAAGACTGGAATGGCTGTACCGGCAATTTTGCGTGACATGGAAGCGAATTGAACTTCCATTTCGTTGGTCAAATAGATTTCCCCCTTACGCAGATTCTCGATATGGAGCTGACGGTTTTCGCCTGCTTCCCATTCTTCCACATCACCATTTTCGGCATTGATAGCCACGAACTTGTATTCCAATGGGAAGTCAAGATCCTTGATAGGGAGTGTGGCTACCCATTCGTTTGGTTGTATTTCTTCCATGCGGACAAAACGGCTTGGTACCCAATATCCCAAGGCCTTGTTGCGTCCGCAGATACCTAAAATCTGCTTACGATGACGAAGACAAGGACAAAGAGCACGGAACACGATGTCTCCTTCGCCCGAACACTTGTCTTTCGGAGCTGTATCTAATGTGTAGTTTCCGCTGAATGCAGAGCTATATAAATGAGCATTTGCAGGAAGGTCTTTCCATGCGTCGTTTAGGATATAATGGCTGTTTCGTTTCTTGCTTGGACAGAAGATATGCGCCATTGTTCCGCTTTCGCGTCGACTACATTGTCCGTCCAAGAAAACGCCATACCGATAGGTTAGGGGAACACCCGCTGGAGCATCTAACATTTCGGCTCCGCCTTCCCACATAACTCCGTCGTTTGTCCCCAACATAATGGGTTGATTTTCTCGACCTTGCAGCATGACGCCAATGTTTTCACCCCATGCTGTACGGTATTCTATACGAAAAGTGAGTTTCATAGCTTTATGTTATTTTGATTCGTTTCTTTCTTCAACTTCAAAGTTAGGATTTTCTTTTGAAATATTTGAGGAATAAAATAAAAAAGTCCCGAACTTTGCGGTTCGGGACTACCTCTGTGTAAGATGTGAGGATGGATTTAAAAAATTAGTTATGAAACAATTTACGCATCAATATTTGCATACGTTGCGTTTTTCTCTATGAACTCGCGTCTTGGAGCTACATCGTCACCCATCAGCATGGAGAAGATATAATCCACATTCGCGGCGTTTTCAATGGTTACTTGCTTGAGGATACGAGTTTCCGGATTCATGGTTGTTTCCCACAATTGTTCCGGATTCATTTCACCCAAACCTTTGTATCGTTGGGTATGGATACCACCTTCGTTGCCATCGGCATACTTTTCGATGAAAGCTATACGTTCTTCTTCATTGTAGCAATATTCACTTACCTTACCCTTTGAGCACTTGTAGAGTGGTGGGTTGGCAATATAAAGATGACCAGCTTCAATGATTTCCGGCATATAGCGGTAGAAGAGTGTCATGATAAGGGTGTCGATGTGTGCACCATCGACGTCGGCATCGGTCATGATAATTACCTTGTGATAACGAAGCTTGTCGATGTTTGCTTTCTTGCTATCGTCGTCACCATCTACACCAAAGCGTACGCCAAGAGCGGTGATGATGTTGTTTACTTCATCGCTTTCGAATGCCTTGTGCCACATGGCCTTTTCTACGTTCAAAATCTTACCTCTCAATGGGAGGATAGCTTGGGTTGCACGGCTGCGGCCTTGCTTTGCTGAACCACCCGCAGAGTCCCCCTCGACAAGGAACAATTCGCATTCTTGTGGAACACGGCTTGAACAGTCGGCCAATTTACCTGGCATACCGCCACCACCCATTGGGCTCTTGCGTTGTACGGTTTCGCGAGCCTTACGAGCTGCAATACGGGCTGTAGCAGCCAAGATAACCTTGTCTACAATCTGCTTGGCTTCCTTTGGGTGTTCTTCCAAGTAGTTAGTCAAAGCTTCACCTACGGCCTGATTTACCGCACCGCTGATTTCACTATTACCCAACTTGGTCTTGGTCTGACCTTCGAATTGAGGCTCTGCTACCTTAACGGAGATAACAGTTACCAAACCTTCGCGAAAGTCTTCTCCTTGGATTTCAATCTTAGCCTTTTCGATGGCCTTAGCATTGTTCTCTTCGGCATATTTCTTCAAAACACGAGTTAAGGCTGTACGGAAACCTACCACGTGTGTACCACCTTCGATAGTGTTGATGTTGTTCACGTACGAGTACAAGCTTTCGCGATAGCTGGTATTGTACATGATGGCACATTCGATAGGCACACCTTGCTTTTCGGTGTTCAAATAGATAACATCGTCAATCAGTGGAGCGTTGTTCTGCTGATTGTTGAGGAAACGGACGAATTCCTTCACACCTTCTTCCGAGTGGAAAGTTTCTGTGCGTGCATTGCCTTCTTCGTCCTTATCGCGAAGGTCGGTCAATGAGATGGTAATACCCTTGTTGAGGTATGCCAATTCGCGCAAGCGGTTCTGCAAGGTTTCATACTTGTAGGTAGTAGTTGTGAAGATGTCGGCATCTGGCCAGAATGTCTGACGAGTACCTGTACGATCGCTTTCGCCTACTTCCTTTACAGAGTACAATGGCTTACCGCAAGAATATTCCTGCTGATATACCTTACCGTTACGGAATACGTTAGTTGTCATGTGGGTAGAGAGGGCGTTTACACACGATACACCCACACCATGAAGACCACCTGATACCTTGTAAGAGCCCTTGTCGAACTTACCGCCGGCATGGAGTACGGTCATTACTACTTCCAAAGCCGATTTCTGTTCCTTTTCGTGGAAGTCTACAGGGATACCACGTCCGTTATCTTGTACTGTGATTGAATTGTCTTCGTTGATGAATACTTCGATGTGGTCACAGTAGCCTGCCAATGCCTCGTCGATAGAGTTGTCCACCACTTCATAAACCAAGTGATGCAAACCCTTCTCGCTGATGTCGCCAATGTACATGGCCGGGCGTTTACGCACTGCTTCCAATCCTTCTAATACCTGAATATTACTGGCTGAATAGTTACTTTCGCCGTTTATCTTTTCGTCTTGAGTCATCTTTTTACGTTCGATTTATTTTGTTTCCAAAGATACGAAAAATTGTATTAACTAAGGGCCTTTTGATGAGTAAAAAATAAGAAAAAACTTACGATAAGTTTGTTTTAATATACGACAAAAGGCTGAATCTTTTTTAGATTCAGCCTTATTTATCGTTGACTTAAGCTTTACTTAAGCGAGCTTGCTGATGTGAGCAGCCAATTTTGACTTCAAGTTAGAAGCCTTGTTCTTGTGGATAAGGTTGCGCTTAGCCAACTTGTCCAACATCTTCTGTACACCTGGGAACATAGCAGCAGCTTCTGCTTTGTCATGAGTGTTACGGAGCTTCTTTACAGCGTTACGCATTGTCTTAGCGTAATATCTGTTGTGAAGTCTTCTCTTTTCTTCTTGTCTAATTCTTTTGATTGATGATTTGTGATTTGCCATCTCGACTAATCTTTAAATTGTTCTTTATTCTTTTTTCTTATTAGTAGTCCGTGGGGGAATCGAACCCCCCTTGCAAGAATGAAAATCTTGAGTACTAACCGATATACGAACGGAC